>JBCBRF010000519.1:0-502 GCA_039819865.1 Pseudomonadota bacterium | reverse complement strand
GTTGCCCGAGGAATAGGCGATCACACCCCGCGCGCGCACCTCCGGCGCCAGCGCGGGGTGTGATCGCCTATTCCTCGGGCAACCATGCGCAGGGCGTGGCCCGGGCGGCGGCGTTGCACGATGTGCCGGCGGTGATCGTGATGCCGACGGACGCGCCGACGCTGAAGATCGAGAACACGAAGGCGCTCGGCGCGGAGGTCGTGCTTTACGACCGGCCCGGTGGTGAGAGTCGGGAGGAGATCGGCGGCGCCATCGCCGAGGCCCGCGGGTTGACCTTGATCCGGCCTTACGACCATGCCGAGGTGATCGCGGGCCAGGGCACCTGCGGGCTTGAGATCGCCGAGGATGCCGAAGCCCTCGGGATCGAGGCGGCGGATGTGTTGGTCTGCTGTGGCGGCGGCGGTCTTTCGGCAGGCGTGGCACTGGCGCTGGACGGGACAGGTCTGCGGGTGCGGCCATGCGAGCCCCGGGGGTTCGATGATGTGACCCGGTCGCTGGAGGC
>JBCBRF010000518.1:0-502 GCA_039819865.1 Pseudomonadota bacterium | reverse complement strand
GGCGGGCGAGACCCTGCTGCTGGATCTGCCGGAAGCGACGGAGCTTGAGCACGGGGCACTGCTGATGCTCGAGGACGGCCGCGCGGTCGAGGTTCGCGCAGCGCCCGAGCCGCTGCTGGAGATCCGCGCCGAGGATGCGCGGCATCTGGCCAGGCTGGCCTGGCACATCGGCAACCGGCACCTGCCGGCGGAGGTCCAGGCGGATCGACTGCTGATCCAGCGCGACCATGTGATCGCCGAGATGGTGCGCCGCCTGGGCGGCATGGTGGCAGAGGTGACCGAGCCCTTCCGCCCCGAGGGCGGTGCCTATGGCCACGGGCGCACCCATGGTCACCACCACGCCCACGACGCCCATGCCGATCCCAACGCGCATATCCCGCATCGCCATGACTGAGGATCCGAGCCTCGACGCCGATGGCGGGCTCGCGGCCCTTTTCGCCTGGTTGTCCCCCGGCTATCCGGTCGGTGGCTTCGCCTATAGCCACGGGCTTGAGTGGGCGGT
>JBCBRF010000517.1:0-502 GCA_039819865.1 Pseudomonadota bacterium | reverse complement strand
GTTGATGCGGCATCAACGCGCCGAGCAATCCGCCGCTCGCGCCTTGCCCGATGTTTTGATTGTTGGCGGTGGCATCGTCGGGCTGTGGTGCGCGGTGCGCGCGCGCGCTGAGGGTCTGTCTTGCACCCTGATGGACGCGGGCACAATCGGGCAAGGCGCGAGCGGCGGATTGCTCGGCGCGTTGATGCCGCATCAACCGACGAACTGGACCGACGTTAAACAGTTCCAGTTGGATGCGCTGTTGGCGTTGGAAACCGAGATCGCAGAGTTGGAAGCGACCACGGATATCGATTGTGGATATCGACGGTGTGGGCGGCTTATTCCTATTCGAACTGACAAGAAGCGCGCGACGGGCCTGACCATGTCGGCGGCGGCCGCGGCGAATTGGCCTACATTAACGCCTAGTGGGGGCCGCCTCGACTGGGTCGTCAACGACGCCGTCCGCAATCCGGCCTGGATGTCACCGGAGGTCGCGCCACTGAGCGTTTCAAATTCGCAGCCC
>JBCBRF010000516.1:0-502 GCA_039819865.1 Pseudomonadota bacterium | reverse complement strand
CGATGCAAGACTGAGCAGGAGCGTGAATGGCTTGCCGGCGTCATCAGTGACTTCGACCTCTCTCTCGCGCGCGGGCTCGCGGACCGCATCGTCGCGATGCACTCCCCCACGGTACGCCAGGGTTTGTGATGCGGGCGGTGAGCCCGGCGAGACTCGGGAGCCCCGTCACGCCGGCTGCCCACACCACCGCCCGCATCACAAACCCTGGCGTACCGTGGGGGAGTGCATCGCGACGATGCGGTCCGCGAGCCCGCGCGCGAGAGAGAGGTCGAAGTCACTGATGACGCCGGCAAGCCATTCACGCTCCTGCTCAGTCTTGCATCGGGTCTGGTCGGTGTCCTCGTAGAGCCCGACGATGCCCACGATGCAAGACTGAGCAGGAGCGTGAATGGCTTGCCGGCGTCATCAGTGACTTCGACCTCTCTCTCGCGCGCGGGCTCGCGGACCGCATCGTCGCGATGCACTCCCCCACGGTACGCCAGGGTTTGTGATGCGGGCGGTG
>JBCBRF010000515.1:0-503 GCA_039819865.1 Pseudomonadota bacterium | reverse complement strand
CCTCGACTTTCGCCAGCAGCAGCAGTCGGTCGATCAAGCGATCGCCCTCTTCTCAGGCGAGCACAAGGAGCAGGCAAAAGAAATCTGGCTGGTTGACCCGGCCCCAGCCGTCATCGACAAGCTGGAAGAAGCGGTCACGCAGCTAGATGAGTTTATGCAATCCCAGGGTCTGACCTGTGCGCCGGAAGAGGTGCCCAACCTGAAAGGGGACGCGGCCCGGAGTCAGTTCGTCAACTTGTTTAAGGAGGTGCAGCGGTTTAAGACCCAGCTCGACCAATACACCGACCTCAAGCGAGACACCCTTCAGCACCAGGATGACGTGGTCGTAGATGACCTCGATATTGTTGACCTTCAGGATCGGCGGCGCCGCATTGGTGGCCGCGCCTGTCGCAGACGGTCGCTCGAGCGTTCCGGTCGTCATGCCTGAAGGCCTCAATTAAACGGGTGGTGTTGGAGGCGCGCGGCCCGCCGTCGAAACAGGTTCGAAGCCCACGCTCAGCATC
>JBCBRF010000514.1:0-504 GCA_039819865.1 Pseudomonadota bacterium | reverse complement strand
CCCAGCCTTCGCCATTGGGGCGCTCTCCCTTGCCTCTGCGCCGGCGTTGTACCGCCGGTCGCCTCCCATCGATCAACGCAGCATCACCGAGCGCGCGGCCCCGTGGTCGGGGGCGACAGTCTCAGCCGTCCAGTGCCTCGGCCTCGGCACTGGCCGAGCGCTACTCGTCCCGCAGCCGGTGCAGGTGGGCGATGAAGTAGCGCATATGCGCGTTGTCGACCGTTTGCTGCGCTTTCGCCTTCCACGCCTCGTAGGCACGCGCATAGCTCGGATAGATGCCGACAATGTCGATCTCGTCGGTATCGCGGAAGGTCGTGGTCTTGGGGTCGACGAGCTCGCCGCCGAAGACGAGGTGGAGCTTAGTGGTCATCGCGTCCTCCGCTGGTCGGGCTTTCGCGGCGCACCATGACCGGCCCCGCCCCCGCCGTCAACGAAGCTCCGCCGGTCCGTCATCCCAGGCGGGCGGCGACCAGATGGGCGTGCAGCCTAGGATCGGCCGCCATA
>JBCBRF010000513.1:0-504 GCA_039819865.1 Pseudomonadota bacterium | reverse complement strand
CTCGCGCGCCCGGGGGCCGGCGAGGACGAGGGCGAGGTGGCTCTCGGTCAGGTCGTCGAGCGCGACCGAGCCGTCCGCGGGCAGCTGGCGGGTGAACCAGTCGAGGTCGTGGGCATGGGCGGCCGCGGCGGCGCCCAGCCAGACGGTCCGCTCGTCGAGGCGGGCGACGGTGACCTCGCCCGCGACGTTGCCCTGCCCTGTCAGGTAGTAGGCGAGGCCGACGCGGCCCACGCGCTTCGGCACCCGGCCGGCCAGCAGGCCGTCGAGCCAGGCGATGCCGCCCTCGCCCCGGACGGCGAGGCGGGTGAAGCCGCCGACCTCCATGATGCCGGCGCGGGTCGAGACGGCGGCGACCTCGCGGGCGACGGCGGCCTCGGCCGGGGTCCAGCCGAAACCGGGCGCGTCCGGCGGATCGCCGGGGGCGGCGTAGTACTGCGCGCGCTCCCAGCCGTTGACCGGGCCGAAATGGGCGCCGGCGGCGGCCAGATGGGGCGTCAGCGGCGT
>JBCBRF010000512.1:0-504 GCA_039819865.1 Pseudomonadota bacterium | reverse complement strand
TTCGTGGGCTCGGTCTTCTCGCCCTACTACTGGTACGCGGGCCATGCGCGGCCGGAGAACCATGTGGCGATCAACATCGCCCTCTACGGCCCGCGCCACCACTGGGCGATGACCGAGCGCGGCGCGGGCGCGCTGGAACGCAGCGAGAGCAAGTTCCGCGTGGGCCCCGTCGTCGCTGAGGGCGTCGAGATACCACCAGAGATAGCCGCCCCGGGGGACCGGCTGGTCAAAGCAAAGTCCCGCACCGCCGCCATCGCCGCTGCGTGGCCCGACAGCGCCGCCATCGGCACGCCCGGCCCCGGATGAACGCTGCCGCCCGCCAGGTACAACCCCTTCACCGGCGTGCGCACGCCCGGCCGTTGGAACGAGGCCCGCCAACCATGGCTGGCCATGCCGTAAAGCGCCCCGCCCGTCTCCGGGAAGAGGGCTGCGAAGGTCTCCGGCGTGGTCACCGTCTCTGTCCCCGGCACCAGGTTGAGCTGCGTGCCGCAGTGGGCGAGCTGG
>JBCBRF010000511.1:0-504 GCA_039819865.1 Pseudomonadota bacterium | reverse complement strand
TCCTCGAGAACGACGCCCCGGCGCGTCTCGTCGACGCTGCCGTCCGGGCGCCACAGGTCGTAGGCGATGTGGGTGTCGTGCAGCGCGACGAGACGCGCCGGGGCGTCGTTCTCGAGGACCTGGACGGGGTCTCCCCCGCCTTCGACGCCTGGCTCCGCGAGATCCGGGGCGAGGCGCGCGGGACCGCGGCGGTGCCGGAGGAGCGGGCGGCGCCGTTGCAGTTCGACGTGGTGGCGGGGCGGCTCGAGGTCGTCGCGGCCGCCGGGGCGCCGGATGCGGCGGCGCTGGAGAGCGCGCGGCTGGGCATGCTGGCGCTGATCGAGGACTTCGCGGCCGCCGGCGGCGCGCGCCAGGACCCGCGGCTGTCGCGCCTGGTCGCGCGGCTCGCCGCGGCGCTGGAGGCGCGGGACGCGGTGCTGCTGGGGGTCCATGCGGGGCGCTTCTCGCGGCTGGTCGCGCGGGCCGACGAGATGTTCATGCCCGGCGATGCGGCCGAGCTGGTGG
>JBCBRF010000510.1:0-504 GCA_039819865.1 Pseudomonadota bacterium | reverse complement strand
ACGCAAATCCTTGTTCGCATTATTCATCGAAAAGCCAAGATCACTCACACCATCGACTGCGTAATTCTTGCAGAATTTCATAAACGGAGAGTTTGATGGCCCGGCGGACATAATCTCGAATAACTGCGCGCGATCGACACCGGCAAGCTCAGCCGCGGCGAAGGCTTGCGACATGGCGGTCACTGTAGTCATGCCCATGAAATTGTTGATCAGCTTGGTGACGTGACCTGACCCAAGCTTGCCGAGATAGAAGACATTCTCGCCCTGCTCTTTCAGAACCGGCTCATACTTATCGAACGTGGCTTTGTCGCCCGCCGCCATAATGTTGAGCAATCCATCCTTCGCATGCGCCGGCGTTCGCCCGAGCGGCGCGTCGAGCATGCCCGCCCCCTTTGTTGCGAGATCAGCGCCGATTTTTTGCGTCGAAGCCGGGATCGACGTACCAAAATCAATCAGGACCGAGCCCTCCTTGATTCCCTCGAGGATTCCGTTTTCGCCATAGAC
>JBCBRF010000509.1:0-505 GCA_039819865.1 Pseudomonadota bacterium | reverse complement strand
CTTGATCTCCCCATCCACAGCCTCCGCCTTAATGAACTCCATCATGCCGGAGCGGAGGGGCCCTGCGCCCATCACCTCGAAAAGGGTCTCGCGCTTAAGGCCCGCAAGGTCGGCCATCGCAAAAGCCTCGGCCATCGAACATGCGGTGGTCATCGCGAAGAAGTTGTTGATGAGCTTGAGCGTATGGCCCGCGCCAAGCGGGCCGACATGAAAGACATTCTCGCCGAGGTCGTCGAGCACCGGGCGCACCTTTGCAAAGGCTGCCTCATCGCCCGCCCCCATGATGTTGAGAAGCCCGTCATAGGCATGGGCGGGCGTCCGGCCCAGGGGGGCGTCGAGGAGGGTGCCACCGGCCTCCGCCACCTTCTGCCCCAGCATCTTCGTCGAGCCGGGGAGCGAGGTGCCGAAATCGATCACCACAGCGCCCGCGCCGAGCCCGGCGATCACACCATCCGCACCGAGCATCCGCGCCTCGACCGAGGCGGAGGTATCGACGCAGAGCATC
>JBCBRF010000508.1:0-506 GCA_039819865.1 Pseudomonadota bacterium | reverse complement strand
TTCGGGCGGCTGATCCGGTTGAGCACAATGAACGCCTGAACCGCGTCCGCGTCATGCGCGTCGAAATAGGCGGTGAGCAGGCTCGGCGCATCGGCCAACGCCTCCGCCACGATGCGCTCGCCCAGGATGTCGGGCAGCACGGGCGCGATCCATTCGCCACCCGCGATGCTTCCACCACCATAGAGGTTGCGGACCGCCGCCTCGATCACGCGGCGGCTGTCGACCTTGGTCTCGGCGTCTTCAAAAGCGAGAGCGGCGTCGGCGTCGACCGCGAGTTTCGTCAGCGTCTTGAAGACGCCGGCTTCGATCTGCCCGGGGCTGAGGCCCTGACACAGCGTGACCAGCGCCGCCGCGCGTTGCGCCGCGTTCTCGAGCAGTACGCCTGCCAACGCGCGGGCGAAATGCTGGCGCTCTTCCCCCGCCAAGGCCGCAAGCGGGCTGATCTCCAGCGCTGCGCCGCGGACATGCAGGAAGGCTTGGAACGCAAGAAAGAGCGGGCTGCCCTG
>JBCBRF010000507.1:0-506 GCA_039819865.1 Pseudomonadota bacterium | reverse complement strand
AACCAAGTTAAATCTGCCGCAGACCGGTTTCAACCAATTGCCGCGAAGAAGTGTCAATCGGCGGCGAACCCCCATGCGGTCGGCATTGCGTGCCGCGACCTTGAGGGCGGCCGCGCTTTGATCCGTGGCGACGGCGGTGGCCTCGGGCCAAGCCGCGAGCAGGCTGAGTACAATGCACCCGCTGCCTGTCCCCAAATCCAGAATACGTGTCGGCGGAGGCCCCTCGAGGGCGGCTGCGACCAATGTCTCCGTCTCCGGTCTGGGGTCGAGCACATCGCCAGTGACCTCGAAGACATGCTGCCAGAACGCGCGGTGTCCGATGATCTGCGCCACCGGCTGGCGCGCCACACGGGCGTCCAGCGCCACGCTAAGCCGTGTCTCCGCGCTGCCATCTAGCCGATCCTCACGCCGGATCCCGACTTCGGTGGCGGGAACCCCTGCGGCATGCGCCACCAGAACCCGCGCGTCGCGCGCTGCATCCGGCACGCCCGCGGCCAGAAGCCGGG
>JBCBRF010000506.1:0-507 GCA_039819865.1 Pseudomonadota bacterium | reverse complement strand
GGTGCCATTCTCGAGCATCGCGTGGGCGACCTCGGCATGGCGGGCGGCGCGGCTGGCCTGGCTGATCGCGTCGCCGTCCCAGTCGAGCCCGAGCCAGCGCATGCCACCAGGGAGGAGATCGACGCCTTCCGCGACGCCGCCAAGGCCGAGGGGCGCCCGCCGCTCTACCGCTCCCCCTGGCGCGACCGCGGACCGCAGGACTGGCCCGACGCGCCCTACGTGATCCGGCTGCGCGCGCCGCGCGAGGGCGAGGTCGCGGTCGATGACGCCGTGCAGGGCCGCGTCACCTGGGCGGCGGACCAGCTCGACGACCTCATCCTGCTCCGCTCGGACGGCACGCCCGTCTACATGCTCGCCGTCGTCGTCGACGACCACGACATGGGCGTCAAACGACCGATAAGTGCAATCGCCTCGCCGGACAGGAGTTTTTGTGCTTTCTCATCGGGTTCCAGCGGACGCTGGGTCAGCAGGTAATGGGCCAGGTCGACCAGTTCGGCGATGGTCTTG
>JBCBRF010000505.1:0-507 GCA_039819865.1 Pseudomonadota bacterium | reverse complement strand
CGCCGGGCGGGCTGCGGCTTGAGGCGGACACCTTCGACACGCCGGCCGCGACCGTCGCGGCGCTGCGCCCGGTGGCCAGCGCGCGGCCGCTGGCCCGCGCCGCGGTGCTGGACCCGGCCCTGGTGCTGGCCGCGCTGGACACGCCCGAGACGCTGGACGATGCCGACCGGCGCGCGGCCGGCCTGGCCTTTGCCTCGGGCGTGGGCGCGCCCAGGGCGCCGGGCCCGGCGCTGGCGCTGCTGACGCCGCTGGCCGAAGCCGGCGACGGGGACGCGGCGGCCGCCCTGGCGCGGCTGATGAGCGAGGGCGGCGACGACCGGCAGGCCTATCGCTTCGCGCTGGTGGCGATGGCGGCGGGCGATACCGTCGCGGTCGGGCTGGCCGACCGGCTCGAGGACCGGCTGACGCTCGACGAGATCCTCGCCGCGCAGGAGACGCTGGGCATCGACGACGGGGCCGCGCTGGCGCTGGTCGGCGCGGGCGATGTCGCGGGGCTGCGCCGGCTGG
>JBCBRF010000504.1:0-507 GCA_039819865.1 Pseudomonadota bacterium | reverse complement strand
CACCGGGGCGGGCGGCAACGGCACGCACCCGCTCGGCCAGGCCGCCGGCCAGGTGCACCTCGCCCGCCACGCGCCCGTCCGCCGCCAGCCCCAGCGCCCAGAAGTCCAGCTGCCGCTCGCCCGCCCGGCGCCGCTGGCCGACCGCCAGCGCGCCCCCGTCCGGTGCCGGCGCCACGTCGACCAGCCGCGCGATCCCGTCACGGGCGAGATCGCGGTGCCACAGCACCCGGCCCGTCCGGTCGAGCCGCATCGCCCAGGCAGCCGAGCCGATCCCCGCCGGCGGACGCACCGTGCCGACGACCGTCACCTCGCCACCCGGATGAAGCGCCGCCCCCCGCGCCCGATCATCGGTCGCCGCGCCGATCACCCGCTCCCAGGTGCAGCGCGCGGCGCCCAGACCACAGGCAGCCTCGGGCGCCGGACCATCCTCCGGCACTGGCATCGGCACTGGCACCGGAACTGGCGGGACGGGCGCGGCGCCCGCGGCCCCCACCAGCAGGATCGCGA
>JBCBRF010000503.1:0-508 GCA_039819865.1 Pseudomonadota bacterium | reverse complement strand
GAGATCGGCACGCCCTTGGATTGGGTTTGACCCACAAGGTCCAGATCATTCACGATCCGGTCGCGCACATCACGCCGGTTTGACGCAAAGATCAGCGACGCCAGGGCGGCATCGTCAAAGCCTGCGGGCTGTCGCAGGTTGCCCGCCGCATCAAACAGCGCTTGCTGATAGCCGGTTGCGGCAAGACCTGCGGCATCCACATCCGCAATCTCGGCGGCGGCGTCCGCAAAGCCCGCATCCGACAGGGCTGTCTGGGCGGCAGCCAAGGCCTCAGCCGCCGCGTCCGCGTCATCGCCGCCAAGCGCAGTTGCCGCGGCGCGCAAGGCATTGCCGGTCTGGCCCAGAAGGCCCGCCGCATCGGCCGGCGCGCCGGCGGCGGCGATGATCTCAGCGGCGCCCGTCAACCCAACGGCGTCTAAACGGTCAACCGCTTGCGACGTCCAGGCCTCAGCCACGGTCGCCTCGACATCAATGCCCGCGTCTTCGACGGTCCGGCGGAACGAGTCGG
>JBCBRF010000502.1:0-509 GCA_039819865.1 Pseudomonadota bacterium | reverse complement strand
CGATCCGGCGCTGGCCGAACGGCTTCGGGGCACCAGCTCGACCCTGCAGACAGCGCACACCCTCTGGCTCCGCCAGGTCGCGGCGAACCCCGCTGCCAGGGTCGACGCAGTCTGGGCCCGGATCGAGGCGGCGCTCGCCCCCTGAATGGCCGCTTGTCTGCCGCCCCCCCAGCCGCCATCCTGCACGCAGAGAAGCGCGGGGCAGCCCGTCACCGCGCCAGAACATGTCCGAGGGAGGACACGCCATGAACCCCGGCGGCCTGCGCGCCCGCATCCTCGCCCGAGAGGCGCTGTGCGGCACATTCGTCAAAACCCCCAGCCACGAGGTGATGGAGCTGCTCGCCATGAGCGGGCTCGACTTCGTCGTCCTCGACGCCGAGCACGCCCCCTTCGATCGCCTGCGCATGGACCAGTGCCTCGCCATGGGCCGCGCCCTCGGCCTTCCCACGCTCGTGCGCGTGCCCGAAGGCACCCCCGCCCGGGTCCTCATGGCGCTCGACAGCGGCGCC
>JBCBRF010000501.1:0-509 GCA_039819865.1 Pseudomonadota bacterium | reverse complement strand
AGCATGGCCTTGCGCGCCCATGCTGAATAGGGGTGCTGGCGCTCGACCTCGTCGAAGAGCGCGACCGCGGTTTCGAATACATCGAGAAGCCCGTCGAGGCGCTTTATAACGACGCCGCCGACGAGCTGGGAAAACGCCGTTTCGAGACCGCGGTCGCGCTCTTCGACGAGGTCGAGCGCCAGCACCCCTATTCAGCATGGGCGCGCAAGGCCATGCTCATGTCGGCCTTCGCCTCCTATCAGGCGAACGACTATGAGACGTCCCTCGCCAATCTTGACCGGTTCATCTCGCTGCATCCCGGCAACGAGCTCGCGCCCTACGCCTTCTATCTGCGCGCCATGTGCCACTATGAGCAGATCCGCGATGTCGGCCGCGACCAGGACATCACCCGGAACGCCCTCGAAGCCCTCGACGCCGTCATCGCCCGCTATCCCGGCACGGACTACGCCCGCGACGCCGCTCTAAAGCGCGATCTCACCCAGGACCACCTCGCCGGCAAGGAGATGTAT
>JBCBRF010000500.1:0-511 GCA_039819865.1 Pseudomonadota bacterium | reverse complement strand
AGAAGGCGACCCGGTGCGCCAGCCGCCGTGCCTGGCCCATGTTGTGGGTGATGATGACGACGGCGCGCTCCTCGGCCAGGCGCCGGATCAGCCCCTCGACGCGCGCCGCCGCGATCGGGTCGATCGCCGAGCAGGGCTCGTCCATCAGCAGCACCTCGGGCCGGTTCGAGAGGGCGCGCGCGATGCAGAGCCGCTGCTGCTGGCCGCCCGAGAGCGACCGCGCATCCTCGTCCAGCCGGTCGGCGACCTCGTCCCACAGACCGGCCTCCTCGAGGCAGTGGCGCACATGGGCGTCCATCTCGTCCTCCTCGACCAGGCCATGCAGGCGCGGGCCGTAGGCGACGTTCTCGCGCACGCTGTCGGCGAAGGGGTCGGGCGCCTGCGCCACCCAGCCGAAGCGGCGACGCAGGAGCGGCGGGTCGATCTCCGCGCCATAGATGTCCTCGGCATGCGGATCGCCGGGCGCATCGCGCTGGGGGCCGAGGACATCTATGGCGCGGAGGTCGACCCG
>JBCBRF010000499.1:0-511 GCA_039819865.1 Pseudomonadota bacterium | reverse complement strand
ATGGTTCCTCAAAGCCCTATCGTTACGATTTTCGGTGGTTCAGGTTTTATCGGACGCTACATCACGCGCCGCATGGCGCGTGCGGGGTGGCGTGTGCGCGTGGCATGCCGCCGCCCGAACGAAGCAATTTTCGTGCGCACGTATGGCGTGGTCGGCCAGGTCGAGCCGGTGCTCGCGAACATCCGCGATGACGCGTTGGTGGCGACCGCTCTGCGGGGCTCCGATGCGGCGGTGTTCTCCGTCGGCATTCTGGCGCCGACGGGAAAGCAGACGTTCGACGCTGTACAGGCCGATGGTGCCGGTCGGGTAGCCCGGCTGGCGGCCGCGGAAGGCATCTCGAACTACGTGCACCTTTCGGCAATCGGCGCCGATGCGGACAGTGACAGCGCGTACGCCCGAACCAAGGCCGAGGGCGAGGCCTATGTGGCCGAGCATCAGGCGCGCGCCGTGGTTCTGCGTCCTTCCGTGGTCTTCGGGCCCGAGGATCAGTTCTTCAACCGCTTCGCCTCGA
>JBCBRF010000498.1:0-511 GCA_039819865.1 Pseudomonadota bacterium | reverse complement strand
CGCGTCTACGATCGCAGATCCGCGATTGGGTCCAACCCGCTACAAGAACGTCGCCGCCAGACCGCAGGCCAGGACCAGGACGCCGCAACCCTGGCTGACCCGGTCGCGGACGGCGAAGATCAGCGGATCGTCGTCCATGCCGCCCTTATGGGCCACCATCACCATCCGGCTGATCCAGTAGAGCAGCACCGGACACGCGCCCCAGAGCAAGGTGGGCGATAGGTAGAGCCCCACCGTGTCGGGGCTCGAGATATAGAGTGCGAGGACCAGCACCGCGTTGTAGCCCGCCGCGATCGCCATCATCTCGACCACCGGCAGATCCGTGGGCGCATAGCCCCGGCCGGGGATCACCGGCTTCTCGCGGGCCGCCGCGTCCACCAGTTCGGCCTGGCGTTTGACCGCGGCGAGCGACAGAAACAGGAACACCGAGAAGGCCAGCATCCAGGTGGAGAGCTCCAACGCCGCCGCTTCCGTGCCGGCGATCACCCGCATCGTGTAGAGCCCCGCCAGC
>JBCBRF010000497.1:0-511 GCA_039819865.1 Pseudomonadota bacterium | reverse complement strand
ATGGAATCGATGGACGCTTGGGCATCTACGGTCGCGGTTCGGATATCTGAAAATCCACGACCCTTGACCTCCTCGCAGAGCATCTCGGCGTCCTGCCGGATGCCGATGACTTCATCGACGATGACCACTCCGCCGTCGATTTCCTGGGCGACGAGGGCGACGCCCTTGTTCCCCGGGTCGATGCCGAGGTGGCAGGGCATCGTCTTGTCGATGGGCCCCTCGTGGCGGTGCAGCTCCGGTTCGAGCTGGTAGATGGCCTCCGAGAGCGGGAGCCACCCTCCCCACTCCACCGCGGACCGTGGAAGAAGCGGCTCATCTTGTCCGGCATCGCGGCCAACATCCCCACCGTTCGGGACCGCTACGACCACCCGAAGAAGCCCGACATGCGCATCATCATGCCGGGGCTTCGGGACAACCCGTCCCTGAGTGAGAAGAACATCGACGAGCTTCTCGCGCTCGTCCCTCATGGCCACCGGTACGCGGTGGAGTGGGGAGGGTGGCTCCCGCTCTC
>JBCBRF010000496.1:0-512 GCA_039819865.1 Pseudomonadota bacterium | reverse complement strand
AGCGTATGGAACAAGGCGAGATGGCGCAGCAGCGCGAGGTTGTGCTCCAGCCGCTTGCCGAAGCCGATGCCAGGGTCGATCCAGATCTGCCCCCGCGCGATCCCAGCGCGTTCCGCCGCCGCCAGCCGCGCCTCGAGGAAGTCATAGACCTCGAGCAGCACATCCTCGTAGCGCGGATCGGCCTGCATGGTCTGCGGGTCGCCCTGGGCATGCATCAGACAGAGCCCGTCAAAGGCCACGGCCGCCGCTGCCATCCCCGGATCGTGCCCCAGCGCCGAGACGTCGTTCAGGATCCGCGCCCCGGCCTCCCGCGCCGCCGCCGCCGTCGCCGCGTTGCGGGTGTCGATGGAGACGGGCGCGCTTATGTCCGGATCGGCAACGATGGCCTCGATCACCGGGCGGACGCGGGCGATCTCCTCCGCGACCGGCACGGGCTCGGCGCCCGGCCGGGTCGATTCCCCGCCGATATCCAGAACCCCCGCCCCCGCCGCTGCCAGCGCGCGGGCATGGGC
>JBCBRF010000495.1:0-512 GCA_039819865.1 Pseudomonadota bacterium | reverse complement strand
GACCAGTTCCGCCACCAGCGCGTCGTTCTCGTCGAAGATGCCGGCGGACACGATGCGGTCGCCGCCGGGCCGGCTCTCGTCGAACGAGAACTTGACGCCCGAGACCTGCGGGAAGCCGCCGTCGACGCCCGGCAGCGCGCTGACGCCGCCCTCGAGCGTGGCGACCAGCTCGGCGCGGGTCATGTCGACCAGCGAGAGGCCGTTGTTGAAGGCGAGCGTGGTGGCGATGTCGGTCTGGCTGATGCCGCCCTCGGGCTTCACCACGTTGCCGTCGCCGTCGACGATCTCCTCGTTCGGCAGGCGCACCGCCTCGGTGCCGCCGGCGGGCACGACGATCTCGCCGATATTCGCGCGGATGCCGCCGCCGTTCTTGATCGAGACGACAACGGTCTCGTCGAAGTCCTTGGCGTAGTCGAGGTTGGCGTCCGCCGTCAGGTTACCGAGGACTTCCCGGCGGGCGAGCTGCGCGGCCAGATCGAGTTCGACGTGCTCGACGGCGCCTCGACCATCGG
>JBCBRF010000494.1:0-512 GCA_039819865.1 Pseudomonadota bacterium | reverse complement strand
GGGCCTGGAAGGGCTGGTTGCGTCAGCTCTATGCCCAGGGCCTGTGCCATATCGACGGCGAGCGCCACGGTGCCTGGGCCGTCACCGAAGCCGGGTGGGAGGTGCTGCGCGGCGCGCGGCCCGTCACGCTGCGCCCCGCCGAGGCGGCGCGGCCCAAGCGACGCGAGCGGGGCTCTGCGGCGCGCCCGCCCATGGACCTGTCGGAGGCGGATGCGGCGCTTTTCGAAGCGCTGCGGGCCGAACGCCGGCGGATCGCCGAGGAGGCGGGCGCGCGGTGGAGCCCCGCTCGCGTCGCTTGGGCCGCGCCGCCTCGGCGGGGCGCAGCGTGACGGGCCGCGCGCCGCGCAGCACCTCCCATCCAGCCTCGGTGACGGCCCAGGCGCCGTGGCGCTCGCCGTCGATATCGCAGAGGCCCTGGGCATAGAGTTGGCCGAGACCATCACCTTCTACGGCACCGACGACATCCGCCTCGCGCGGCGGCGCATCGACGAGAGCGGCGCGCCCGACG
Organism: Pseudomonadota bacterium; assembly: GCA_039819865.1. Classification (GTDB taxonomy): domain Bacteria; phylum Pseudomonadota; class Alphaproteobacteria; order Rhodobacterales; family Rhodobacteraceae; genus JBCBRF01. The sequence goes on along the minus strand of JBCBRF010000494.1, from coordinate 4 downwards.
ATCG
>JBCBRF010000493.1:0-512 GCA_039819865.1 Pseudomonadota bacterium | reverse complement strand
GGCGGTGGCGCTGCTCTGCGGCATCCTGCTGCTCGCCGCGGCGCTGCGGCTGCGCGAGACGGCGCCGGGCGAGCGAGCCGATCTCGCGGAACCCCCGCGCCGTATCGGCCAGCGTCTCGGCGAAGCTTTCGCCCTCATGCCCGCCCGGCGCCGTCTCGCGCAGCCGCAGCGCCGCGGCGAGCAGCAGGATGCCGGAGAGCAGCGCCACCGCCCAGAAGATGCCGCGCCAATCCCCCTGCCCCACGATCACGCCCGAAAGCGCCGGCGCGATCATCGGTGCCATGACCATGACCGCCGTGATCTGACCGATCACCGCCGCCGACCCCTCGCGCCCGTAGAGATCGTGCGCAATCGCCCGGCCGAGGACCATGCCGGCGATGGCGCCGCCGGCCTGTAGCAGCCGGCCCAGAATGGCGAGCTCCAGCGTGGGCGCCAGCGCCCCGATCACCGAGCCGATCAGCGCCAGGCTCACCCCCAGCAGGATCACGGGCCGCCGGCCGAACCGGTCGGAG
>JBCBRF010000492.1:0-513 GCA_039819865.1 Pseudomonadota bacterium | reverse complement strand
CAGCAGCTTCTCGACGTTCAGCCCGACGTTGCCCGAACCGCCGTTGCCGATGGTCACGGCGACTTGGTTGGTCGACGTCGACGGCGTAAACGCGCTGTCGGTCGCGCCGGTCTCGCCGGTTTTCCGGGTGCCGAACATCGCCGCCATGCACACTTCGTCGATCTTGTGCCCGACCGCGTTCACCGCCGCCTCGGTCATCGGCCCTTTCGGGTCGGTGAGCGTCTGCAGCAGATCGAGATCGTCGATCAGCTGCGGCAGGTGGAAGTGACGCGGATAGAGCCAGAGCCGATCCGTGTTGATGTTGACGTTCGGCATGTCCTCGAAGCGGCGGTGAACGCGGTCGGGCACAAGATCGACGAAGTGTGCATGGCGGCGATGTTCGGCACCCGGAAAACCGGCGAGACCGGCGCGACCGACAGCGCGTTTACGCCGTCGACGTCGACCAACCAAGTCGCCGTGACCATCGGCAACGGCGGTTCGGGCAACGTCGGGCTGAACGTCGAGAAGCTGCTG
>JBCBRF010000491.1:0-486 GCA_039819865.1 Pseudomonadota bacterium | reverse complement strand
TCGATCTTCCTTGATGCGGACGCCGTTGCGCAGACCGGCTGCCGACGCTTCGATCACGGGCGGCTCGAATTGCGGCGCGTCTCCCAGAGCGGTTGGAGCGGCCGCCGTAAAGCCGGCGACGCCCGCTGCGAAAGCGAACAGGAATGGTCGGGCTTGGCTGAGAATGCGGATCGTCATGCGGATCACCGGATAAAGTTGGCGAAGTTCAGCGAGGCGAGACGCGCGCTGGAGATGTAGGCGGTTTCAAGCTGGGTGCTGAGGTTTTGAAACAGGGTCGCCGCTTCGAACTGATCGACGCCGGTCTCCTCGTTCAGCGCGATGTTCAGCGTGGTCGTCGTTGCTTCCAGATAGGTGCGCGCCTCGTCCAAACGGGCCTCGGCTGCGCCAAGCGTCCCGCGCATCCGGGTGACGCCGTCATCGGCGTCCAGCAGCGCGCCGGAAGCATATCCAAGCAGTTGCTTTGTTTCGTCGATATCGCTTGAGAAC
>JBCBRF010000490.1:0-515 GCA_039819865.1 Pseudomonadota bacterium | reverse complement strand
CGCACCCCTCAGCCGCCGGGCCAGCCGGCCGGGCACGATCTCCGGCCCCTCGGGCACCCTGCCCCGGCGCGCGAAGGCATGGACGCGCCCGATCCCCGGCGCCCCCGCCAGCGCCCGCACGAACCCCGCGCCGATACCGCCCGAGGCACCGACCACCACCGCGGTCGCCGCGCCGCCCAGATGCATGAAGTCCGTCATGGGACGCCTCGCCAACCTCGGCCGCCGGGCCAGCCGGCTCTCGCCCGCGTCGCGGATCACCTGCATCGCGCCCTCCCTGTTCGCTGACGGGGTTGCACCGGGCGGGCGCGCTGGCAAGGCCGCGTTCCGCCGGGTGGTGGCGTGCGCCGGGGCGGCGGGATGCCACGCGACGGCGCACGCCACCACCCGGCGGAACGCGGCCTTGCCAGCGCGCCCGCCCGGTGCCACCCCGTCAGCGAACAGGGAGGGCGCGATGCAGGTGATCCGCGACGCGGGCGAGAGCCGGCTGGCCCTCGACCGCACCCCTCAGCCGCCGG
>JBCBRF010000489.1:0-516 GCA_039819865.1 Pseudomonadota bacterium | reverse complement strand
CGAGGACGACTGGTACAACTTCGACGCCCTCGATCTGCGGGCCCTCGGCGACCTCGAAGCCCATGTCGGCGAAGATCGCGGCGATCTCCTCCATCACCTGGGAGACCGGGTGGATGGTGCCCTGCGCCGCGGGCCGGGGTTCGAGCGTCGGGTCCAGCCACTCGCTCGCCAGCCGCTCGGCCAGCGCCGCATCCGCCAGGCTGGTCTTGCGCGCGGTGATGGCGGCGTTGATCTCGTCCTTCAGCGCGTTGAGCGCCGGCCCGGCCGACTGCCGCTCCTCCGGGCTCATACGGCCCAGCTCGCGCATCATCAGGCTGATCTCGCCCTTCTTGCCGAGCGCGCCGATACGCACTTCCTCGATCGCGGTCTCGTCCCCCGCATCCGCCACAGCGGAGAGGTACTTTTCGCGAATGGGGCTCAGATCGTTCATCGGCTCATTCCTCGGCGCGCTCCGGGACTTGCGCGTTCAGCTACCACCGGGGCCGAGATTTGCAAGCGCCGGGCGCCTGCTGCGAT
>JBCBRF010000488.1:0-517 GCA_039819865.1 Pseudomonadota bacterium | reverse complement strand
GTGCGGCGGCGTTGAGGGCGGGTTCCCACGGCGCGGGCGACGGGGTATGGAGAACGGGCGCGTCACCGCGCGCCCCGATGCGCCGGCTCAGTGGCCGGGCGCGTGCGTTGGGGCCTCGTAGCTCAGCAGGATAGAGCAGCCGCCTCCTAAGCGGCAGGTCGGAGGTTCGAATCCTCCCGGGGTCACCATGCGCAGGTCCTGGACCGCCGGCAGGGCCGGCGCGGCCGGCTCAGCGGAGCGCGCGCTCCAGCGAGAACGGGCTGCAGAAATTGCCCCCGGTGCAGGTGCCGTCCGCCAGGAAGTAGATGAACGCCACCACCCCCGAGAGGATCAGCACGATCGCCATGTCGTTCGACATTTCTGTCCTCCAGTGGGACGTGATCCGGCACACCCCTTTGTCGTCGCATCGGCGTTAACCGAGATATCCGGGATATGCGGCCGAAGTCTGACAAAGCACGCTGTCTTCGTTCAACGCTAGGACATGGGAAAGAGCGTGCCAGTCTTGCGATGACACGCT
>JBCBRF010000487.1:0-517 GCA_039819865.1 Pseudomonadota bacterium | reverse complement strand
GGAGTTGTGATAAACCAGCGCCAGGCGCTTGCCCGAGATATCGCCACCCTCCTGATCCAGGATGTGCTTCACGATGATCGAGGCCGCATCCCAGTAGGTACCCGGGTAGTTGAACACCCACTCGAAGACCTGGCCGTCGGCCGCCGAGGTGCGGCCATAGCCCATCGAGTGGATCGGAATGCCGTCAGCCGAGGCGCGCGGGATCAGCTGGTAGGTGATGCCGGTCGAATAGGGCTGGTAGACGAGCCCGCCCTGGCCCTTGGTGCTCTCGTAGCACTCGACGCCCTTGGTCGTGTTGTACTCGGTCTCGCAGGGCAGGACGCGCGCCTCAACGCCGCCGATGCCGCCGTCGCGCGCATTCACCATGGTGAAATAGTCCGCATAGCCGTCGGCCAGCGGGATGCCGTTCGGCGCATAGGGGCCCGTGCGGTAGTCGAGCGAGGGGAACACGAGGTCGGCCGCGGCGGGGCTCGCGAGAAGGCCGAGCGCGGCGGCGCCGGCGAGCAGGGTCCTGGTG
>JBCBRF010000486.1:0-517 GCA_039819865.1 Pseudomonadota bacterium | reverse complement strand
CCGAGAATGATCTTCACACCTGCATACGCGCAAGCCGCCGGAGCGCCGGCAGGCCCAGGACTGATCGAGAGCCTGTTGCCGTTCGTGTTGATCTTCGTGATCATGTATTTCCTGATCATCCGTCCCCAGCAACAAAAGGCCAAACAGCATCGTGAGATGCTTGACGCCTTGCGCCGAGGCGACAGCGTCATCACTTCTGGCGGACTCCACGCCAAGGTCACCAAGGTCAAGGACGACGAGGACGAGGTCGAGGCGGAGATCGCGCAAGGCGTGAAAGTCCGGCTCGTCAAGAGCATGATCGCGGCGGTGACGTCCAAGACCGAGCCGGCCGGCTCGGACAAGAAGTAACGACGGGGAAAGTAGACGCGCATGCTGTTCTTCGAGCCTTGGAAGAAGGCGATGATGGCCTTCTTCGTTTTGCTCGGCCTCTGGTCGACATTTCCGAATTTCTTTTACGACACGGTTCAGCAATCGAACCTGGCGCGCGACGAAATCACTCGACTGGAGGAATTGGGGC
>JBCBRF010000485.1:0-517 GCA_039819865.1 Pseudomonadota bacterium | reverse complement strand
ATTCGCAATAGGGCTGGTCCAGCATCAGCAGCGTCAGCCCCGCGCCCAGGTCCGGCATGGGGTCCGGCATTGGGTCGGCCGCGCGCACAGCGGGGGCGAGCGCCAGCATCACGGCCGCCGCGAGGAGCCCCCGCCGGCCCTGCCGCCGCGCCATCCGTCCACCCGTCACATGGGACATTGACCCGTCCTCCGAAAACACATATCAAAATCCTAATATAAGAATACAGGGAGGACAACGGCGCATGGGGGATCCCTTTGCCATCGGCTACGCGTCCGCGGCGCTTGCGGGCCTCGCGTCCTTCGCCTCGCCCTGCATCCTGCCGATCGTCCCCCCCTATCTGTGCTTCCTCGCCGGTGTCAGCCTGGAAGAACTGACCGCCGAGGACCAGCCGGAGACGGGCCTGCGCCGCTGGTGGATCGTGCTGACGGCGATCGCCTTCGCGCTCGGCTTCGCGACGGTCTTCGTCGCGCTCGGCGCCTCGGCCAGCCTCGTCGGCCAGGTGATGGCCGAGTACTA
>JBCBRF010000484.1:0-518 GCA_039819865.1 Pseudomonadota bacterium | reverse complement strand
CGGCGGGGGCGCGCGATAGGGCGTGGCGACGCCGACATCGACGATCTCGAGGCGCGCGCCCTCGGCCCGGGCGAGGACGGCGGCGGCGGCGCCGCCTGCACAGAGCGTCTCGACCATCAGCGCGGTGACCGCCTGGGGCCAGGCGGAGACGCCCTCGGCGACGAGGCCGTGATCGCCGGCGAAGACGACGGCCTCGCCCGGGCCGAGGGCGCGCGCCTCGAGATCGTCGATGTCGGCGTCGCCACGCCCTATCGCGCGCCCCCGCCGGGCCTGGTCGAGGCGCGCATCCGCCCCGGCACCCGCAACGCCCTGGTCGAGGACGCGCTGAGCGCCGGTGACCGCGCCGCAGCCCTCGCCGCCGGCGCCGCCGCCGCCCTGCGCGCCCGCGACCGGGGCGCCCGCGTGCTGGTCCCGGGCGAGATGGGCATCGGCAACACCGCCGCCGCGGCGCTCCTCGCCCATGCGCTCGCGGGCCTGCCCCTCGACGTGCTCGCCGGCCCCGGCGCCGGGCTCGACCC
>JBCBRF010000483.1:0-519 GCA_039819865.1 Pseudomonadota bacterium | reverse complement strand
GGTAGAGATCCACGACGCGATCCGCGCGGCGGCCGGCCAGAGCCTCAAGGGCATCCTCGGCTTCACAGACGAGAAGCTGGTGAGCACCGATTTCAACCACGACTCGCACTCCTCGGTCTTCCACACCGACCAGACCAAGGTGATGGACGGCCAGTTCTGCCGGGTGCTCAGCTGGTACGACAACGAGTGGGGCTTCTCGAACCGCATGGCCGACACCGCCGTCGCCATGGCGGCCCACCTCTGATCCCAGGCAAGACGCGCTGGCCGCGACACCACCGCCGCGGCCAGTGAGCATAACGCTCGTCGACACAGGCAAAACCCCGCGCAGCGGTGGTTTTCACGCCGGAATCACGCTCTTGCAACTTCTGTTCTGACGCGGGGGTGTGCATCTGCTCCGGCGTGAGAAGGAGACGCCATGATGAAGGACATCGCAAACCAGTTCCGCATCGCCCGGGCCGAGGAAGGGCCCGTGTTGGCCGAGCTGATCCAGGCGGCGAGCGAGGGCCTTGCCCTCTACAC
>JBCBRF010000482.1:0-519 GCA_039819865.1 Pseudomonadota bacterium | reverse complement strand
CGGCTCGAAGGCTGCCCAGGGATCGGGGTCGTCCCAGCCGAACATCGACCAGCTGCACCTGCATGCCGCCGCCCTTGCGCTGGCGCACCCGGCGACGGGACGGCGCCTGGTGCTCGCGGCCCCGCTGCCCGAGCATATGCGGCGCACCTGGTCGATGTTCGGCTGGGACGACCCCGATCCCTGGGCAGCCTTCGAGCCGGAGGGCTGACGGCGCCGATCCTTGCTTCGGCCGCCCGGCCGTGGGTCGGCATGCGGCCGCGCCCGATGCCGCTGCGCTTCACGCGGGATCAGGATTGGCTCGGGGGTGGCTCGGGGCTGCGGCTCCCGGGCGGTCGCGGGACTGCCGGGCGGCGATCCACCGGGCGGCCTCGGCCGGGGTGGCGACGGGTGGCGCATCGTAGGCGGACCGGTCCGGCGGAGGCGGGCGCGCCACCCGTCGCCACCCCGGCCGAGGCCGCCCGGTGGATCGCCGCCCGGCAGTCCCGCGACCGCCCGTGAGCCGCAGCCCCGAGCCACCCC
>JBCBRF010000481.1:0-519 GCA_039819865.1 Pseudomonadota bacterium | reverse complement strand
CTCCTACCCATCGGCCTCTGCATCCCGTTTCTGAAAGCCGAGACGCCGGCGGGCAGCGCCGAGGATCCGGAGGTGACCATCGGGACGATGCTGCGCCGCGCCTTCGGCCACTCGTCCTACGTGCTTCTCACGCTGGGCTTCTTCGTCTGCGGTTTCCATGTGGCGTTCATGACCGCGCATCTCCCGGTTTATGTGGCGGAGGTCTGCGGGTCGGTGACGCTGGGCGGTCAGGAAGGCGATGTGAAAGCCGCAGACGAAGAACCCCAGCGCGAGCAGCACATAGGACGGGTGGGCGAGCGCGCGGGCGACCATGGTGGCGATCGGCTCGGCCGGCTCGGTGCTGGCGGGCGCGCCGGGGCGTAGGAACGGGATGCAGGCGGCCAGCGGCAGCAGGAACAGGCCCATCACGACCACCGCCGTCTGCCAGCCATGGGCCTCGGTCAGCCAGCCGGCCGAGCCGATCGCCACCATGGTCGCCCGCGCGCTCGCCCACCCGTCCTACGTGCTGCTGGCGCTGGG
>JBCBRF010000480.1:0-521 GCA_039819865.1 Pseudomonadota bacterium | reverse complement strand
GCGGCCATCAGGGTCAGCGTGCGCACGTCAGGATTGTCGACCTCGGTCAGATCGCCAAGCGTGGTCCGCGCTTTGCCGAACTCCTCGGCGGCGATCAGCAATTCGGTGTGCAAGAGCCGCACCTCCGGGTTGCCGGGATGCTTGCCCAGAAGCGGGCGGAAGCGGGTCAGGCGCTCTGCGGGGCTTTCGTTGGGCTCAATCTCGGCGAAGGCCGCCGCCAGGTCCGGATGGGGGGCGGCATCCCAGGCTTTGCGGATGATGCGGGTGGCCAGTTTGGCATTCTTGCCCTCGATCGCCATGCGCGCGGCCATGACAGCCGCGGGCACCAGATCGGGCGACATTTTGTTGGCCGCGTTGGCCTCGGCCTGCGCCTCGGCGATCTTGCCTTCGGCCAGCGCGTCGCGGGCATGGGCGAGCGCCAGCACAGCGTCCCGGCGGCGATGGACATCGCGGGGCAGTGTTCCGGCCTTGAGCTTGGCGGTCAGCGTTTTGCGCGCGCCGGCCCAATCCTCATCCCGGGT
>JBCBRF010000479.1:0-521 GCA_039819865.1 Pseudomonadota bacterium | reverse complement strand
GGGTCGCGCGGCGCAGGGTCTCGGCTTTCGCAAGATGCACGGTGCGGGCAACGACTTCGTGATCGTTGACGCGCGTGCATCTTGCGAAAGCCGAGACCCTGCGCCGCGCGACCCGTGGCCGTCGGCTGGCTATGCTGCTGACCATCCTGCATGGCGGCGGATATAGAAGACGATGCGGCCACGCGCCAGAGGCAGCCTTCCTCATGGCGCCATTGGGTTTCGCGGAAAGGCTTCATGGGCGCTTGACGCCCGGCGCCCGTCCCCCTAGCGTCCGCGCCGCCGACAAGGGTACCGGGCGGGTAGCTCAGCGGTAGAGCAGCTGACTTTTAATCAGCTGGTCGTGGGTTCGATCCCCACCCCGCTCACCAATCTTCTCCGTGGGCTGGCCGGTTGGCGGACCTTGTCCGAGCGGGTGTGCAGCATTGGCGTAGGGCCGTGCTTCAGGGGAAGACCCGCGTTGCCTGGGCGGCTGGCATGCAGGTCGCCGTCGGCTCGCAGTACTCCACCACGTCCTCCGAGCC
>JBCBRF010000478.1:0-522 GCA_039819865.1 Pseudomonadota bacterium | reverse complement strand
CCCAGACCACCGTCGCCGACCCCTCCCGCGACAGCGCCGTCAGCGAGGGCTTCTCCCGCCTCTTCGACTACATCACCGGCGCCAATACCGGCGCGGCCGAGATCGCGATGACCGCGCCCGTCTTCGTCGACGACAACGCGGGCCGCGAGATCGCCATGACCGCCCCCGTGATCGTAGACGGCGCCGCCGCGGAGGACGGCTGGCGTGTCGTCTTCGTCCTGCCCGAGGGGATGACCGAGGGCGACGCGCCCCGCCCCACCGACGCCCGCGTGACCATCGCCACCGTGCCCGCCCGCCGCGTCGCCGCCATCCGCTTCACCGGCTTCTTCTCCGCCGCCAACATCGAGGCCGCGCGCACCACGCTCGCCGACTGGCTCGCGGCCGAGGGGATCGCGCACCGGGGCGACTGGCAGTCGGCCGGCTACAACCCGCCCTGGACGCTGCCCTGGCTCAAGCGCAACGAGGTGATCGTCACGCTCGCGCCCCCCGCCGGCTGAGCGCTGCGGGCGCGCGCCGGGCGGG
>JBCBRF010000477.1:0-522 GCA_039819865.1 Pseudomonadota bacterium | reverse complement strand
AGTTCAGACGTGTGCTCCCGATCTCCCGAGGACGCGACGCCCCCGCCCTCGCCCGCCGTTGCCGCGAGCGAGGGCGCCGCGGCACTGCGGGGAAAGTGACGGCTGGTAGGCTCGGTGCCGGGCGCGCACTCGCTGATCAGCGCGCCGCCGGCGGCGACGATGCGCTCGGCCAGCCCGGCGTTCTCCGGCGGGTAGATCACGTCGATGCCGCCGGGCAGCACCGCGACGGTCGTGCCGGGCTCGCCGCTCGCCATCGGGGCCGCGGCGGACGTGCTCCAGGCGTCCTGGGGCGGTGCGGCGGGCGCCTTGCCGGCGCCGTTCTGTCCCCGCAGTGCCGCGGCGCCCTCGCTCGCGGCAACGGCGGGCGAGGGCGGGGGCGTCGCGTCCTCGGGCGCCATGGCTGCCAGCGCCCCCTCGTGTGCCGCCGCGTCGACCCCGCGGGCGAGCCCCGAGACCACGACCTCGCCGACCCTGGCCAGCCCCAGGCCCAGTCGCCGCGCTCTGGCCGATCGTTCCGGTCGA
>JBCBRF010000476.1:0-524 GCA_039819865.1 Pseudomonadota bacterium | reverse complement strand
CCGCGTCGAGCGCGGCGAGCGCGGCGCCGAGAAAGCAGTCGCCGGCGCCCGTGGTGTCCACCGGCGCGACGGCGAAGGCGGGACGCTCGACGGTGCCCCCGGGCCCGTGCAGCCGCTCGCCGCGGGCGCCTAGGGTGACGAGGACGCGCTCGACGGGCAGTGCCTCGGGGCCGGTGCCGAGGTACCGGGCGAGCGCCGCCGCCTCGCCCTCGTTCACCGCCAGCAGGTCGGTATGGGGCAGCGCCGCGCCGCAGGCGGCCGGGTCGAAGGGGGCGGCGGCGTGGGCGGTCTTCAGCCCGCGCGCCCTGGCCGCCGCCATCGCCTCGGCCACCAGCACGGTCTCGTTCTGGGTGAGGAACCAGTCGCCGGGGGCGGCGGCGTCGAGGGCGCGGTGCAGCATCGCCTCGGTCAGCGCGCCATTGGCGCCGGCGTGGAGGACGATGCTGTTCTCGCCGGCGGCATCGACGTTGATGATGGCGTGGCCGGTGGGGCCCTCGATCATGGCGATGCCGCTCACGTCCACG
>JBCBRF010000475.1:0-524 GCA_039819865.1 Pseudomonadota bacterium | reverse complement strand
GTTGCCGGTTGAGCCGGCGCGTCGCACTGCAAGCGCGCCATGCGCGCGCGGGCGAAGTTGGCGAAGCGGGTGTTCGGGCACGAGGTTACGAACGCCTCGTAGCCGAAGCAATCATTGTCCGCCTTGGCCTCGGCCCAGAGCTTATCGGCCTCGGCGCTGGAGCAGGACCCGTCCGCCGCGCTGGTCGCTCCGCCGCACTGCGCCGCCACCTCGGACAGGCAGTCGCGATATTCGGTGAACTGGGTCTCGCAGCCCGTATCCTGGCTGCCCGCGCCGAGGCGCTGGCACTGCGGCGAGATCAGCTTGCCGCAGGTGACGGCGGGGTTCGTGCAAAGGTCGGCGCGCGCGCCGGTCGAGATCGAAGCGGCCGCGAGAGCCGCGCAGAACGCCAGGAACCGGATCACAACGGCCCTCCCCGTCTTCTCCCTCGGCCGGTCCGCGCGGCGGCGCGGCGCGGCGCGCAGCCGCGCCGCCCGCCTCGCCGGATCAGCCGTGCTCGTTCATCAGCTCGGCCTTGGCCTCCG
>JBCBRF010000474.1:0-527 GCA_039819865.1 Pseudomonadota bacterium | reverse complement strand
GGGGCCAGCGTCGCCAGCGCGGCCCGCGCGCGGATCCGGTCCGAGGCGGGATCGCGCTGGTCCGGCCGCTGCTCGGCCTCTCGCGCGGGGCGCTCCGCGGCTGGCTGCGCGCCCGCGGGATCGGCTGGATCGACGACCCGTCCAACCGCGATCCCGCCTCGGACCGGATCCGCGCGCGGGCCGCGCTGGCGACGCTGGCCCCCCTCGGCATCACCCGCGACGGGCTGGCGGCGACGGCCGGGCGGCTGTCCGGCCAGCGCGCCGTGCTCGACGCGGCGGCCGACCGGCTCTGGGCCGCGGCGTACCGGCGGGGGGTGGCGGGCGAGCTTCTCCTCGATGCCGCGGCACTGGCCGGGGCGCTGCCGGACACGGGCCTGCGCGTTGTCGCCCGGGCCCATGCCGCGCTGACCGGTGCGCCCTATCCGCCGCGACTGCAGGCGCTGGAGACCGCGCTCGCCATGGCCCGCGCCCTGGCGCCCGGGGGGCAGGCGGGGGCGCAGGCGGGGGGCCAGGAGGGAACCCAGGAG
>JBCBRF010000473.1:0-527 GCA_039819865.1 Pseudomonadota bacterium | reverse complement strand
TTCGCCGCTTGCAGGTTGGGCAATAGGCTTTGCACGGTCAGAAAGACGCCCGTGACGTTGATGGCAAAGGTCTGGTCCCATTGCGCGGCTGGATAGCCGTCGGCGAGGCTTTCGCCCTTGTCGAGGTAGACGCCGGCATTGCAGACCAGCAATTCAATCGGATGACCGTCCAGCTTGTGACAGAGGGCCGCTTGGCTTTCGGGCTGGGCCACGTCGAGTTGGTGCCAGGTCAGGGTATCGGCATCGCCGTTGTCCGGCGGGGCCGTGCGATAGGTGCCGATGACCAGTCCCTGGTCGGCGTAACGGGTGGCAAGGGCGTGGCCGATGCCGCGATTGGCGCCGGTGATCAGAACGGTCATCAGTTGGTCTTTCGGTCGGGGATAAAGGGCAAAGGGGCAACGGGAACACCGTCCTTGACAAGCTTGGCCGCCTCATCCGCGCGCGCCTCGCCGTAGATGGCGCGTTCCGGCGCCTCGCCATCGTGGATCGCGCGCGCCTCGGTCGCGAAGGAGGTGCCCACATATTCG
>JBCBRF010000472.1:0-528 GCA_039819865.1 Pseudomonadota bacterium | reverse complement strand
CGGTTCGACGAGGTGTTTCTCGATGTCGACGGCAAGATCCCGTTTGGACTGCCTTGGGCGCAGTGGCTCGACGATCAGGTCAAAGACTGCGACGCGCTGGTGGCGTTGATCGGGCGGCGCTGGGCGGAGTCGTTCGAGGCCAAGGCGGCGGCGGGCGAGCCGGATTTCGTGAAGACGGAGATCGAGAGCGCGCTCGCCCGCGGCGTGCCGGCGGCGGCGGTGCTGCTGGGCGACACGCCGCTACCGGACGCGGCGCGGCTGCCGGAGGGGGTGCGGCCGCTGTTCGCCAACCAGGCGGCCCGGCTGCGGCGCGGGCCCGATTTCGCGGGCGACATGGCGCGGCTGAACGCCGGGCTGGCGGCGGCGATCGAGCTGCACCGAAAGACAGCGACCGCGCGGACCGGCGGGGCGGACGCCGACAGGGCGGCGGTCGAGCCTCAGGCGCGTCCCCGAGCGGCGGCGCCCGTGGCCGGCCGAGCGCGCGACGCCGCCCCGACGCCCGCCTTCACGGGCGTGCTGAGGGGCCAC
>JBCBRF010000471.1:0-529 GCA_039819865.1 Pseudomonadota bacterium | reverse complement strand
GGCGCGCCAGGAGGGCACCCAGCATGCGGGCCGGGGTGTCGGGGCCGGCCTTGGCGAGGGCGGACCAGAGGGCCTCGGTGCGGGGCGCGCCGATCAGGGCCTCGGCCTTGGCGCGGAGACGGCGGGCGCGGGTAGCGGGCTCGGTCGGGGCGGCGAGGCGCATTTCGGCGTCACGCTCGCGATGCACCGCGCCCGCCTCGCCCCGCCAGCCCACGGGGCGCAGTGGTCGGGACTTACGACCGCCATCGCGGCCGAGGCGCTGGCGTCGGGCCGCGTCGATGCCGTCCTGGCCATGACCGCCGACCCCGAGGACCGCTGGCGCCCGCGTCCCGCCATCGTCACCGATCCCGAGGCGATGGCTGCCTGTCGCGGCATGCGCATGGGCTATGCGCCGCTGCTGGCGCTCGTCGAACCGGCGATCGCCGCCGGTCACCGGCGCCTCGCCGTCGTCGCGATCCCCTGCCAGACCTATGACGTAGAGCCGGTCCAGCGCGAGGCGCGCCTCCAGCACCCGGAGCGCATAGGTCTG
>JBCBRF010000470.1:0-529 GCA_039819865.1 Pseudomonadota bacterium | reverse complement strand
GACCGGGTTGGCAGTCTCACGAACGACTTCTTCGTGAACCTGCTCGACATGGGGACCGAGTGGAAGGCGAAGGCCGACGAGGACGGCGTGTTCGAAGGCATCGACCGTGCAACCGGCGCCGTGAAGTGGACGGCCACCCGCGTGGACCTTGTCTTCGGTTCCAACTCTCAGCTGCGGGCCCTGGCCGAAGCCTTCGGCGAAAAGGACAGCGGCGCGCTCTTCGTGAAGCGCTTCGTCCAGGCATGGACCAAGGTGATGAACGCCGACCGGTTCGATATCGCCTGAAGATGCTGAAGGCGCGGCCGTGCATGCGGCCGCGCCCACCAGGGCGGCATATCGTCCATTACCCCTTTGCTTATACAACTCGACACGCTATCCACGGTCATCCGTTGGGGTGCCTTCGGGCTGAGAGGCGCGAGCCAACCCATCGAACCTGATCCGGGTCGCACCGGCGTAGGGACGGGACCGAGACGACGACCCGCCTGCGCCCGCCGCCTCCCGACCCGAGGAGAGCCGATGCCGGACGCCG
>JBCBRF010000469.1:0-530 GCA_039819865.1 Pseudomonadota bacterium | reverse complement strand
ATTGATGAACTGGGCCATGTCTGTCCTCCCTTAGACGATCCGCGCGCCTGAGGCGTCGAAGTAAAGCGGATTTTCCGGTGTGATTTTTATGGTCTCATTGGGCTCATACTCGGTATGCGGATCGGTCAGCGTCGTGATTGCGTGCCCCTGCAATTCAAGATGCAGCCGGGTCTGATCGCCCAGATGTTCGGCCCGCACGACCGTGGCGTCGATGCCGTCACCCTGCCGGATATTCTCGGGCCGCAGACCGATCTGCGGGGCTTTATGGCTGCCCGGAAACAGCGATGCGGGCAGGATGTTGATGCGCGGCAGACCCAAACGGCTGGCGACATAGACGCTGCTTGGGTCTTCGTAGATCTCTTTGGGCGTGCCGTATTGCACCAGCCGCCCATCTTCCAACACGCCCACATGGCTTGCCATGGTCATCGCTTCGATCTGGTCGTGCGTGACGTAAAGCAGGGTTGAGCCAAGATCAGCATGGATGCGTTTCAGTTCCACCCGCAAATCGGCGCGCAGTTTCGCATCAAGCG
>JBCBRF010000468.1:0-530 GCA_039819865.1 Pseudomonadota bacterium | reverse complement strand
GCCGACTGCTCCTCCACCAGAGCTGCGGCGCTTGAGGCTGCGATTGGCGAGCGTGAGGGCATTGCAACGGCCATCCAAGGCGAGCGTGACGCGCTCGCTGCCTTGGCCGCGGAGCGGGCGGACCATGCCGCGGCGCTCGAGGCGGCGGACCTGGAGCGGACCGCGCTCGAGGCCCGTGCCGCGGAGCTTACGTCGATGGTGATCGCGGGGCAGGCGGAGATCGACGACATCGACGAGCGCCGCACAAGGGTCACCGAGGAGCTCTCGGCCCAGGAGGCCGCCGTCGCCACCCTGCGCGATGAGCAGTCGGCGCTGCGCGAGACCGTCGCGGCCGATGAAGCCGCGATCGCCGCCCTTCTCGACCAGGGGCAGGCCCTTTCCGCTCAGCTCACCGCGGATCGTGAGGAGATTGAGCGTCTGGAAGCGCGTCGCAACGCCGTGCAGGACGAACTGACCGCCGGCGCCGAGGAGATGATCGCCCTCGACCAGACCCGCGTCGAAGCCGAGGAGGCGCTGGCCGCCGAACGCCA
>JBCBRF010000467.1:0-530 GCA_039819865.1 Pseudomonadota bacterium | reverse complement strand
GAACACCCGCGGCGGGGCGCGCAGCGGCAAGGATCGCTTCAAGGATTGGCTCGGCGAGGTCCTGATCTATGGCCCGCTCAAGAACATCCTCGGCATGTCCCGGGTGCGCGTGGGCTATACCGCCGGCGAGGCGATCGGGCCGGATCTCTTCAATTTCTACCGCTCCATCGGGGTGAACCTGAAGCAGCTCTACGGGCAGACCGAGGCATCGGTCTTCATCACCCAGCACCCGGACGACAACGTGGTGCTGGAGACGGTCGGCGTGCCGACCCCCGGCGTCGAGATCCGCATCGGCGACAACGGCGAGGTCTTCTACCGCTCCCCCGGCGTGTTCCAGGAGTACTTCAAGAACCCCGAGGCGACGGCGGACACCAAGGATCCCGAGGGGTGGGTGGCCACCGGCGATGCTGGCTTCATGGATGCCGCGACCGGGCAGCTCCGCATCCTCGACCGCGCCAAGGACGTGGGCAAGCTCGCCGGCGGCGGGCTATTTGCGCCAAAGTACATCGAGAACAAGCTGAAGTTCTTCC
>JBCBRF010000466.1:0-532 GCA_039819865.1 Pseudomonadota bacterium | reverse complement strand
GATGCGCGGCCAGGCGCTTCAGCGACGGCCCCTTGCTGACGCCCCGCGGCAGGACGTCGAAGAACTGGTCGGCCGAGATCAGGTGGTCGAGCTCCATCGCGGCACTCGGCCTGCACAACAATCCGCCGGGAGGAAGCCATGCCGTCTGATCTGGTCATCGTCTACCACCGCCAGCCCTATGAGGAGGTCGAGGTCGACGGACGCATCGAGCGGCGCGAGAACAAGTCCCCGAACGGGATCGTGCCGACGCTCAAGAGCTTTTTCGGCAAGGTCGGCCGCGGGTCCTGGGTGGCGTGGAAGCATGCCGAGGACCCGGCCAATCCCGAGTTCGAGCGGGTGATCGAGATCGAGGACAGCTACGGGCGCTACAACGTCTCGCGCCTGCCGCTGACGCCGGAACAGGTGTCGTCCTTCTACCACATCACCTCGAAGGAGGCGATCTGGCCGATCCTCCATTCCTTCAAGGACCGCTACAACTACGACCCGGTCGACTGGCCCACGTTCCGCGAGGTGAACTGGGCCTTTGCCGAGG
>JBCBRF010000465.1:0-532 GCA_039819865.1 Pseudomonadota bacterium | reverse complement strand
CGACACGCCGGCGACCCTGCAGGTGGCGGAGAACCAGACCACGGTTGCGACGATCCAGGCGAGCGACGCCGAAGACGATCCTCTGAGCTTCCTGCCGCTCGGGGGCGACGACGCCGACCTGTTCGACTTCAACACCGCGACCGGCGCCCTGTCGTTCAAGTCGGCGCCGGACTTCGAGAACCCGATCGACGTCGGCGGGCCGAACGGCGACAACGGCTACGTGGTCGAGGTCGGCGTCACCGATGGTCAGGAGACCACGACCAAGACCATCACGGTCCAGGTCACCGACGTCGACGACACGGGCGGCGGCGGCGGTCGGATCGAGCTGACCGCGGACCCGTCGCTTGCGGGCTCGCCCGACACGGCGGACACCCCGTGGGGCGACTTCGTCGCCGTCCGGCCGCGGGCCTATCCGAACACCCAGGAAGCCGAGCTGACCTATTCGGCCGAGTTCGGGTTCGGCGTCGAAGACTACTTCTCGTCGACCGAAGATCCGAACCAGATCAGCTTCACGCAGGAGGGCATCGCCGTC
>JBCBRF010000464.1:0-533 GCA_039819865.1 Pseudomonadota bacterium | reverse complement strand
CGTCGCCACCAGGACCACGAGGTACATGAGCGGCACGAGGCTCCCCATGTCGCCGATCCCGCTCTCGACGAAGGCGTTGTTCAGCATCGCCACACCCGTGAGTTCGATGGCGATGGCGGGGTATTCGGCCTGGATCTCGGCCTTGCGGGCTCGGGCGGCGGCGGCGGCCTGCTGGATCTCGTCCGGCGCCACCTCGGGGAACTGCAGCACCACATTGACGGCGGTGGCCAGGCTGTTGGGGGTGACGAGTTGATCGCGCAGGATCGGCTCTGCCAGGGCGATGGCACGCTTCTCGTCCCGGGTGGCCTGGTCGAGCGTGAGGCCGCCCTGGACCAGATCCTCGACGATCAGATCGTCCACCTCCCCGCGGGTCGACTGAAAGTTCGTCACGCTGTCGACGCGGATCGAATAGGGGATCTGCCAGGCCCCGGTGGTCAGCGTCTCGACCGCATCCAAGACCTCGGCGTCGAAGACGTCGCCGCTGTTTGTGCTGCGCCCCGACAGCGGCGACGTCTTCGACGCCGAGGTCTTGG
>JBCBRF010000463.1:0-533 GCA_039819865.1 Pseudomonadota bacterium | reverse complement strand
CTGGGGATCGTCTACAGCTACCTGCCCTTCATGGTGCTGCCGCTCTATGCGACCCTCGAAAAGCTGGACCCCGCGCTGACCGAGGCCGCGGCCGATCTCGGCGCCCGCCCGCTCACGAGCTTCTGGCGCGTGACCCTGCCGCTCAGCCTGCCCGGCATCCTCGCGGGGTCGATCCGGGTCCCGAGACGAAGTTCGCAATCACCAGGTCGTCGAGCGACAGCGTGAAGCTCAGCAGCCAGCCCGCCACGATCCCCGGCAGGATGAGCGGCAGTGTCACGCGCCGGAACACCGTGCCCGGCCGGGCGCCGAGATCGGCCGCCGCCTCCTCGACCGCGCGGTCGAAGCCCGCCAGCCGCGCCTGCACCACGACCGCGACATAGCACATCGAGAAGGTCGCATGCGCGATCACGATCGTCGTGAAACCCCGGTCGAGCGAGATCGCGATGAAGGCGAGGAGCAGCGACAGCCCCGTGATCACCTCGGGCATCACCAGCGGCGCCAGGACCATGCCCGAGAACAGCGTCCGCCCCGTG
>JBCBRF010000462.1:0-535 GCA_039819865.1 Pseudomonadota bacterium | reverse complement strand
CGGGGCGGCGCGCTCTCGGGCGGCGAGCAGCAGCTGCTGGCGCTGGCACGGTGTCTCGCGAGCGGGCCGCAGTTGCTGTTGCTGGACGAGCCGACCGAGGGGATCCAGCCCTCGATCGTCGATCTCATCGAGGAAAAGCTGGCCGATCTGGCCCGCAGGCGCGGCCTCTCGATCCTGCTGGTCGAACAGAACCTCGAATTCATCACCTCACTCTCGGACCGGGTGCTCGTGCTCCAGAAGGGCCAGGTGAAGGGCGAGATCGGCGGGCACAACATGGACAGCGCCCTGATCGACGAGTTCACAGGGTTCACCAGCGGCAACGGTTCGACCAAGGTCGTCGAGGCGGCGGTGAGGATGGGCCCGGCGGCAGGCCCGGAAGACGCGGCACTGCCCGGCGGCTTCGGGCTGCCGCCGAGCCCATCCTCACCGCCGCCTCGACGACCGAAAGGTTCTCCCGCATGACCGTCCAGCGCCCAACCTTTAGCCAGCTCAAGGGCATCGTCGAGGACTTCGGCATGCATCTCTCAGACGAGCG
>JBCBRF010000461.1:0-535 GCA_039819865.1 Pseudomonadota bacterium | reverse complement strand
CCCCGGTTCGACCGTCAGCTGGTAGAGCGAGAGGTGGTCGGGGCCGAACGCCAGCGCCCTGTCGAGCTCGCCCGCCCAGTCTTGGGGCGCCTGGTGCTGGCGCGCATAGATCAGGTCGAAGCTGACGCGCGCGAAGGCGGCGCGCGCGGTCTCGACCGCGCCCAGCGCCTCGGCGACCGAATGGGTCCGTCCCAGCGCCGCCAGCGCCCCGTCGTCCAGCGCCTGCACGCCGACCGACACGCGGTTGACGCCGGCCGCGGCATAGGCGCGGAAGCGCTCGGCCTCGACGCTGGTCGGGTTGGCCTCGAGCGTGATTTCGGCGTGGGCGGCGAGGTCCCAGTGGCGGTCGGCCGCCGCGATGATCGCCCCGACCGTCGCCGGCGCCATCAGGCTGGGCGTGCCGCCGCCGAAGAAGATGCTGTCGAGCCGCCGGGGCCCCGTCAGCGCCCGCATCGCCGCCATCTCGGCCACGAGCCGCGCGGCCCAGGCGGCATGGTCGACGGCGCTTCGCGCGACATGGCTGTTGAAGTCGCAA
>JBCBRF010000460.1:0-535 GCA_039819865.1 Pseudomonadota bacterium | reverse complement strand
GGCGAGGAGACCATCCTCTACCGCGTGAATGTGGGCGGCGAGGCGCTGGCGGCGGTCGACGACGGGCCGGACTGGGAGGAGTCGAGCAAGGACGACATCTCGGTCTACTCCGTCGGCGAGTCGATCCGCGGCGGCGATCTTGCGCTTGCGATCGACCTCTCGAACGTCGACGCCGGCGTCGCGCCGTCCGAGATGTTCAACTCCCATTACTGGGACAACCGCACCACGCCGGAGGCCATGCACTGGGCCTTCGCCGTCGAGACCGGCAAGGAGTATCGGATCAATCTCTACTTCGCCGAGACCCAGTCGAAGTTCAACGAGACGAAGATCCGCGAGTTCGACTTCACCGTCGACGGCGTGTCGGTCGCGGAGTTCCAGGACGTCAATCCTTACCTCGACGGCGGCGGCCAGACCGGTGGCGCCTCGATGCGCTCGGCGGTCGTGACGGCCGCCGACGGCCTGCTCGACATCGTCTCCGCGGTCGATCAGCAGAACCCGCTCCTGAGCGGGATCGAGATCATCGAGATCGGCGACG
>JBCBRF010000459.1:0-536 GCA_039819865.1 Pseudomonadota bacterium | reverse complement strand
CGCGCCTTCCTTGCGCGGGACGGAGAGGCGGCGCCGTGCCTGGCGGAGCGATCCCCGCCGGACTTCGTCCTTCCGCGGCGGTGAGGGCGAAGCGCCCGCTCACCCTCGGCGTTGCCGCGCGCGGCGGCCGGCCTTAAAGGCCGAGGGATGACGGTTTTTCTGGCGGACAGGCCGGTCGCGGCGACGGCGCGGGGCGCGGTCGCGGTGCTCGGCAATCTCGACGGGGTCCATCTCGGCCACCAGGCGCTGATGGAGGCCGCCGCCGGCGCTGCGCGCGAGCAGGGCGCGAAGCTCGCCGCCGTCACCTTCGACCCGCACCCGCGCCGGCTCTTCCAGCCCGAAGCCGAACCCTTCCTCATCACGACCCTCGACCGCCGGGCGGAGCTGCTGCGCGCCGCCGGCGCGGCCCACGTCTTCGCGATCCCGTTCACCCGCGACACGGCGGCCATGTCGCCCGAAGAGTTCGTCGACGAGATGCTGATCGAGCGCTTGGGGCTCGCGGGCGTCGTCGTCGGCGCGGAGTTCGAGTTCGGTAA
>JBCBRF010000458.1:0-538 GCA_039819865.1 Pseudomonadota bacterium | reverse complement strand
GGACTACGCGCTCTCCCGCCGTGGTGAGGGCGTCTGTGACCAGTGTCTCCGCGTCGGGGGCGACCACCACCAGCATGCCGGCGCCGCAGTTATAGGTCCGCAGCGCCTCGCCCTCGTCGAGGCCGGCCGTGGCGATCAGCCAGTCGAAGACCGGCGGCAGCGTGATCGAGATGGCGGAGGCCGAGTACATGGTCCGCGCCACCGGCTACATCGACGATATCGGCGATCTCCAGGCCGTGCCGCTGATGGTCAATGCCCGCGGGGCCGCCCTCACCCTCGGCGACGTCGCCGAGATCCGCCTGGGTCCCGAAATGCGCCGCGGCGTCGGCGAGTTCGACGGAAAGGGCGACGCGGTCGGCGGTGTGGTCATCATGCGCTGGGGCGAGAACGCGCTCGCCACGATCGAGGCGACGAGGGCGGCGGCGAGCGCCGTGGTCGCCCAGGGCCAGGCGACGGCGGCATCGAGGAACGGGCGGTAGAGGACCTGGCAGAAGAGGTTCAGCGGGTTCTTCCGCTCCGCCACGATGCGGCCGCGGAT
>JBCBRF010000457.1:0-538 GCA_039819865.1 Pseudomonadota bacterium | reverse complement strand
TCTCTATGAGGCCGCAGACCCGGACCGTACGGCCATACGGGATGCCCTAATATTGCGACGCGTTGTCCGCGCGCTCGACGCCGAGCTTCTGGCGGAGATCCCCGCCGAAGAGACAAGCCATGGCTGGACCAGCGCGGCCTTCACGGGCGACGGGCTTGCGGCGCTGGCCTCTGCGCAGCGGATCGGGCAGCGGCGGTATGTCGTCATGAGCTTTGCGGACGGGACCGCGGTGACGCCAGAGCTCGAAGCGGTGCATGAGCGGGCCGTGGTGACCCTGCGCCCGAACCCCGATCTGGCGCATTTGCCGTGCTATACGCTGAGCAACTCGCAGGTCTGCATCGGCGAAAGCCGGTGGCATGAGCTGCGCGAGGCACGCGGGGCTGTGGACGCAAGCCTCAATGCGCCGCGCGAGGATGCGCTCGAGATGGCCGTCATCTCCGTGCCGGAGGCCCGCGCGGCGGAGCTTCGCGGCGAAGACCTGCAAGCCCTCCTCGACACGTTTGCCGGGAATATGGGCGAGGCGATTGCGGTCGATTTG
>JBCBRF010000456.1:0-539 GCA_039819865.1 Pseudomonadota bacterium | reverse complement strand
TCACCTCGAAGCCGATCTCGCCCGACGGTCCGCGGCGCATGTGCAGGCCGATATCATGCACCCGCACGGCCGCCCGGTCCGTCGGGCGAGATCGGCTTCGAGGTGATCGTCGGCGGCGGTCTCGGCCGCACGCCCCGCATCGGCGAGACGATCAAGCCGTTCCTGCCGAAGGACCGGCTCCTCTCCTATCTGGAGGCGATCCTCCGGGTCTATAATCGCCATGGACGGCGGGACAATCTGTATAAGGCGCGCATCAAGATCCTCGTCGAAGCGCTCGGCGTCGAGGCCTTCCGCAAGGAGGTCGAGGACGAGTGGGCCCTGATCGCGGCGCCGGCGATCGATCTGCCGGAGGACGAGCGCGCCCGTATCGCGGCCTATTTCGAGCCGCCGAAATTCGAGATGTTGTCCGAAGAGGCGCTTGCGGACGATGAGGCCGCCCTCGCCCGGGCGCGATCAGCCGACGCCGCCTTTGATCGCTGGGCCCGGGTCAATGTGAAACCGCACCGGGTCACGGGCTATGCAGCGTCGACCACTGACGG
>JBCBRF010000455.1:0-541 GCA_039819865.1 Pseudomonadota bacterium | reverse complement strand
CCTCTACCACGACAAGTTCGGGATCGAGACGGCGATCGCGATCGCCGTCTCGATCCCGAACTTGTCGTGGTAGAGGCGCGCCATCGCCTCGCCATAGCACTTGGACACACCGTACAGGCTGTCCGGCCGCAGCACGGCGTCGGCGTCGAGCCGCGTCTCGCGCGTGTGAAAGCCGATCGCATGGTTCGAGCTGGCGAAGACGATGCGGGGCGAGCCGCGCCGCCGCGCCGCCTCGTAGAGGTGGTAGGTACCGCGGAGATTGGCCTCGAGGATCGCCTCGAAGCGGTCCTCGACCGAGACGCCGCCGAAATGGATGATCCCGTCGCAGCCATCGACCAGCGCCTCCATCGCGGCGAGATCGCCGAGATCGGCCTCGACGACCTCCTCGCCCGGGCCGGCCGGGTCCATCGCCACGACGTCGGACAGGCGTCGCAGGCGCGCGAGATGGCCGGCCCGGGCGAGGAGGTGGTCGAGGCCGATCTCGGCGATCTCGCCGCGATGGAGGCGCTGGTCGATGGCTGCGACGGGATCATCCATTTCG
>JBCBRF010000454.1:0-542 GCA_039819865.1 Pseudomonadota bacterium | reverse complement strand
GGCTGCTGACCGATCCCGATCTCCTCAACAACCACGGCCTGCGCCTCGGCGACAACGCGGCGCTCGCGGCGCGTCCGCTCGATCACCCAGATGCGGGTCGTGTAGTCGATGACCGCAAGGCCGCCATCGGCGAAGTCGGGCAGGAGCGCCGCCGCGATCGCCGCGTTGTCGCCGAGGCGCAGGCCGTGGTTGTTGAGGAGATCGGCAGCGCCCGGCGCCAGACCCGCCTGGTCGAACGCATCGGCGACACCGCCCTCGGCCGCGTCCGCATCCTGCCCGAGGCGATGGCCCGGATCCCCGTCACCGGGCGCGACGACCTGGGCGAGGCGCTGCTCTACCTGCCCCAGGTCCTCGACCTGGCCGAGGGCGCCGACTGCGCGCCGCTGATCGGCACCCGCCGCGCCATGGTCCTCGGCCGCCGCCGCGATCGCCGCGTTGTCGCCGAGGCGCAGGCCGTGGTTGTTGAGGAGATCGGGATCGCTCAGCAGCCAGAACCGCCCGGGCGGCTCGCCGTCCTCGGTCGGGGCGAGCGTGCAGCGGCC
>JBCBRF010000453.1:0-544 GCA_039819865.1 Pseudomonadota bacterium | reverse complement strand
CGCGGGGGCGCCGTCGCCCCGCAACGCGCGGGCCGCGTCCGCGATGCGCCCGGCATCGGCACCCGGCAGCGCGATGTACCGCGCGCCCGAACCCTCGGCCAGCGAGCGCGCCGGTGGCAGCGCCGCTCCGCCCGCGCTGGTCGATCGAGGGTCGTGGCTGGCCGATGGCCGAGCACGCCCGCCTCGGCCGCCAGCGCCCGTGCCGCCGCCTCGGCATCCGCGCGCGCGCCCGCCCGTCCGGGTTGCCCGTCGCGCGCGATGTTCGCCCGCCCGTCGGTCAGCACGACGACCTGCGCCGCCTGCCCCTCGCGCCGGGCCGCCGCGGCCAGCGCCAGCGCGGCCTCCAGCCCCGAGGCGAGCGGCGTCGCGCCCCCGCCCGGCAGCCCCGCCAGCGCGCGGCGCGCCCGGGCCAGCGCCCGCGTCGGCGCCAGCACCAGCTCGGCCCCGCGCCCGCGAAAGGCGACCAGGGCGCTGGCGGCCGAGGCGGGCGTGCTGGTCGTCGACACAGCCGCGCGGCCCTCGCGCGAGGCGCGCTCGCTGGCCG
>JBCBRF010000452.1:0-544 GCA_039819865.1 Pseudomonadota bacterium | reverse complement strand
AGGGGGGCTGGCCGGCGTCGCCGAGGCTTCGGCTTGGGCGGCTTCCTCTGCCGCCTTGGCCGCGGCGGCGGCGGCCGCTTCTTCCTCCGCCTTGCGGCGTGCGGCTTCTTCCTCGGCGGCCTTGCGCGCGGCCTCTTCCTCGGCGCGGCGCTTGGCCTCCTCCTCGGCGCGCTTGCGCGCAGCCTCTTCCTCGGCCTTGCGGCGGACGGCTTCGTCGCGGCGTGCCTGTTCGACGGCGCGCAGGCGGCGGGCGTGCTCTTCCTCCGACAGGACGTTCAGCATCTTGCCGCGCCGCTGCTGGCCACCGCGATCCTGGCGGGTGTCCTGCCGGGCCTCGACCCGGGTGCCGCCCTGGCCGCGCCCGTCGCCCCGGGCAGCGCGGGGAGCACGGGCGCTGCCGGCGCGCCGTCGAGCACGAGCGCCCGTTCGGGCACGCAGCCGACCGGTGCGGCCGGCGCGAGCCAGCCGCGCAGCGAAACCCGCAGCGACGCCAGGGGAGAGGCCCCGCGGGCACGGGCGCCCCAGGGCGACGGGCGGGGCCAGG
>JBCBRF010000451.1:0-544 GCA_039819865.1 Pseudomonadota bacterium | reverse complement strand
CGCCCGCCTTGCCGCCTTCGACCGGCTGGCCAAGGCGGCGTGAGGCGGGGGGCGTGAGGCGGGCGGCGGGGGGCCGCGCGCAGAGGAGAAACCGATGCCCGATACCGCGCAGGATGCGCCGATGACCGCCGTCCCCGTGCCGCTGACCACGGTCGAGGAGAACACCTGGGACAGCCTCTGGCTGCCCATGATCAAGACGACGGGGTTCCGCGAATACGACGCCCGCTGGCGCTTTCCCGAGGAGATCAACCTGCTCGGCATGCAGGCGCTCGGCCTCGGGCTGGCGACGCAACTCCACGAGATGGGGCTCGACCCGGTGGTCGCGGTCGGCAACGACTACCGCTCGTATTCGCTGGCCATCAAGCAGGCGCTGACACTCGGACTGGTGCAGGGCGGCGCGCGGGTGCGCGACATCGGCCCCTGCATCACGCCGATGGCCTATTTCGCGCAGATCGACCTCGACGCCCAGGCCGTCGCCTGCTTGATGGCCAGCGAATACGAGCGGTAGTCGTTGCCGACCGCGACCACCGGCTCGAGCGCCATC
>JBCBRF010000450.1:0-545 GCA_039819865.1 Pseudomonadota bacterium | reverse complement strand
GGCGGCGCGGCCAAAGCCATCGGCGCGCCGGACTTGATCGCGCATCTGCGGGGTGAGATCACGCTGCAGGCGGCCCGCGAGGCCGCCATCATCGCCACACGGCAATATGCCAAGCGTCAACGCACGTGGTTTCGGGCGCGCATGGGCGGCTGGCAGCCCGTGACACTGCCCTGACAGAGTGTGGGTGTGGCCCGCGGACCACGGGTCACCGTGCGGTGTTCCGGCGATTGCTTTCCAAAATCGAACCCTTAGACTGCGGCGCATGACTGGATACGCCGTCACATCGCTGACCAAGTTGCGCATGTCCGCGCCATGGCGCGCATTGCCGTGCAGCTCTTGCATTCGCCATGGCGCGGACATGCGCAACTTGGTCAGTGATGTGACGGCGTATCCAGTCATGCGCCGCAGTCTAAGGGTTCGATTTTGGAAAGCAATCGCCTGAAATACCACGGGACAGCGACCCGTGGCCCGTCGGGGTCCGAAACACCCGGTCAGGGCAGTGTCACGGGCTGCCAGCCGCCCATGCGCGCCCGAAACCACGTGCG
>JBCBRF010000449.1:0-545 GCA_039819865.1 Pseudomonadota bacterium | reverse complement strand
GCCGGCTCGTCGACCACCCCGAAGCCGGGGATGTCGATGCCGAGGCCGTTCACGATCGGCCGCATCAGCGGCAGCACGATCAGCGTGATCTCGATCCAGTCGAGCACGAAGCCGAGCAGGAAGACGATCAGCAGGATGAACAGCACCGTCCCGTTGGGCCCGAGGCCGATGCCCTCGACGATCCCCTCGATCATCTCGTCGCCGCCAAGCTCGCGCAGGACGTAGGAGAAGACCGTGGCGCCGAGGAAGATCGCGAAGATGTAGGCGGTGGTGTTGAAGGTCGAGACCAGCACGTTCCAGAGCTTGGCGAAGTCGAGCTTGCGATAGCCGACCGCCAGCAGCGTGGCGCCGAGCGCGCCGATGCCCGATGCCTCGGTCGGCGTGGTCAGGCCCGCGAAGATCGAGCCCAGCACCGCCAGGATCAGCCCCAGCGTCGGCAGCACCGCGATCAGCACGTCGCGCACCGCCGCCCAGTCGGGCGCCACCGCGCCCTCGGGCGTCGGCGCCGCAGCGGCCATAAGCTGGGCGAGGACGCAGATTAAGGT
>JBCBRF010000448.1:0-546 GCA_039819865.1 Pseudomonadota bacterium | reverse complement strand
CCGACCGGCCATCTCGGCAAGACGCGCAGCCTCGGCGCCCGGGGCGTCAGCTTTGCCGACTATCGCCGCTCCTTCCGCTCGATCGTGCGGGGCAGCCTGATCGGCGTCTTCCTCGGCTCGATCCCCGGCATCGGCGCGGCGCCCTCGGCCTTCCTCAGCTATTCCGAGGCCCGCCGCCGCTCGCCCAACCGCGAGAACTTCGGCAAGGGCGAGGTCGAGGGCGTGGCGGCCTCCGAGGCCGGCAACAACGGCGTGGCGGGGGCGACGCTGATCCCGCTGCTCGCGCTCGGCGTGCCGGGCGACGTGATCACGGCGATCATCATCGGCGCCTTCATGATCCACGGCCTGCAGCCGGGCCCGATGATGTTCATCCTGAACGTCGACATCATCTACGGCCTGTTCATCGGCCTGATCGTCAGCTCGGTCTTCCTGCTGCTGATCGGCTCGGTCGCGATCCGCGGGATCAGGATCCGCTTGGGTACATCCGCCACGTATCTGAACCCGCGGATCGCGACCGAGCCGATCAGCAGCAGGAAGACCGAGCTG
>JBCBRF010000447.1:0-546 GCA_039819865.1 Pseudomonadota bacterium | reverse complement strand
ACAATGTCATGACGTTTTCCCTGCGCAGCGGTTCAGCACGGCTAGGGAGGCGGCTCGCCCCTCGGGCTCAGCCTCTCCGTTTCAGAGAAATTCGACTAAAAACTTAAAGATCGAGTTTATCGCGAAGTGGACGCTTCGGCGCTTAGCTGAGCAAAGTGTCGCAGTACGGTCGTCCGCGCCGCTCGACCGACCGCCGCCGGCTCAGCTCGATAAGCCGTAAGCCGTCATCACCAGGAACTGCGTGGACGGATCCAGATCGGCCGCGGCCGGTCCCTCGACAGGCGCCGCGACGCTCCTCGTTGCGGCTCCGATCGCGGCGCGCAGCGCCGGCAGATCCGTTCCGCCACGGTGCATCCCCTCACGGAGCATCCCCTCAAGGAGCATCCATTTCCGGCGCCCGCGCTGGACCGTTTCCTTCGCACACCACCGGCCGCACGCAACTTTCGAACCTTTACCCGCGGTTTTCCAGCCAGACGACCGGCACAGCGTAGAAAGTCGCGCGGCAGGATGCTAGGTCTCCATTCACTAGCGTCAAAAAACCAACAC
>JBCBRF010000446.1:0-547 GCA_039819865.1 Pseudomonadota bacterium | reverse complement strand
GGCGAGGTCGTGGCCCTCGACAGCCGGGTCGATGCGGCCAGCCGCACCGCCCGCGTCCGCGTGGGCCTGCCGAACGACGAGGACCTGCTCCGCCCCGGCGTCTCCTTCACCGTGCGCGTGGCGCTGCCAGGCCCGGCCGGAGGCGCGAGAGCGCGGTCTCGGGCAGGTCGAACTCGACCAGGATCGTCGCGCGGTCGTCATAGGTCGCGAGCGCATCGCCCTCGCTGACCCAGGCCCCGGCCTCGACCGCGGGCAGGCCCGAGACGCCGGCGAAGGGGGCGCGCAGCTCGCGGTCGTCGAGCGCGTCCTCGGCGCGGGCCAGCTCCAGGCGCGCGATCTCGGCGGCGGTGACGACCTCGTCGACGCGCGCGGTCGAGGCGGTGCCGGTGTTGCTGAGCTGGCGGAAGCGGGCGAGCACCCGCTCGGCCTCGGCCAGTCGCGTGCGGGCGAGATCGACGGGATGGCGCTCGCCTCCAACCGCCGCTTCGAGGCGGGCGAGGTGCTGATGCGCCTCGAAGACGCCGACCAGCGCCTGGCGGTCGATCTC
>JBCBRF010000445.1:0-548 GCA_039819865.1 Pseudomonadota bacterium | reverse complement strand
GCTCGATCCCGAAGCGCCCTTCGAAGGCCGCGCGATAGCGACCGTCGGCGGCGCCGAACAAAGCGGCGTCCGGAAAAGCGCGCGGGGTTCGCGCTGCCGGTGGCGGATCTCGACCGAACGGTGGTGTGGTCGCCGTCCGCGCTGCACGTGATGCGCGATCTGCGGGCGATGGGAGAGACCAATGCGCTCCGGGATCGTGCGCGAGGCGGCCTGTCCCGCGCTGTTCTCCGACGGGCGATCGAGGTTTACGCCGACCGGTTTGGGCGCGCCGATGGATAGGTTCCCGCGAGGGTCGACATACTGACGCTGACCGGGTGGGCGCCGGCGGAAAGCCAGCAGAAACCGCTCAGACCGGGCTCCGCCGCCGCGCGTTTGTCGGATGCGCTGGGCGTGGCGGAGCGGCCTGCGCGCGCAAGGCGCTCAATCCCCCGCCTTCTCGCCCGCCGGCCGTTCCGCCACGCCCAGCGCATCCGACAAACGCGCGGCGGCGGAGCCCGGTGGGCGCGCTGATCCAGGCGCGTCGGGCGCTGCGGCCGGACGGGCTGTTC
>JBCBRF010000444.1:0-549 GCA_039819865.1 Pseudomonadota bacterium | reverse complement strand
CGTGCGCCGCCGGCGTGGCCGGAACGCGAGCGCAAGGCCGGCGAAGATCGCCGCCAGCACGAGCGCGCTGACGAAGGCCGGCGCCTCGAGCGCGGCAAGGATGTACGGGTCCCACAGGACAGGGTCGAGATGGCGCTCGACCGCCGGCTGCAGCAGCTGCAGGCTGGACGGGTGGACGGCGAACCAGAGCGCGCCGAGCGCCGTCGGCTGCCACACCCCGGACTGCAGCGCGCCCACGCCGTCATACCCCGCGAGGGCGACGGCAAGGACAAGGAACAGGATGGCGAGCAGCCTCAGCATCGGACCCTCCGGCGATCTGGCGCCTGACTAAGCCGCCCCGACGGGTGCGTAAACCACGCATCGCATGCGCGGCGCCAAAGTCTCCGGCCTGGCCCCCTGCCGCTCGCGCCCCACCCCGTCGCCGCACCTTGCCCCTCCCGCCACGCTTCGCTAGCGTCCGCGCCGACGGAAGGGTGGCCGAGTGGTCGAAGGCGCACGCCTGGAAAGCGTGTATACGGGCAACCGTATCGCGGGTTCGAATCCCGCTCC
>JBCBRF010000443.1:0-550 GCA_039819865.1 Pseudomonadota bacterium | reverse complement strand
CATCCAGCGCCGAGGTCGGCTCGTCCGCCACCACGATGTCCGGCGTCCCGATCAGCGCCCGCGCCACCGCCACCCGCTGCTGCTGACCGACCGAGAGACTGGCGGCCCGGCGCGCGTCGATCACCGCCTCGGGCAGCCCCAGGGCCGTGAGCAGACGCCGCGCCTCCCCCGCCCGATCCCGGCCCACCCGCCTGGCGCGCAGGGGCGCGAAGGCGAGCGGCAGCACCACGTTGTCGAGCGCCGAGGCATAGGGCAGCAGGTTGAACATCTGGAAGATGATGCCGAAACGCTCGGCCCGCAGCCGGTCGCGCCGCGACCCGGGCAGGGCGGAGAACGCCTCGCCCGTCACCTCGATCCGCCCGGCATCGGGCGCGACGATGCCGCAGACCAGCGAGAGCAGCGTCGACTTGCCCGGCCCGGCTTCGCGCTCGAGATCGACGAACTTCGCGTGCCACGGGGCGAGCGGCTGTTCCTCGAAGGGCCGAGCGGGTCGGGCAAGTCGACGCTGCTCTCGCTGGTCTGCGGCATCGTCGCGCCCGATGCCGGGCGG
>JBCBRF010000442.1:0-551 GCA_039819865.1 Pseudomonadota bacterium | reverse complement strand
ATCTCGAAGCGATGCAGATCTTCGCCGAGCTGTGCGCGCCAACGCCTGCGGATGATGCGGCGCTGGCGCTCGACGCCGTTCGCGAAGTGGGCCCTGGAGGCCATTTCTTCGCGGCCGGGCACACGATGGCGCGCTACCAAACCGCCTTCTACGAACCGTTGGTGGCCGATTGGTCGAACTTCGGAACCTGGACGGAGCGGGGCGCCAAGGACGCCAGCATGCGGGCGACCGAGATCTGGAAGCGCCGACTCGAAGCCGACCCCGAGTCGTTTACGCCGCCCGAGCGTTTGGCGGAGATCGACGCGTTCATCGCGCGCCGAAGCGCGGAGGGCGGCGCGCCGCCGGTCAGCTGAGATGAGACCCGCGTCCGAAGGAGCCCGCCGATGAGCGCGCCCGCGCGCGAAGAGGCCGGGGGCCCGAAAGTCGCGCCCGCGCCGCGCGGCAATGTGAAGGTCACGCGGGAGGACTGGATCACGGTCGCGACCGACGTCCTGATCTCGCAGGGGGCGGACCAGGTGAAGGTCCTCGATCTGAGCGCGCGGCTCGAGGTC
>JBCBRF010000441.1:0-552 GCA_039819865.1 Pseudomonadota bacterium | reverse complement strand
GGCCCTCGCCCTTCGACGCACTGGTCGCACGCATCGGCGCGCTCGCCGGCCGGCGGGTGGCGAGCGTGTTGAACTCGGGCACCGCGGTCTCGTCCCAGGTCCCGGCGGTGGCCTCGTGGCGGGTCTCGCCGGGCGTCTCCATCTCGCCAAAGACGTGGAGCGGGCTCGCGCCATAGCCGCGCTCGTCCAGCAGGCGCGCGACCGCAGCGGGGGTATCGGCGCCGGTGGTCAGCGCGATCAGCCGCGCGCCCGGCTGGATGAAGGGCACGATCCCCTCGGCCGGCCGGCCATGCAGCGACAGCGTATCGGCATCGGCCAGCGACCAGCCGAGGCGGGCGGCGGCAAGCTGGAAGGCCGAGAGCTGGGGGAAGAACGCGGCCTCGCCCGGGAAGGCCCGCGCCAGCCGCGCGCCGACCGAGAACCAGAGCGGGTCGCCCGTCGCCAGCACCGCCACCCGCCGGCCGGCGAGCGCGCCGATGCGTGCGACCAGTGCGTCGAAGGGCGAGGGCCAGTCGATCCGTTCGGCCCCGGGCCTGCAGGCGAGGTCGTGAT
>JBCBRF010000440.1:0-552 GCA_039819865.1 Pseudomonadota bacterium | reverse complement strand
GACCCGCGCGCCATGGCCGGCGGCGACATGGCGGTCGATGGCGTTGTGGCAGGTGTTGCACTGCCCGTCGGCGAACCAGGTGTGGAAGGGCGCCTCGCCGCCCAGCGCGCGCGTCGGGGGCGTGACCAGGGGCGACCGCGTCGTCATCTACATGCCCATGGTGCCCGAGGCCGCGATCGCCATGCTCGCCTGCGCCCGCCTCGGCGCGATCCACTCGGTCGTCTTCGGCGGCTTTGCTGGCACGCAGTCGGCCGGCGCGACCCCCTCCTGGAAGGCATGCCAGTCATGGTCGCGGCCCTCGACCAGATCGGCCGGCGCCTGCTCGCGCTGCAGGATCACGCAGAACTCGGGCTTGTGCTTCGCAAGCTCGATGGCGGCGTCGATCATCGGCTTGTAGGGCACGACGCGGCCGGGCTCGATCCCGCAGGAGGCGCCGATCAGGGCCTTGGGCTCGGCATCGTCCAGGCGCACCGCCAGTTCGTTGCCGGCAAAGCCACCGAAGACGACCGAGTGCACGGCGCCTAGGCGGGCACAGGCGAGCATGGCCACCAC
>JBCBRF010000439.1:0-552 GCA_039819865.1 Pseudomonadota bacterium | reverse complement strand
GTCGGGCCGATACCGCCGGACGTAAAAACATGATCCCAGGTGGTCCGCAGCGCATCCACTGCCGCGACAATGGCGTCAGGATCATCAGCCACGATCCGCACTTCCCGCAGATCGATGCCATGCTCCGTCAATTGCCCGGCCAGATAGTGCATGTTGGCGTCTCGGGTTCGGCCCGAAAGGATCTCGTCGCCGATCACCAGCATGGCTGCGGTCGGGTTGGCCATCGCATCACTCCTTGTCCCCTGATTGGTTGCGGTATAGGCCCCGCCCATGCGCTTTCAAACCCCCTTGGTGCCGGGTCGCCTTGTACGCCGGTACAAACGCTTTCTCGCCGATGTCAAATTGGAAACAGGAGAGGAAATAACCGCGCATTGTCCCAATCCTGGCGCGATGTTGGGTCTGAAAGATCCCGGCCTTCGGGTGCCCCGAGGGGAAGGCGACATCGCTGCCCCGCTCGGCACGCTTGCCAAAACCTACAGCGATTTGTCGATAGGGTCTTATCCGGCGCAGCGCGACGGGGTTTTCAGCGTCAACATTGTGGTCCGTGGTACT
>JBCBRF010000438.1:0-552 GCA_039819865.1 Pseudomonadota bacterium | reverse complement strand
TCCGCCCCGTTACGCCGCGGCGCCGCCACTGGCGAAACGGCGGAGGTGGGGGCAGCAGGGGCGGACGCGGAAGGGATGACCGGATCTTGCGCCGGGCGCGCCGGTGCCACGGTCCGCGCCACGGCTTGCCACACGGTCCGGTCGTCAGCGGTCAGGCGGCGCCGACGCTTCATGGCTGTCGCTCCTGCCCGCGCGGGATCAGCCGGAACACCCGGCCGCCGCCATCGACTGGGGACGCGGCAAGGCGCGCCGCCTCCCCACTCCCCAGGAAAAGGTCGAAGCGCCCTTCCCCGCGAATAGCGGCGCCCGTGTCCATCGCCATCCAGAGCGCCGGCGCCGCATCATGGGCAGGCTCGATCCAGAAGAGGCTGCCATAGGCATGATGCGCCGGATCGACCGCCACGGCATGGCCGGCGGGCAGGGGGCGGCCCCAGGCTCCGACGGGACCGGTCTCCGCCGAAAGATCGGACCGCTCGTGGAAGAAGATGTAGGAGCCTGGGGCCGCCCCCTGCCCGCCGGCCATGCCGTGGCGGTCGATCCGGCGCATCATGC
>JBCBRF010000437.1:0-553 GCA_039819865.1 Pseudomonadota bacterium | reverse complement strand
CGAAACGCGTTGCAACTCGCAACGGTTGCGGGCGGCGTGCCTTGCGCGCCCGCCAGCCCCGCCTCGATCGCCGCATAGAGCGCGTTCCACCGCGCGATCCGCCCGTCCAGCAGCGCCAGCTCGGCGCGCAGGATCGAGGCCCGCAGGTTGTCCATCCGGCCGGAGTAGTTGGGCGTCTCCAGCCTGAGGCCCTCGAACGCCTCCGCCCCCGGCGCCGCCCCGTGCCGGATGGACAACCTGCGGGCCTCGATCCTGCGCGCCGAGCTGGCGCTGCTCGACGCCCGGATCGCGCGGTGGAACGCGCTCTACGCGGCGATCGAGGCGGGGCTGGCGGGCGCGCGGGGCATCCGGACGGTACCGCTGCCGGCGGCCGAGGCGCAGGTCGGCATGGAACTGGAAGGACGAGCCGACATGCGCCTCGGCCGCCGGCAGCGGTACCGTCCGGATGCCCCGCGCGCCCGGGGATTGCGGGCTGATCGCGCGGATTATCGCGGAGGAGGCGGCGGCTGCGATGGAGGGCTGAGGCCCGACCCCGCTACCCGTTGCAGGGCGG
>JBCBRF010000436.1:0-554 GCA_039819865.1 Pseudomonadota bacterium | reverse complement strand
ACCTCGACCCTGTCGCTGGAGGCTGAGGACGGCGCGCCGGAGACCCTGCCCGCCACCCAAGCGCGCAGATCCGCCTCGGCAAAGGCCGTGTTGGCGCCGCCGATGCTGAAGCTCAGCGCGTCGGTCGCGCCATCCGCCAGCGGCACCTCCAGCGCCAGCCGGGCCGTGCCTGCCCCTGCGTCATAGGCGATCCGCACCGCCCGCGCCCCCGCCGGCCCATTGGTCAGGCTCACGCCGCCATCCGCCCAATCGATCTCGGCGCTCGCCGTCACCGCGGGCCCAGAGGACGGGCTCGCCGCCAGCGACAGGGTCGAGGTCGCGGCCCCATCGGTCCGCAGCGACACCGTCGCCAGCACCACCGTCTCGCCCGCCGGCCGCGCCCGCGGATCGACGTCCTGCGCCGCGCTGGCCGAGGTGAAGCTTGCAAACCCATCGCCATCGACCGGCCCCGCCCAGACCGTCGCGCCGTCCCAGCGGGCGCTCGCGTTGCCCACCGGATCGACCGTGTCCGACAGCAGGTTCGCCGCCGCGAAAGCCGTCGGCGTGACCTCCAC
>JBCBRF010000435.1:0-554 GCA_039819865.1 Pseudomonadota bacterium | reverse complement strand
TGAGACTGCGCCTGCGCCCGCGGCTGCGACTGCTAATGAGGCTGCGGCTGCGGCCAACAACGCCGCTAATTTCCCAAGGAGCGGCGTTGTTGGCCGCATCGCGATGACCGCCGCGCCGATCGACACCACGATCCCGCCGATCTCCGCGGCCCGGATGCGACCGTCGGGTTGTTGCGGGATCACCTCGAGCGCCCCGCCGAGCCGCGCCGCCTCGCCAGTCGCGGCCCATTGTACGAGCAGGCTCAGCATCGGATAGGCGATCGCGATCCCAAGGCAAAAGCTCAGCAGCCCGTGCGACCAGGCCTGGGCGACGCCCGAGCCCTCGCGCGATTGGCGCGAGAAGGCCCGGTCGAGCCGGTCGAGCGACCAGCGGAGCGCCGTGGTGAAGAGCGCCCCGACCCCGCCGCTTCGGAGCCAGGCGACCGTGCTGCGCCGGCCGTCCTCGCTCCAGAGCAGCGTGGTCCAGAGCGCGATCGACAGGAGCGCGGTCAGCTCGATCGCCATCCAGCCATAGGAGCCCCGCGGCGCGTGGCGATCCAACATCATGGCGACGT
>JBCBRF010000434.1:0-556 GCA_039819865.1 Pseudomonadota bacterium | reverse complement strand
GAGCACATGAAGCGCTACACGACGCTCGGCATGGCGACAGACCAGGGCAAGACGGGCGGTGTCCAGGGCCTGGGCGTGCTGGCCGAGGCGCTCGGCCGCGGCATTCCCGAGACGGGGATCACGACCTTCCGCCCGCCCTATACCCCCGTGCCGATCGCGGCGCTGGCGGGGCGGACGCGGGGCGCGCACTGGCACTCGACGCGGCTGACGCCCATGCACGACGCGCTGGCGGCCGAGGGCGCGCGCTTCACCGATGCCGGCCTCTGGAAGCGCGGCTGGTTCTTCCCCGTGGGCGCCGAGGACATCGGGGCGGCCTATGTCCGCGAGGCGAAGATGGTGCGCGAGACCTGCGGGATCGTCGACGTCTCGACGCTGGGCAAGATCGACGTGCTGGAGCCCCATGAACCCCAGCGCCTCGCCCGAGACGTCACCCTCGGCCAGTACCCGGCCGATCGCGGCCCGCGCGCGCGGCCCCGCGACCGCGACGCCCGCCCACCGGTCGGTCGAGGACGCCACGCTCACGCGCAGCCCGGGCCAGCGCCAGGCGAGCAGATAG
>JBCBRF010000433.1:0-557 GCA_039819865.1 Pseudomonadota bacterium | reverse complement strand
GGCTGATCAGACCAAGCAGCACGGCACCCACCCAGACCAGCGGCTGCGCCTTCTCCGGCAGCTCCTCACCGGTCTGCTGCTGGTACTGCATCGCCCAGCGGCCGAAGATCACGGCGCCGACGATCGCGAGGATGAAGGCCGTAACCACCAGCCAGGATCCGTCGCCCAGCACGGGGGCGGGGAAGTAGAACCCGCGGTTCGTCGCGGCGACGCTGTCGAAGAGCCACATGGTCGCCACCGGATCCTCGCCGCGGAAGGCGCGGGGGGCGGGCATGGTCTCGGTGATCAGCGCGGAGACGAGCAGGATCTGGATCAGCACCGGCACGTTGCGCACGAGCTCGACGTAGACGCTCATCAAGCTGCGCAGCATCCAGTTCTTGGACAGTCGCGCCACGCCCGCGAGCACGCCGATGATGGTCGCCAGGAAGCACCCGACGATGGCCACCAGCAGCGTGTTCATGATCCCGATCACCGCCGCGCGCGCGTGGCTGTCGCGGCTGTTGTAGTCGATCGGGCAGAACGTGGTCGACAACCTGGCTGCGCTCGGCAAGGAGTTC
>JBCBRF010000432.1:0-559 GCA_039819865.1 Pseudomonadota bacterium | reverse complement strand
GACGGCAAGCTGACGCTCAGCCACGACCCGATCCCGGTTCTCGGCTGGCCCGCGATGCGGATGGATCTCGACGTCGCGGGCGTCGATCCCGGCGCGGTCCCTCTCGATACGCCCGTGGAGTTCGACCTGGCCAAGGACGACAGCGGTCTCTTCACGATCATCGCCGTGCGGGCGGAGGGCGCGCCACCCGCCCGGCCGGTGCAGGAGGCGCCGTCGACGCCTCCCATGGTTGTCGCCGGCACCGTGCATTCCGTCGATCCCGAGGCCCGGACGGCGAAGGCGACGCATGGGCCGCTGGCCGCCATCGGAATGCCGGGCATGACCATGGACTTCCCCCTCGGCCCGGGGCTCGACCCCGCCGGCCTGCCGCTCGACGCCGAGGTCGCCCTCCTGATCGAGAAGGGCCCCGACTTCTCCCTCACTCTGGTCGGCGTGGAGGCGGCGCCATGATCCCCGCCGTCATCCGCTGGTCACTCGCCAACCGCTTCGTGGTCGTGGTGCTGGCCCTGATGCTCGGCGCAGGCGGCATCTGGGCGGTGAAAACCACGCCGGTCGACGC
>JBCBRF010000431.1:0-560 GCA_039819865.1 Pseudomonadota bacterium | reverse complement strand
CGTCGCCGAGACCGGCACGCTGGAGGCCGAGATCTTCCTGCCGGTCGCGCTGGTCCCGGCGCTCCGCGAGAGGGCCGAGATCCGCGCCCGGCTCGGCGCGCCGCTGGACCGCGAGGTCGCGCTGCGCCTCCTCCATGTCGACCCGCGGATCGAGCCGTCGAGCGGCAGCGTGCGCGCGCTCTTCCGCCTGCCCCCGGGCGCCGGCGGCGGGCTCGAGGGCGTGGAGGTGACCATCGATGTCCCCGGCACGTTCTGACCCGGCCGCGGGCGGGTGCGCATGAACGCGCGCCACGAGCCCGGCGCCACCGCGCCCGCCTTCGATGCGAGCTCGCTCAGCGCGGCGCTCGGCCAGGTCTTCGCGCTGCCGGCCGAGGACGACGCGACCTTTGCCCGCCGCCTCGCGGGCTTTGCGCAGGCGCTGACCAACGCGACCTCGGCCAGCGTCTTCGCCGATGCGGGCGCGCCGGTGGCGCAGGCGGGCGCGGCGCCAGACGTGGCGGCCGACCGGCGGGCGCTGGCGGCGGCGGACACGGCGGGCCACACGATCCTGGCGGGCGACC
>JBCBRF010000430.1:0-561 GCA_039819865.1 Pseudomonadota bacterium | reverse complement strand
CCGGCAACCTCGCCTACGATTGGGAGATCGGTGGCAAGGAGGCCGCTGATGCCGCCTTCGCCGCCGCCGCCCACATCACGAAGCTCAACATGAAAAACCAACGCATCATCGTCAACGCGATGGAGCCGCGGGCGATCAACGCGCTGTGGGATACCGAAGCCGAGCAATGGGACATTCACACCGTCAGCCAGGGCGTCACGGCCATGCGCCGTCAACTCGCCCGCCAGCTCGGCGTCGACCAGGAGAAACTGCGCGTCCGCACCCCGGATGTCGGCGGCGGCTTCGGCATGAAGCTGATGAACCACCCGGAGTACCCTGTCGCGGCGCTCGCGGCACAGCGGCTCGGAAAACCGGTGAAATGGACGGCCGACCGGACCGAGAGTTTCCTGTCTGACGTTCAGGCGCGCGAGCTAGTGACCGAGGCGGAGTTGGCGCTGGATGCGGATGCTAAGATCATCGGGATACGCGTACAGTCCATGAGCAATCTCGGCGCGCATTACAGCCAGGTCGGGGCCGCGATCCACGCGATGTTCTCGGCGGGGCTCTACGGCACGATCTACC
>JBCBRF010000429.1:0-563 GCA_039819865.1 Pseudomonadota bacterium | reverse complement strand
ATCTCCGAGAGCACGGCGATGGTGAGATCGTCACCCTCGACGTCTGTGTCGTTGCCCAGCAGGCGCGAGGCAATCCACGTCGTCTCACCGGAGGTCACGGTGATCGCATCGTCCACCGCCTCGGGCGTGTCGTTCACCGCGCTGAGGTCGACCGTCAGCGTGGCGTCGACCGTCGAGCCGGGATCGCTGCCGTCCCACATCCTTACAGTGACGGTGTCGGTGCCATTGGCGTTGGCCGTCGGCGTATAGGTGAGCGCCGTGCCGCCGCTGGCCACGCTGACCGTGCCCAGGGTCGCCCCGGCGACGGAGCGGATGAAGACCGCGTCGCCGTCCGGGTCTGTGGCGAAGGCGCTGGCCTCGAAGGTCTTCGCGCCGCTGTCCTCCGCTGTGTCATAGGTGACATCGGTGGCTTCGGGCGGGCGGTCCTCAACCTCCGCCTCGCCGACGCTGAAGGCGATGGTGGTCGCGCCCAGCGAGCTGCCGGAAGCGCTTTCGCCGGCGAAGGCCTGCATCGTCACGGTATAGCTTCCCGTGCCCATCACCGTGCCGCCGAGATAGGCGCT
>JBCBRF010000428.1:0-564 GCA_039819865.1 Pseudomonadota bacterium | reverse complement strand
CAAGATCCTGAAGGCGGCCGCGTACACGTATGTTGCGGCCGCAGCGCTCAGCCTGCTCGACATCATGCGCTGGGCGCGGCTTCTCCGGTTTTAACGCGTTCCGCCGCGCGATCGGCGCCATGGGCGCGGACGAACGAGAGCATGTCGTCAAACACCGGTGTCACCCAACGCAGCGGGCGAACCATCGCCATCACCGTCCCGCCGTGGGCGAGCAAGCCGTAGGTCTTCAACGTCACCTCAGCGCCGGCCTCCGACAACGCGTCGCGCATTGCAACGGAGGCGTTTGGCGTCACGAGCTGATCGCGGCTGCCGTGGATCAGAAGCGTCGGAGGGAAGCTGCGACTTGCGAACGTGACTGGGCGGGCTGCGTCAGGGTTGTCGGTGGTGGTCGTGAAGATGTGGGCGGTCGTGTCCCAGGTGGTCGGGTCGAACGCGTAGGGCCCGGACATACCAACGAACGCTGACGGACGCGGCACGTCTCGTTCCAGCGCTGCGAGATATCGATCGTCGCCGATGAGCAGCGCTGCGATATGCGCACCGGCGGAGTGGCCGACGAGGACAGGT
>JBCBRF010000427.1:0-564 GCA_039819865.1 Pseudomonadota bacterium | reverse complement strand
CTTCAGCTTCACCTGGTTCTCCGCCGGGGGCGTGGGCGCCATGGCCGGGCGCGACGGGTTGTCGGCCACCGCCTATCCCAGCGGCATCGCCGGGGTGCCGGTGGAGATCATCGAGACCCGGGCGCCGCTGGTCATCGGCCGGCGCGCGCTGATCCCCGGCTCGGGCGGCGCGGGGCGCTACCGCGGGGGTCTGGGCCAGGAGATGACCGTGGAGGTGCTGAGCGACCGGCCCTTCCTGTTCTCGGGCCTCTATGAGCGCGTCCGCATCCCGGCACCGGGCCTGGCAGGCGGTGCCCCTGGCGCGCCGGGGCGGCTGTCGGCGGCGGGGCCGGACGGGGCGGCGGTACCGCTCTCACCGAAGATCACCACCACCCTGCCGCCCGGCACCGTGGTGACCCTTGCCCTGCCGGGCGGCGGCGGCCACGGCGACCCGGCCAAGCGCGATCCCGACGCCGCCGAGGTGGATCGCGCGGAGGGTTATGTTTCCTGCTGAGGACGGCCCCGCCGTACGCCGGTCGCCGGCGCTATCCGCCCTCAGCGCACTTCGAGGGATTGGAAGGAACC
>JBCBRF010000426.1:0-564 GCA_039819865.1 Pseudomonadota bacterium | reverse complement strand
TCGCGTTTCAGCGCGGTGAAGGCGGCGTCGGTGGCGATCTCGGCGGTGCGGGGGCGGGCAAGGTCGACGGGGATGTCGGCGATGATCCGCCCGGGCGCGGCACTCATCACCAGCACGCGGTCGGCCAGGAAGATCGCCTCGTCCACGTCATGGGTGACGAAGAGGACCGTGGTGCCGAACTCGCGCCAGATGCCGAGCAGGTTCTCCTGCATCATCAGCCGCGTCTGGGCGTCGAGCGCGCCGAACGGCTCGTCCATCAGCAGCACGGCCGGGTAGTTGGCCAGCGCCCGCGCGATGCCGACGCGCTGCTGCATGCCGCCCGACAGCTCGGACGGATAGCGGTCGGCGAAGGCGCGCAGCCCCACCATGTTGAGGAAGGTGTTGGCGATCTCGCTGGCCTGCGCCCGGCCCTTGCCCTGCATCCGCGGGCCGAAGGCGATGTTGTCATGGACCGTCTTCCAGGGCAGCAGCGAGTACTGCTGGAAGACCATGTCGCGCCCACCACGGGCCAGGTCAGCGTCGACGGCAAGAAGGTCGAGAAGCCGGGCCCCGAGCGCGGCATGG
>JBCBRF010000425.1:0-565 GCA_039819865.1 Pseudomonadota bacterium | reverse complement strand
CGGAAGATCGCCGAAGGGGTCGCCCTTCGGCCGGGGATCGCCGAGCGGCCGGCCCTCGACCACGTAGTACGTCATCTCGGCGATGAACGTGGCGTGGTCGCCGATGCGCTCGAGGTTCTTGGCCACGAACAGAAGCTGGCTGCACAATGAAATGACCCGGGGGTCTTCCATCATGTAGGTGATCAGCTCCCGAAAGAGCGAGTTGTACATCTCGTCGATCTCGATGTCCCGGCGCCAGACGCTGACGGCCAGTTCGGTATCGCGCGAGGTGTAGGCGTCGAGCGTCTCGGTGAACAGCGCTTGGGTCTGCTTGCCCATGCGCACGATCGAGCCGGAGACGCGGAGCGGCGGTTTCTCGTTGAGGTACTGTGCGCGCTTGGCGGTGTTCTTGGCCAGGTCGCCGATCCGCTCCAGCGTCGACGAGATCTTGAGCGCGGCGACGACCTGGCGGAGATCGCCCGCCACCGGCTGGCGCAGCGCCAGGGTCTGGATCGCCGCCTCCTCCAGCCGCATCTCCAGCATATCGAGCCGCTTGTCGGCCGCGATCACCTCGCGTGCCAGTTCG
>JBCBRF010000424.1:323-567 GCA_039819865.1 Pseudomonadota bacterium | reverse complement strand
CACGCGGGCACCGCGCACGGGGTCGCCATGGGCATTGATCAGGATGTTGAACACAGCCTCGCGGACGCGGTCGGAGGTCGGGCGCAAATGGGCGGCCGCATCCCCTGCGCCAAGGCTTGCCAGCTTGCGCCCGCGCCACGCCCCACCCACGATCCTCACGCGCGCAGCAACTGCTTCAGCTCAAACGCCGGATCGCTGAGCGCGGCAGGATCAGCGGTCTTGCCCGCCTCGATCAAGCGCTTTC
>JBCBRF010000424.1:0-313 GCA_039819865.1 Pseudomonadota bacterium | reverse complement strand
GTTGAGCGCATCCACAGCGATCAGCGCACAGCCCTTGAAATACCAATGCGACTGGGCGTCATCCACCTTGCGCACGACCACCCGGTCGTAGCTTGTGCTGAGCCCGGCGATCTGCAGCTTCACATCGTATTGGTCGGACCAGAACCAAGGCTTCGGCGCGTAGTCCTGGCCTGCGCCCAAGATGTTGCGCGCCACCAGCTCTGCCTGATCGATGGCATGGCCCACCGATTCCAGCCGCATCTGCGCACCACCATGCGGAAAGGACGCACAATCGCCCGCCGCCCAAATCGCGGGGTCAGAGGTGCGGCCTTGG
>JBCBRF010000423.1:0-568 GCA_039819865.1 Pseudomonadota bacterium | reverse complement strand
GGCCAGAATGGCCGCGAGCGTGCGATTGAGAGCCATGGTGGGTCCCTGCTGACTGTTTCGTTGTGCCTGCAGGTCAGCAAGTCGCGTGCCAGCCGATCGGGCGGCACGGTCGGCGGGAAGGGTGTGCTGCCACGGGCCTCGAAGGCGGCACGGGAACCGCGCAGGATCACTCGTTCGCCCATGAAGCAGGCAGTCTGCCTGTTTTTTGGACCCGCGATGGCGGCGAGACAGGCGCTCCCCGGCCGCCTGCCACCGGCAGGCCCACGGTCATGCGCGCAAGGCCCCGGCACCGACGGCTGTCGCGCCGGAGGCAGGCCCTGCGGGCATGCCGCAGGCGCCTCCGGCGGCAGGGCCGCCTTCGGCAGGGCTCAGAGGCGCTCGGCATGCCAGGCGACATGATCCTCCATGAAGGAGGCGACGAAGAAGTAGCTGTGGTCGTAGCCCGGCTGCATGCGGAAGATGCCCGGCGTGCGGGTCTCGGCGATCGCGCCGGCCAGCGCCTCGGGCTTCAGCAGGTGCAGGAACTGGTCTGCGGCACCCTGGTCCACCAGGATATCGCCGTCCCAGC
>JBCBRF010000422.1:0-569 GCA_039819865.1 Pseudomonadota bacterium | reverse complement strand
TCGGTCTCGGTCACGACCGCGGCGTCGAGCTCGCCCGCGCGCACGCGCTCGATCAAGCTCTCCGACAGCCCGCTCGCCACCAGGATCCGGGCCTCGGGATAGGCCTCCGCCGCCCGCGCCAGGAAACCGGGCATCAGACGCACGCTGGCGGTGCCGACGAAGCCGATCCGGAAGGTGCCCCGCAGCGCGCCGGAGGCGTCGGCGATCCCGCGGATCGACTCCACCTCTCTGAGCGCCGCCCGCGCCCGCGTCGCCGCCAGCCGGCCGTCGGGCGTCAACGCCGGCGGCCGCCGCGTCCGGTCGAACAGCGCGAAGCCGAGCTCCGCCTCCAGCGTCTTCATCTGCACGCTGACCGCGGACAGCGTGAGCCCGAGCTGATCCGCCGCGAGCGCGAAAGACCCCGCGCGGTCGATCTCGATTAGCGTTCTGAGCGCCCGTAAGTTCATAGTCATTCAACCAAATGACAAATTAAATTCGATTGCATCCAACATCGGAGCTTGAGAGGATCACAAAACCGTGAGCGACGCCCCATTCGCCAACCCCAGGCTCGAGGGCGACGCCGCATATCG
>JBCBRF010000421.1:0-570 GCA_039819865.1 Pseudomonadota bacterium | reverse complement strand
TGCCGTCTCCGAGCGTGAAGTCGTTCTCCAGCTCGTTGAGCGCGAGGATATCGGCATCCAGCTCCAGGATCGTGGTGACTAGCTTTTCGGTCTGGCGGTCGAGCTCGGTCTGGTTGTCAGCGCCGCGCGGGTCCTGGCCCGTGATCGTGGTGTTGGAGCCCTGATCCAGCGTCGTGAAGTAATTCAACACGTTGAAGCTGGCGATGGTCAGATCCGCACCCTCGATCTCGGGCGCCTCTTCTTCGCGCGGATTGTCGTTGGTGAAGGTGACCTCTTCGGTCGGCAAGATCCGGTAGTTGGTTTGATTGGAGCCGCTGTTGCCAAACTCGTTGGTCGCGTTGCTAAAGCGCACGACGCCGGTCAGGCTGTCGACCGTGTCGCCCATTCCGAACTCATCGGCCGTGTTGTATACGCCGTCACCGTTCTCATCGATGGTGACATTGGTCAGCTCATCGAGGTCGGGGTTCTGGTTGCGGAACCCGTCATCGATTGTGATCGTGCGCGAAGAAGAGGCGCCCGAGATCGAGGGTGCGGATCTGACCATCGCCAGCTTCAACGTGTTGAATTACT
>JBCBRF010000420.1:0-573 GCA_039819865.1 Pseudomonadota bacterium | reverse complement strand
CGAGAGGCCGCCATGGCGGCCTCTCGCACCGCTCGGTCGACGACATGGTCGCCGGCGCCCGCGTCGATGTCGCGCCCTACAAGCAGGGGCCGATGGACTTCGTCCTCTGGAAGCCCTCGACGCCCGACCAGCCCGGCTGGGACAGCCCCTGGGGCCGCGGCATGCGCGCCGGCATCCGCGGGGTCGAGGACACGCTTGGCGTCGCGGTCGAGCGCCTGCATCGCCTCCCAGGTGTTGAGGTCGTCGGCCAGCGCCGCGACGAGGCGGGGATCGGGCGCGGTGTCCTCGACATCGGCCACCTCGTCCAGCGCGCGGCGCCAGCGGTTGAGCACGCGCGCGGCGTCCTCGGCCCGCTTTTCCGTCCAGTCGAGCGGCGAGCGGTAATGGGCCGACATCAGCACGTAGCGGATCACCTCCCCCGGCACGCCGCGGTCGCGCAGATCCTTTACCGTGATGAAGTTGCCGAGGGATTTCGACATCTTCTCGCCCTCGACCATCAGGTAGCCGTTGTGCATCCAGATCTCGGCCATGTCGGCGCCGCCATGGGCGGCGCAGGACGGGGCGCGAAGATGT
>JBCBRF010000419.1:0-574 GCA_039819865.1 Pseudomonadota bacterium | reverse complement strand
GGCATCTCGCGCTCACCAGCCACGAGACCTATTACATGGCCGCCGGCAAGACCTGCGCGACGGTCGAAAGCGCGGTAATGCGGGATCGGACAGACCTCGCCCCAGCCGGTGAGGCCCGCATCGGTGTCGATCCGCAGCACCGCGCTCTCGACCGTCGCGCAGGTCTTGCCGGCGGCCATGTAATAGGTCTCGTGGCTGGTGAGCGCGAGATGCCAGAGGCTGAGACGCGTGATCTTCATGCGCCTACACCGCGTAACGGGCGAGGGGCGCGCCCAGCGCCGCTTCGTCAGGGTGGACACCGAGGCCAGGGGCATCGGTCACGGTCAGCATGCCGTCCTGGTTGCGCGGGCCGCGGCCGCCGGCGATCTCGGCGGTGATCATGTCCTGGCAGGCCCAGACGCCCAGGCGATGCTCCGGCGGGATGGTCTGGGCCAGATGCGCGACATCGCGCTGGCGCATGGCATCGACTGCTACGTGATGGCCACCGGCGGCAGCGTGCTGGCCGATACCGAGGCCGCGCATCTGGCCCAGACCATCCCGCCGGAGCATCGCCTGGGCGTCTGGGCCTGCCAGG
>JBCBRF010000418.1:0-575 GCA_039819865.1 Pseudomonadota bacterium | reverse complement strand
GGTCATTGCCGAGATCCGGCGCACCCACCCCGCCTATTTCGAGTAGGCGCTCACGCCGGTCGAAGCGGCGATCTGGGCTTCGCGAGCGTTGGATCGACGGCGATACGGGGAGCATGCCAGAGGTTGCTCTCCGCGACCCGGGCGGTCCGGCGTGCAGGACGCTGCGACCCATGGCGTGCGCCGGGCGCATAACCGGGGCCTCGGCACGCGGGTCGCGTGCTGACGAAGGAGGGGACATCGTGCCGGACATCGACCTGCCATTCACCCGGCGCGAATACGCCGATCGCCTCGCCAGGACGCGACGGGCGATGGAGGCGCGGGGCGTCGACCTCCTCGTCGTGACCGACCCGTCGAACATGGCCTGGCTG
This sequence comes from Pseudomonadota bacterium, assembly GCA_039819865.1. Lineage (GTDB taxonomy): Bacteria > Pseudomonadota > Alphaproteobacteria > Rhodobacterales > Rhodobacteraceae > JBCBRF01. Next base: position 207 of record JBCBRF010000418.1, on the reverse strand, counting down.
ACCGGCTATGACGGCTGGTCCTTCTACGTGCACCAGTGCGTGCTGGTGCCGGGAGACGGCGATCCGATCTGGTACGGGCGCAAGCAGGACGCCAATGGCGCGCTGCGCACCGTCTGGATGGAGGAGGCGCGGATCCTCTTCTATCCCGACCACTACGTGATGTCCGACGAACGCCACCCGATGGACCACCTGAGCGGCGTGATCGCC
>JBCBRF010000417.1:0-575 GCA_039819865.1 Pseudomonadota bacterium | reverse complement strand
CGCGGGCTCATGACCGCGCGCAGGCGATCGGGATCCAGACGCCCCGTCGCGTCCACCTCCCACTCCTTCACCACGATCCCGCGGTCCGCGAGCCTGCGCCAGGCGCCAGTGTTCGCCTCGTGGTCCTGGTTGGTGACGACGAGCTGATCGTAGGCCCCTCCACCACCCAGAACGCCTATGTCCTGGCCCAGGCCTTCGGCGAGATGCTGGAGCAGGGCGACGAGATCGTCGTCACGAACCAGGACCACGAGGCCAACACCGGCGCCTGGCGCAGGCTCGCGGATCGCGGGATCGTGGTCCTGGTTGGTGACGACGATCTCGTCGCCCTGCTCCAGCATCTCGCCAAAGGCCTCGGCCAGGACATAGGCGTTCTGCGTGGTGGAGGGGCCGACGATCAACTCGTCCTCGCCCACACCCAGCATCTCCGCCAGCCGCCCGCGCCCCTCGTCCATCAGCCGCCCCGCCCGCGCGGAGGCCGGGAAGGCGCTGTAGGGCTGGACCTTGGAGCGGGTGTAGAAATCGGTCAGCCGCTCGATGGTGTGCCGTGCGGCGTAGGAGCCGCCGGCGTTCTCCAT
>JBCBRF010000416.1:0-576 GCA_039819865.1 Pseudomonadota bacterium | reverse complement strand
GACATAGGCGAGATCCTCGGCGATCCCCTCGGGGTCGTCGCGGAGATAGGCGGCGAGCAGCAGATGTGCGCGATCGGGCGCGGGCTGATGGCGCGCCCGCGCCTCCTGATGATCGACGAACTGTCCCTCGGCCTCGCGCCACGGCTGGTCGAGCGGCTGAGCGAGGCGCATGTGCCGGAGGGACGGCGGCTCTTCAAGGGCCTCTCGGTGCTCGATGATCAGGATCGTCACGCCGCGCCCCGCGATCTGGCGGATCAGCGCGAGCGCGCCGTCGATCTCGGCCGGGTTGAGACCGGCGTTCACCTCGTCCAGCAGCAGCACACGCGGGCGCATCGCCAGGCTCTTGGCCAGCTCCAGACGCTTGCGGTTGGGCAGCGTCAGCGCCGAGGCGGGCGTGTCGGCGACGGTGTCGAGACCGACGAAGGCGAGTTCGCGTGCCGCCGCCTCGCGCGCCTCGGCCATCGAGCCGGCGGCGCCCGCGAAGACGGCCCCCGCGGCGACGTTCTCCAGCACCGTCATCTTGGGAAATGGCTGGACGATCTGGAAGGTGCGCGCGAGGCCCCGGCGCGCGGCCTC
>JBCBRF010000415.1:0-583 GCA_039819865.1 Pseudomonadota bacterium | reverse complement strand
AACCTGCTTCGCCGCCGGAGGGCCCGCGCCTGATGCGCCTTGCCGTCATCAATCCCAATGCCAGCGCGGCGATGACCGCCGCGATCGGCGAGGCCGCGCGCGCCGCCGCCCCCGCGGGCGTCGAGATCCTGGCGATGGGCAACGCGGACGGCCCGGTCTCGATCGAGGGCCATGTCGACGGCGCCCATGCCGTGCCGGGGCTGCTCGCCCGGATTGCCGAGGCCGAGGCGGCCGGGCGCGCGGGGCTCGAGCGTGCTTCGGACGACGCCTGGGGCCTGCACGCGGTCGCGCATGTCTATGACATGACGGCGCAGAACGCGGCCGGCATTGCGTGGCTCGCAACCCAGCAAGGCGCGTGGGCCCATTGCAACAACTTCGGTGCGCATGTCTGTGGCATCTTGCGCTCTTCCACCTGGACCGCGGGGCCTGGGACGTGGTGCTCGACCTCTACGACCGGCGCATCCGCGCCGAGCACACCGACGACTATCGCGACATCGCGAACGGGGCCTCGATGCTGGCGCGGCTCGACGTCGAGGGCGTCGATGTCGGCGCGCGCTGGGACGAGCACCACGTCCCAGGCCCC
>JBCBRF010000414.1:0-584 GCA_039819865.1 Pseudomonadota bacterium | reverse complement strand
GCGGCGCGCCGATCCGGCCCGCGCCATGCGTCTGATGCCGCCTCTGCTGAGAGGGTATCTCTCGCTCGGGGGGTGGGTCAGCGACCATGCGGTGATCGATCCAGAGCTCAATACGCTGCACGTGTTCACCGGGGTCGAGGTGAAGCGGGTGCCGAAGAGCCGCGCGCGGTTGCTGCGCAGCGCATGACGCGCTTCGGCGATCGATGGATCCGCTTCTCTCGCGCTCTGGGCGCCAGGTTCCCGGCGGCGTCATGAGTGGGGCGTGGAAGCTGGATCCGTTCGCGCCGGCGGCGCCGGAGACGGAGGCGTTTCGCGTCGCTCTCGAGAAGCGGTTGGTCGGAGCGCCGCCGATGGAGACTGTCGACATCGACGCCATGCGCCGCGCGCGCGCGGCCGGGGAGGGCGTGTTGCCGGTCGACGGGCCGCACGCTTTCGGCTCCTGGCGCGACGTCGACGGCCCGGATGGTCGCCTGGCGCTCCGGATCATCGATCCGGGCGCGGCGCGGGCGGTCTATCTCAATATCCATGGGGGCGGTTGGACCTTCGGATCCCCGGAACTTGCGGATGGGCGCATGGCGCGTCTA
>JBCBRF010000413.1:291-589 GCA_039819865.1 Pseudomonadota bacterium | reverse complement strand
GCCATGAACTGCGGGGCCAGATGCAGGACATGGAAGGCCGCCTTCCAGACACACTCATCGCCTGTATTGGCGGTGGGTCAAATGCCATTGGCCTCTTCCACCCATTCCTGGACGACGATGATGTCAGCCTGATTGGAGTTGAAGCAGGTGGTCATGGCTTAGATGTTGAAAACGGTCATGCCGCCTCGATGAATGGTGGCTCACCGGGTGTGCTTCATGGCAACCGCACTTACCTGCTGCAAGATGGTGATGGTCAGATCCTGGAAGGCCATTCAATCTCGGCTGGACTTGACTACCC
>JBCBRF010000413.1:0-282 GCA_039819865.1 Pseudomonadota bacterium | reverse complement strand
TATGCTCTTGCTCACGTCACCAAAATCGCTGGCGACTTACCTAAGGACCACATTCTGGTGATGAACATGTGCGGCCGCGGCGACAAGGACGTGTTCTCAGTCGCACCTCACCTCGGCATCAAGATTTGAGTCGGTTGCAATAGCGCGGTACTTGAAGTCCGCCGTGGTTTCTCATGGCGGTAACGGGGCAGATATCATGGGCGGAAAAATACACCTTCATTCGGGCGACCGGCCCGACAACCTTGACTTGGGTCCCGTGGTTGCCATCGACAGTGAAACGAT
>JBCBRF010000412.1:0-589 GCA_039819865.1 Pseudomonadota bacterium | reverse complement strand
CCGGAGTTCGACGACTGAAGGGCCGGTCCGGTGGACCGTTTTCAGCGTAGGGAGGCCCAACGGGCTGTGAAGCGCCCGGAAATCGGTCCGTCGGCCCGATGCTCAGGGATCCGATGGTCCTAGGGTCGCCCGAGGACGCAAGTGCGCCGCGACCGCCTGCGCCGCGACCATCTGCGCCGCGACCGTCTGCGCCGCGACCGCCTGCGCCGCGACCATCTGCGCCGCGACCGTCTGCGTCGCGCTCACGCCGGCGACCGTGCGCCCGCGCGCCCGCCGACCTGGGCCGCGCGCCCGAAGGCCGCCGCGAGCCCGGCGGACGCGAGCAGGTTCCAGTTCGTCATCGACAGCCCGAGCAGGAAGCTTTCCCGCGCGTCGCAGCGCACCACCGGGGCTTCGCGGATCCGCGCCAGCACATCCTCCGTCGACCCGCCGAGATCGAGCCCGCCGGAGCAGCTGGTCACCCCCTCCCACCAGCCGAACTCCACGCCGGTGTGCATCACGGCGATCCCGGCCCCGACCGCGAAGCCGAGCGCCGTCAGTCCGGCGAGCGCCCGCCCCGCCGGCCCGCCCCAGAGCAGATAGGCGGCCC
>JBCBRF010000411.1:0-591 GCA_039819865.1 Pseudomonadota bacterium | reverse complement strand
CGCAGAAACGGCGCAGGGGCAGGGGGCCAATGGATGATCTGCACCTGGTCGATCACTGCCTGATCTTCCGCGCTCAACGCGGCATCGGCGGCACGCAAAACAGCACGGATCATCTGATCCGCCAGAGCATGGCGATGGGTCACGATTGTGCCGTCTATTGCGGAACGTCGGGGCGCGGCATGTTCGGCTGGCGGATGCGGGCGCAGCGCAAACTGACCCGCCGCCCCTTCAGCGTGGACCGAACCCAAGGATATGAGGTGATGCGCACGTGGGAGCCGATGGACCCCGCCCGCGTCCGCGCCGCCGTCGCACGGTTTCGCCCCGATGTGGTCGTGGTGCAGACCCGTGGCTCGGCGGCGCTTGGCCACGAGTTTGCCAAGCTGGGGCTGCCCACCGTTCTTTACCTGCGTAACATCGAATTTGAGGAGAACGAGGGCGACGTCAGCGCAATCCCCGGCGCGCATTTCATCGCCAATTCCAGCTTCACAGCCGGTGCGTACCGCGACGCCTACGGCATCGATTGCACCGTGATCCCGCCGACCATCGACTTCGACAAGTATCGGTGTGAGACGACGCGCAAACTGGTCACAC
>JBCBRF010000410.1:0-591 GCA_039819865.1 Pseudomonadota bacterium | reverse complement strand
GTGACCAGCACGACGCAGCGCCCGGTGGCGAGATCGTCGAGGGGACCGGGCGACGACCTCGGCCGCGCCTTCGGCGACGACCTCGCCCGCCTCGGCGTCGACTTTCCCGCAGCCCCCGCGCCGGCCGCGCCCGGTCCCCTCGACGATCTCGCCACCGGGCGCTGCGTCGTGCTGGTCACGCCGGGGGGCGAGCGCACGATGTCCACCTTCCTCGGCCGCGCCTCGACGCTGTCGCCTGCCGATGCCGCCTCGATCCCTGACGACGCCGGCTGGCTGATCGTCGAGGGCTATGTCTTCGACGCCCCCCGCGGCCCCGAGGCGATCGCCGCCGCGGTCGAGCGCGCCCGCGAGATCGGCGCGAAGATCGTGCTGACGCCCTCGGATGCCGGCTGCGTCGACCGCCACCTCGCCGCGATGCAGGCCTTCGTCACCCGCCCCTGCGACGTGCTGATCGGCAACGAGGAGGAGATGCGCGCCCAGTCCAGCGCCTCGGCCGGGGTGGCGGCGCCGGAGAGGGCGCGCATCTCCTCCTCGCCGCGATGCAGGCCTTCGTCACCCGCCCCTGCGACGTGCTGATCGGCAACGAGGAGG
>JBCBRF010000409.1:0-591 GCA_039819865.1 Pseudomonadota bacterium | reverse complement strand
CTCGCGGTCGCCTTCAGCGCAGCCTGTCCCGTGCTCTTTTCTGCCGTCTTTGATGACCCAGACGGCGTCGCGGTCGGCGCGGGCGCGTCGGAGGTAGAGGCGGGGCGGGAGTTTTTGGCGCGGCATTGGCGGACCCATGCTGTGAGATCTGACTCGGTCGTAAAGCGAGTCCGCCCGAGCTTCGCATTTGCAAGGGCGCCTGAGCGCATGGCGTCGGCGATGGTGCGCTCCGACACCGCTCCCGACGGCGACAAAAGCGTCGCCGCTTCCGCTGCTGTCAGGAGAGGTTCGGTCATTTCTCCGCCACCTCTTTCACAATCTCAGAACACAACGCCGCAGCGTCGTAATTCCGCGCCTCGTCGAGCTCTCGCAGCATCGACGCGCAGGCGATCGCCATCAGCTCGGCGCCGCCGTGCTCGCTCGACACCAGCAGCCGAACGCGCTCGGTCTCTGACTCGATGCGCCAGGCGTGCAGCCCGATGATCCCGACGCCGAGCAGCGCGACGACGGCGAGCCCGGCCATGATTTGGGACCCCGTGAGCAGCCGCAGCGGCTCGGCTTTGGCTGGGATACGAAGCCCTTCGGACGTGT
>JBCBRF010000408.1:0-594 GCA_039819865.1 Pseudomonadota bacterium | reverse complement strand
CGCGCGGGCGGTCTCGAGCGTGACGTCATGCATGGGGCGGCCTCTCGACGCTGATCGTGCTCCGCCGCCGGGTCTGACAGGGCGCGCGCGGTCTTGACCTCGGGCGTCCCGCCGCGTCGATAGGCGGCGACCACAGGCCAAGGAGACCGCCCCATGCATGACGTCACGCTCGAGACCGCCCGCGCGATCATCGCCGCCACCCTGGCCAAGGGCCGCGAGATGGGGCTCAAGCCGCTCTCGGTCGTCGTGCTCGACGCCGGCGGCAACGTGAAGGCCTTCGAGCGCGAGGACGGCGCGTCGAACCTGCGGTTCAACATGGCCTATGCCAAGGCCTACGGCTGCATCGGCGTCGGCCTCGGCGGGCGGGCGCTGATGGCGCGGGCGGAGACGCAGGCCTATTTCGTCAATTCGCTCACCCAGGCCTTTGGCGGCAACGTCCTGCCCGTCCCGGGCGGCATCCTGATCCGCGACGGCGACGGGGGCGCCATCAGCGCCCGCCCGCCGAGGCCGACACCGATGCAGCCGTAAGCCTTGGCGGGCGGGCGCTGATGGCGCGGGCGGAGACGCAGGCCTATTTCGTCAATTCGCTCACCC
>JBCBRF010000407.1:0-595 GCA_039819865.1 Pseudomonadota bacterium | reverse complement strand
CTGCCGGACGGGACGCTGGACGACATCGTGCTCGCGATCGAGGCCGCGGCGGGGCGGTTGCGCGCGGGCGAGGAGAGCATCCCCTTCGACGCCCTGTCGCTCGAGGCGCGCTACGACGCCGAGCGCGACCAGGTCGCCCTCGAGCGCCTCTACATCGACAGCGCCAAGGCCGAGGCCACGCTCAGAACCATCGGCATGGCTCCCCTCCGCGTCCGCGCCGAGATCGACGCCCACATCGCCGACCGCTTCCTGGAGGCGGTGTGGCGCGAGGCGCTGTGGCTGGTGAAGGACGGCATCGCGACCACCGAGGAGATCGATGACGCCATCCGCTATGGCTTTGGGCTGCGCTGGGCGCAGATGGGCCTGTTCGAAACCTACCGCATCGCCGGCGGCGAAGACGGCATGACCCATTTCCTGCAGCAATTCGGCCCCTGCCTGAAATGGCCCTGGACCAAGCTGATGGATGTCCCCGATCTCGATGCGGCCCTGGTCGACAAGATCGCCCGTCAGTCCGAGGCCCAATCCGGCCACCATGGCATCCGCGACCTCGAACGCATCCGCGACGACAATCTGGTTGCGATCCTGCGCGCCCTCA
>JBCBRF010000406.1:0-596 GCA_039819865.1 Pseudomonadota bacterium | reverse complement strand
GCCAGCAGCCCCGACGCCGCCAGCGTCACCGCCAGCTGCGTGTCCCGCCCGGTCGTGTAGCTGTCCGCCACCGCCTGCGGCGGGTCGTTCACCGGGTTGACGGTGATGGTGACGGTCGCCGGCGTGCTCGTGCCGCCCTGCCCGTCCGAGACGGTATAGGTGAAGCTGTCCGAGCCGTTGAAGTCGGCGTCGGGCGTGTAGTCGAACGAGCCGTCGGCGTTCAGCGTCAGTGTCCCGTCCGTGACATCCGTGCCCAGCACCGCCGTCAGCGCGTCGCCATCGACATCGCTGTCGTTCGCCAGCACGCCCAGCCCCGCCGCCACGCTCAGCGACCCGTCCTCGGCCACCGAATAGGCGTCGTCCACCGCCTCGGGCGGGGTGTTGTCGAAGGTCACGCCGATCGTCACCCGGCCGGTCGCGCTGGCGCCCGAGGGGTCGCTCACCACGTAGTCGAAGCCCGTCGTGCCCGTGAACCCCGCCGTCGGGTCGAAGGTGAAGGTGCCGTCGGCGTTCACCACCGCCGTGCCCGCGACCGCGGTCGACTGCGTCGCCGCCAGGCTCGCCGTCAGCGCGTCGCCGTCGATGTCGATGTCGTT
>JBCBRF010000405.1:0-598 GCA_039819865.1 Pseudomonadota bacterium | reverse complement strand
CCAACCAATCTTCATTTTCAATGCCTTTCCGGTTCTCAAAGATCTTGTCGCGCAACCACTGGAACGCCGCGCGCTTGCCTTCGATGAACAACAGTTCATTCACGTCGACGCGGCCCTCGTGGTCACGCGGCGGCGATCGGCGCTCGGTCTCGCAATGCTTTCGAAACTCGCCCAGAACCCGCACCGCGTGCGGCGACAGGAACCGCCCGTCATCCGGGAAGCACCGCGCCAGAGCGTCCTGCAGCGCCTTGCGGTCGTCTTCGCGCGTCACACGCCCCTCGTCAGCGGAATGTTAGGCGGCGTCGGGCGCGGCGAGCTCTGCGCCAGGGACTGCACCTCGGCGAGCGTCTTGGCCGAGTTCGCCGCCGCCGGCGCGGCTTCGATCGCCAGTTGCGCGGCCTGCATGTTCGAGCGCTCTTGCGCCTTGGCCTCGACGTCCTCTTGCGAGCGCAGCAACCCAGGCGGCACGCCGTTCACCTTGGCGAGCTCCTTCGCCATCTTCGGCAAGTCGAACGCGTCGAACACGGTCGGATCCTGCTGCGCAAGCGGCGTGAGCTGTTTCGGTCCGGCGAGATGGCGCCGCCGCCGGCGGAGTTGC
>JBCBRF010000404.1:0-600 GCA_039819865.1 Pseudomonadota bacterium | reverse complement strand
ACCCCGACATCGTCATCGTCGATCTGACGAACCCGTCCCGCGACACCATCGCGGTCTTGCGGAGACGCGCATAGGCCTCATCCTCCGACACACCGCGGGCTTTCATCAAAAGGCCTTTGGCGCGATCGATGACCTTGCGCTCCTCCAAGGCGCGCTTGGTCTCGGCCAGTTCTTCCCGCATGCGCCGGAACATGTTGAACCGGGTGATCGCGGCCGAGATGATCGGGGTCAGCCGCTCGGGCCGCAGATCGTCGACCACGTAAGCCGACACACCGGCCTCGATGGCGGCCTTGGTCAGGCTGTCGTCGGAGCGGTCGACGAACATCGCCACCGGGCGGTCCATCGGTGTGGTGGCGAGGGTCAGTTCTTCGATGGTGTCGCGGGACGGGTTCGTCAGATCGACGATGACGATGTCGGGGTTCTGTTCAGAGATCCGCCGTGCGAGGCCCGACACTTCCGAGACCACGCGGATGTCGTTGTCGCCGGCGCCAGCCAAGCTGTCCACGATCATCAAGGCCCGGTCCCGGTTCAACATGTTCCGGCGCATGCGGGAAGAACTGGCCGAGACCAAGCGCGCCTTGGAGGAGCGCAAGGTCATCG
>JBCBRF010000403.1:0-600 GCA_039819865.1 Pseudomonadota bacterium | reverse complement strand
CCGCCAACTCCGCCCGGCCGCTCAGCGCAGCAGCCGCACCGCGACCCAGGCGGCGGCGACCGCGACGGCCGTCAGCAGCACGGCGAAGGCGGGAAAGGACCACGCATCCTCGGCATGCGGGATGCCGGCGAGGTTCACGCCGAGCAGGCCCGTCAGGAAGGTCAGCGGCAGGAAAACGACCGAGACCGCCGAGAGGATCATGATCACGCGGTTGGACCGCTCGGCCTGGGCGGCGCGCAGCTCATCGGCCACGATCTGGCCCCGCGAAAGGATCGAGCCGAGATCGCCCGCGATGCGGCGGAAGGCATCGGCCTCGACGCGGAGCGCGCCCGGCTCCTCCAGCCAGCGCGCGCGCCAGCGGCGATCTCAGCGCCAGCGAGCGCGCCAAGCTGGCCGACACGCGCCAGGACGCGATCCTGATCCGCCGCTTCGTCGCGCCCCAGGCCGGCGCGCTCGCTGGCGCTGAGATCGCCGCTGGCGCGCGCGCTGGCCAGTTCGAGGTCGAGGATGTCGCGCTCCAGCGTGTCGAGCTCGTGCTCGACCTGCTCGCGCAGCGTCTCGACCACGTGGATGACGAAGTCGCCGATGCTGGCGGGTGCC
>JBCBRF010000402.1:0-600 GCA_039819865.1 Pseudomonadota bacterium | reverse complement strand
AGAGACCGACGGCGGCGTGCTGGCGTTCCTACCGGGTGAAGGTGAGATCCGCCGGGTGCAGTCCGCCCTTTCCGGGCTGCCGGCAGAGGTCGCGGTGCAGCCGCTTTACGGCGCGCTGCCCTTGGCGCAACAACGCGCCGCCATCCGGCCGCTGGAGACCGGGCGCAAGCTGGTTCTGGCCACCGCCATCGCCGAAACCTCGCTGACAATCCAGGACATCCGTGTGGTGGTGGATGGTGGGCGCGCGCGGCGGGCGCGATACGATCCAGGCTCTGGCATGACGCGGCTGGTCACGGACCCCGTGAGCCGGGCCGAGGCCGATCAGCGCCGGGGCCGCGCGGGCCGTGTGGCGCCTGGCATCTGCTACCGCAATTGGACCAAAGGGGCCGAAGGCGCACTGCCGCTGTTCCCCCCCGCAGAGATCGAGACCGCCGACCTCGCGGGCCTCGCGCTAGAGCTGGCGCTCTGGGGCGGGGCGGAGGGGTTGCGCTTTCTCACTGCACCGCCTCAGGGCGCTTTGGCAGAGGCACAGGCGCTTTTGATCAGCCTGGACGCGCTCGATGCGGACGGACGCATCACCGCTCATGGGCGCGCGCTGGC
>JBCBRF010000401.1:0-601 GCA_039819865.1 Pseudomonadota bacterium | reverse complement strand
GCCATCCGCGCCTTCGCCGGGCGGCATGGGCGATCGAGGACCCGATCAGGCCGAGGCCGATCAGCGCCAGCCGGTCGTAGAGCGGGCGCGCGGCATCGCCGCCCTCGGCGGGGCCATCCGCGGGGCCGGCGGCATCGCGTGCCAGGGCAGGGGTCTCGCCGTCCACGATCACGCCCGTTCGGTGTTGCGCCCGGCGAAGGCGCGGATGGCGGCGGCGACGGCCTCGCAGGCGGCCTGGTCGCCGATCGAGATGCGCAGATGCCCCGGCAGACCGTAGCCGCCCATGGTGCGCACGATCAGCCCGGCCTCGGCCAGCGCCTCGTTCAGCGCCTCGGCTTCTGCGACCGGATCGTCGACGACATCCCCTCGGCGGTCGCCGGCGCGGATCTGGTGATCGTCTGCGTGCCCGTCGGCGCCTCGGGCGCGGTGGCCGAGGCGATGGCCCCCCATCTCGCCCCCGGCACCACGATCAGCGACGTGGGCTCGGTCAAGGCGGCGGTCGTCGCGGCGATGCGGCGCCACATCCCCCCCGGCGTGCACTTCATCCCGGCCCATCCGCTGGCGGGCACCGAGCATTCCGGTCCCGAGGCGGGCTTTGCCG
>JBCBRF010000400.1:0-601 GCA_039819865.1 Pseudomonadota bacterium | reverse complement strand
ATATCGACGGCAATGTCGATCTTGGCTTTGCGGTCTTCGTAACTTTGCATGTGCTGCATTGCGCCTTGATAGGCTTGGATCCCGGCAAACCGAAGCCCGGGTGCTGAATCGACAGCCTTGGCTATGTCGACCACTGGTTGGCCCGCAGTGACACCGCAACGACCGGCGCCGCAGTCGATCTCGACGAGGACTTCGACCGTGGTCCCATGCTCGACGGCTGCGGCCGAAAGGTCTGCGACATTTGCAATGTCATCGCAGCACACGATGATGCGGGCACCGAATTTTGGCAATCCGGCGAGCCGGTCGATCTTCGCTGGATCGCGGACTTGATTGGACACGAGAACATCTTTGATGCCGGCTCTTGCAAAGCTCTCGGCTTCGGAGACCTTCTGGCAGCAAACGCCAACCGCACGCCCAACCTCGATCTGATAATGCGCAATATCTGCTGACTTGTGCATTTTGCCGTGGACGCGATGGCGCACGCCCATTTCAGCGCAGTAGTCGCGCATTTTTGCAACGTTTCGCTCGAACGCATCGAGATCGACAATCAAGCAGGGCGTTTGCTGCCAGAAGGTCTCCGAAGCCGAGAGCTTTGCAAGAG
>JBCBRF010000399.1:0-605 GCA_039819865.1 Pseudomonadota bacterium | reverse complement strand
GTAAGGGTGCTGTCGTCCAGACAGCGCGCGGCCCGGCTGATCGCCCCCGCCTTGCCTGCGCATGTGCTGTGCGGGCGCCGCTCCCGGGCGCGCGACATCCGCGCGCGGCTCGCCCGCGCCGCCCGCGTCGACCCTGCGCCGCCCCAGCCCGCTGCCGACGACGCCGCCGAGCACGCCCTGCCCCAGGAGCCCCCACGACGCCGTCTCTCCGCTGACCGCCGCCTCGCTGCCCGCATCCATGGCATCCTCCAGGTGGGGGCGATCAGCCGCGCCGCGCGCTGCCTGGACGAGAGCACCCCTACCGTGCGGCCGGACGACCAGGTGGTGGCCGCGCTCCACGCCCTGCACCCGGCCGAGAGCCCCCCGCAGATCCCCGACATGACAAGCACAAGCACAAGCACAAGAAATGCCGGGCCAATGGGGTTACGGAGGCCTTCATCCCCCTCTCCCACGAGACGTACGGCCGCCTGGGGAAGCCTGCGATGCAGCTGCTGGACAGGTTGGGGGACATTGTCGCCGATGCTGGCCTCCGTAACCCCATTGGCCCGGTATTTCTTGCGCTTGTGCTGGTCGCGCTCGTGCGCCGCGTGCCCATACCGCTCCGC
>JBCBRF010000398.1:0-610 GCA_039819865.1 Pseudomonadota bacterium | reverse complement strand
CGTTCTCGTCCATGGCAAGCCCTCCCTCGCGCTCCTATACCCATGAGGCGCGGCGAGGCCCCCGGCGAGCGCAAGTCCCATGATCCATTTCGCGATGCGTCCCATACCCGGGGCTCCCTGCGCTCGACCTGTCTGCGCCCGGGCCCCGTTGGCCTCGCCGCGCCTCATGGGTATAGGAGCGCGAGGGAGGGCTTGCCATGGACGAGAACGGCGGTTTCTGGGTGTTCGGCTACGGCTCGCTGATGTGGCGGCCCGGGTTCCCCTATCTCGAACGGCGTCTGGCGAGGCTCAAGGGCTATCGACGGGCCTTCAAACTGCGGTCCGTGCGGTATCGCGGCACGCCGGAGGCGCCAGGGCTCGTGCTCGGGCTCGACTGGGACCCGAACGCGTCCTGCACCGGCATGGCCTTCCGCGTCTGCCCCACGAAAGGACTTTGCCATCCCCACCACGCGGGTGCGGATCGAGAGCACGCGGTTCCAAGGGCTGCTCTCGGTGGTTCCCGGCATTTCGCTGCCGCTTCGCGCGCTAGGCCTCCACATCGATCAGCACCCGCTCGGCGCCGGCCTGCCAACCCTCCCGCCCTTCGAGGGTCAGCGCCTCGATGTCGAGG
>JBCBRF010000397.1:0-612 GCA_039819865.1 Pseudomonadota bacterium | reverse complement strand
CGACCGCGCAGAGGCTGAAGGCGATGTGGCCGACCAGATCCGCCGCGTCGACCGCCACAATCGCCACCGGGGCGGCCGGGTCCGTCAGGAGCGCGCAGACGAGCGGCCGCAGATCCTCCTCGGGAAAAGCCGCCCGGTAGAGCGCGTCGAGGGCGGGGGCGTCCTCCGGTTCGGCGTCGCGAAGCTTCATCAGGGCGCTTTCCTCTCGATCCCGGCTCAGTGCGCCGGCAAGCCTTTCGCGATCGCCAGATGATGCTGGCGGTGGTGGTCGCCGGTCGCCATCAGGCCGAAGAAGCCGAGCGCGCGGATACGGGCCGCATCCTGGCCGCTCGGATCCTCGACGGTCCAGACCAGGGTTTCGCCGTCCTGCTCGACCACGGAGGACCAGCCGGTTTCCGCCGTCAACACGTCGGCGTGGGCGGTCGCCATGCGGCGCACGGCCCCGCCTGCGGGACCCGTCAACGGCAGCGCGATGCGCAGGCCCGACGCGGTCGGCTCGCTTTTCGGCTCGGCGTGGAGCGCCAGCAGGTTCATGTCGACGAGGTGCGCGCGGAGCGCGTCGATGTCCACCCGGCTCCAGTCGGTTTCGGGGTCGGCCTCGAGGAGCCGGAC
>JBCBRF010000396.1:0-613 GCA_039819865.1 Pseudomonadota bacterium | reverse complement strand
CTGCGCGTGCTCGACCACGCGGAGGTGGGCCCGTGAGCTGTCCCTGCGACGACCGCGCCTTCCCGGGCGCGCCGGACATCCCCGCGGGCCTCGACCGCCTGCCGCGCCAGATCGCGACCTTCGCCGAGTTCCGTCGCGCGCTTCTCGACGGCATCGACGAACAGGTGGCACTGGCCGACTGGCGCGCCCGTGGCGGCGACGATTTCGGCGTGATGATGCTGGAATGGTGGGCCTATGTCCTCGACGTGCTCGCCTTCTACTCCGGCGAGATCGCGACCGAGAGCTACCTGCGCACCGCCCGCCGCGACGCCTCGCTGCAACGGCTGGTCGCGCTGATCGGCTACACGCCGAAGCCGAAGTTGTCGGGGTGGAAGAAGGGCAGCGGCGCGCCGTGGCGGACGGGGCCGACCAGCGCGCGGGTCACCCGGGCCTGCACCTCGCCGAAATAGGCGGCGGGCTCGGTGCAGAGGCCGATCTCGAGGTCGATGTTGACGAAGACCGGGTCGAGGACATGCACCTCGCGGCCGAGCTGGCGCACGCAGTCCATCAGCCGCTCGAGCGCGTCGCGCCGCCCGGGCGAGAGGGCGAAGGTGCCGACGGGATCGGGCGGCCC
>JBCBRF010000395.1:0-622 GCA_039819865.1 Pseudomonadota bacterium | reverse complement strand
AGGCCCTTTTGTCACTTTCAAGCGTTTTGGAAAACAATGATTTAGCAGGGCGCAATTCTAGTGGACAAAAGGAGCTCCTTTTGTCGCCACCTTCGCGAAATGTGATTCCGGTTCGCTGAAGAGAGCGGACATGTGGTTTGGCTTACGGGAAGGCAGTAGGTGACCCGAAGGCGTAGTTTTCCAAACGCGACAAAGGTCAGCTTCGAGCCCGAAGTTACCGATGCTGCGAGTTGAATGAACGTCAGCTTAGCCATCACAACCGTTGTGACGCCGCCACATAGTTGGGTCATGTCCTTCTGGTACTGAAGCGCAAGGGTCGTCTGAGTAGCCGCGCAATACGCTGTATCGCCGGACTTGCTCATCGGTCAGAAGATCGGGTGTTGCGAGATGTCTCGACAAATGAACCAAACGCAAAGAAGCTCGGGCTTCAGCAGCTGTGGCCAAAAGGACCGAAAGCTCTTCTTGTGAAACTGCAGCACCTTCAAAAGCGGCGCTCACGGCGGCTTCAGCTGTAATAAATCGCTCACCTGCCGCGATGGCTTCCGTTTGCATTTCTTCAAACATCAAGGTGACTGCAGCTACTTGGCCGTGGGAAAGCGCAAGTTCTTCTTGAAGTTCCAGC
>JBCBRF010000394.1:0-623 GCA_039819865.1 Pseudomonadota bacterium | reverse complement strand
TCACCACCGTCGCCTCGGTCATGTGGTCGATCACCGCCAGGTCGTGGCTGACCATCACGTAGGTCAGCGCCCGCGCCGCGCGCAGCGCCGAGAGCAGGTTCAGCACCTCCGACTGGACCGAGGCGTCGAGCGCCGAGGTCGGCTCGTCCAGCAGCAGGATCTCAGGCTCCAGCATCAGTGCGCGCGCCACGGCCACCCGCTGGCGCTGTCCGCCCGAAAGCTGGTGCGGGTAGCGGAAGCGGAAGGCGGGATCGAGGCCCACATCCTCCAGCGCCCGCACGATCCGCCGCCCCCGCTCGTCACCCGAGGCAAGGCCGTGCACCGTCAGTGGCTCGCCCAGCGTGCGGGCGGTGCGCGGCGTCTCGATGGCGGTCGAGGCGCGCTCGGCGCTCGGCATCGAGACGCCGCGCACCGCCCGCACCATGTGCCCCTTGGCGGCGAATGTGACCTCGAGGTCCTCGATCTCGATCAGTGCCATCTCAGCCTTCCGCCCAGGCCGCGTCGCGGGTGAGCGCGGGCAGGGGACCGTGATCGCCGCCGATCCGCGGCAGGCAGTTCATCAGCCCCTGCGTATAGGGATGGCGGGCATGGTCGAGTTGCCCGGCCTCGACCGTCTCGACCAC
>JBCBRF010000393.1:0-623 GCA_039819865.1 Pseudomonadota bacterium | reverse complement strand
GCCGCATTTTCTTGTCGCCAGACTGAGTCAGTCCGGCTGGAAAATGCTTTAGCCCGCCGGGAAGCGTCGCGGCGCGAGGCCCGACTGGAACCAGGCGACGAAGGTCTCCATCGTGAAGACCGGCAGGCCCGTCGCCGCCCGGATGTCGGCGGCGTAGGGGGTCATGTTGGTGCACTCCAGGACCAGCGCACCCAGCGCGGGATGCGCGGCCACGAGCGCCAGGGCCGCCTCGACGTTGTCCGACCGCGCCGCCTCGATGTCGAGATCCGCCGCATCGCCGAGGATCGCCTCGGTGAAGTGGCGTCCGCCCTCGGTCGAGCCGACGGGCGTGTCTGCGGCCACGCCGGCGGCCTCGAGATGTGGCGCCGTCAGCGTCGAGGCCGAAACCGTGAGAACCCCCGCCCGCCGCCCCGGCGGCAGCAGCCGCTCGACCAGCGGTACCTGCATCAGCGCCGAGGTCGCGACCGGCACGCCCAGTGCCCCGGCTAGCGGCGCCTGGAAGGGGGCAAGGAAGCCGCAGCTGGTCGTGATCCCGTCCGCCCCGTCGGCCACCAGCGCCTGCCCGGCCTCGACGAAGGCGCCACATCTCGAGGCCGCCGGCGTGGCCGCAGACACGCCCGTCG
>JBCBRF010000392.1:0-626 GCA_039819865.1 Pseudomonadota bacterium | reverse complement strand
GCCGCCCCAGGGCATGGCGTAGAAATGGCGCTTCACCCCGGCATGGACGCGATGGTCGCGCCGCCGGTTGGCCGGGTCCATCAGGAAATCGAGCGGCACCTCGAAGGCCTCGTCCACCTCGGAGGGGTCGCAGCGGGGCAGCCAGCCGGCCTCGACCAGGCCCACGAAGGGGCTGACGGCGAAGTTGGTCGAGGTGAGATAGGGATCGAGGCTGCCCAGCACCTCGACCGCGGCGGGGGCGAGGCCGATCTCCTCCTCCGCCTCGCGCAGCGCCGCGTCGAGCGGTCCCGGATCCGCCGCCTCGATCTTGCCGCCCGGAAAGCTGATCTGGCCGGCATGGTGGCGCAGGTGGCGCGCGCGCACGGTCAGCACGACGCTGAGCGCGCCGCATCGCTCGACCAGCGGACAGAGCACCGAGGCCGGGCGCTGCACGCCGGGCCTGGGCCGGATACCGGCGATCAGGTCGAAGTCCGAGCGGGGACCGAGCGGCGGCAGGGCGAGGGCGGCTTCGATGTCGGGGCGGGCGAGCGGCATGGGCGACCAGATGCGCTGCCCGCCCGCCCGGATCAAGGCCGCACCCGCGACCGACGGCCGCGCCTCCCCCGGCGCATCGGGGCTGCGCCGGG
>JBCBRF010000391.1:0-638 GCA_039819865.1 Pseudomonadota bacterium | reverse complement strand
GCGGCAGCTGGTGCGGCTGGAGGCAGACGATGTCGGCGGCCTCGATCTCGGCGCGCACGGTCTCGAAATCGTCGAAGGGGCGGAAGGCGAAGACCCTCTTCTCGGGGAAAACGGCCTCCATGTAGGTCTGCGCGATCGCCAGCGCCGGCGGAATGTCGACCATCACGTACTGGCAGCCGGGATGCAGGCGCTGGATCACATAGGCCGTGCGGCCGTAGCCGCCGCCCAGCTCGCAGATCCGCCGCGCCGCCATCAGCCGCCCGCCCTCGTCCATCGCGTCCGCCTCGAGCACCGAGTTCGCGATGTCCTGCGAGATCAGCGTGCCGCCCATCCGGATGTCGGGCGGATTGCCGAAGGCGGGTTCCTCGACCTTGGCCATCGCGTCGGGGCAGACCTTGCAGGCATAGCGCCAGGTGAGCTGCGTCATGAAGTTGAGGGCCAGCGACTCTATCAGCGGCACCAGGTCGTGCTTCAGCGGAAAGAATGTCGCCGCCGCCGCCTTGAGCGTCTCGACCGGCCCCAGCGCGCGCACCAGGAACACGATCATCGGGTTCCAGGGCCGCACCCGCATCCAGGTGAAGTAGTGCTTGACGACCGTGCGCTTGAAGTTCTCGACCCCGCCGGTGTCGATCTGTGCG
>JBCBRF010000390.1:0-639 GCA_039819865.1 Pseudomonadota bacterium | reverse complement strand
CGGTGCTGCACGCGGCGATCATTGCCCAGAACGGCGACTACATCGAGACGCGCCTCCTCAATACCGGGCCGCGGACCAATCCCTGGTTCCAGGAGACCTCGGACCGGTATTGAGGAGGCGCGTCTCGATGTAGTCGCCGTTCTGGGCGATGATCGCGGCGTGCAGCACCGACCAGAGCTCGACCTCGGTCAGCCCCGGGCGGATCGCCTCCCTCAGCGCCGCCACCCCCCGCTCGGTCGCGCGGAGCGAGGCGCGCACGCATTTCATCTCCTCGGCCGACTTGATGCAGCGCGCCATCTCGACCGGCTCCTGCGCATCGACGATCCGCAGGCCCCGTTCGGCCAGCGCGATGGCGGCGCCGGCGTTCAGCCGCTCGAGCCCCACGGTCGCGCCGCGCCCCACGAGGCCCGCGATCGTGTCGGCCATCTCGCCCGCCCAGGCGCGCTCGCGCTCGGCGATACGGGGCCCGGCGGCCACGAAGCTGGCGGTGCGCGAGGGGCGGATCTCGTCGACGGTCTCGAAGCCCTCGGCCAGGTGCATGCAGCCGGTGAACTCGTGAAGGATCGCGCGGTCGGCCGTCAGCAGCAGGTAGCGCGCCGGCTGGTTGCGCTGCGAGAAGACCTGCATGTTCCGCGTGCC
>JBCBRF010000389.1:0-639 GCA_039819865.1 Pseudomonadota bacterium | reverse complement strand
CATCGAGACGGACCAGGGCGTCGGCGTAGGATCGCGACGTCGACACGGATCTTGCCGGCCGCCTGGCGCGCGAGGCGGCGGAGCGGTTGGACGACGAGGCGTCGATCGACGCGCAGATCGAGGCGCTGGCGGCGCGAAGCGAGGACGCGGTCGACGCGGAGGATCTGCTGGAGATGGAAGCGATCGAGGACAGCCTGACGCGGGCCGGCGTCTGGGCCGAAGGGCTGAATGCGGCGGGGGCGTGCTATGGCCGCGTTTGATCCGGACCGCAGCCTGGGCGTCAACGCCTGCGTTCGCGGGATCCTCGAGGCCGCGGCCAATCAGGGCCTCGCGGCCGACGAGGTGGCGTCGCTGCGCTCGGCGCTCGAAGGCGCGGCCGCGCGGTCGGAGCAGGCGGCCGACGAAGCGGAGTTCCGCCGGCTTCTCGACGAGGCGGGGCGCGACGCGCTCATGGCCGCGAAGATCGAAAAGCGAAACGCGCTCTTGAACCGCGCCGCGCGGGCCGAGACGCGCGCCATGGCGGACGCGGCGACGAATATTCGGGCGGGAACGGCGCTCGGCCGGCTGCTCTCGCGGAGCGGCCCGGATCCATCGCGCGGTCTCGAGGCGATCCTGGTCGGCATCAATATGCCGCTCGAA
>JBCBRF010000388.1:0-642 GCA_039819865.1 Pseudomonadota bacterium | reverse complement strand
GCTGATGCTTGGCGGCTGTTCAACGGCCCGGGTCGTCGCAGGCGGCGATACCGTCGACAACAGCTACACCGTGGGTGGGATGCGCTGGAAGGGCTCACCGCCGGGGTGGTCGAGATCATCTCGCCGCGCCGCACGTTCTGGAGCTGAGGTTCCCGTCCGAGATGCCTCGGCGGGGCCTTGCGCTGCTCGGGGGGACCCGCTATCCACGCGCCCGGCGCCGGTGTAGCTCAGCTGGTAGAGCACGTCATTCGTAATGATGGGGTCGGGGGTTCGAGTCCCTTCACCGGCACCACGCGTGAGCCCGCCTCGGTCGAGGCGATGCTCCCAATCGTCTCCAGATCCGCAAAGTGCCTCTGCGCTTGGGTTCAGGTGAACTCAAACTCGTAGGTGAAGGTCTCGACGACGTCGCCGCGGGCGTCGCGGTCGGTGTAGAGGGTGACGTCGACGGTGTAGGCGCCCTCCTCGAAGCCCGCGTCGCCGAAGAAGTTGCCGCGGGCGTTGTCGCTGAAGAGCGCATAGGGCTCCACGTTCTCGACCTGGGTCTGGCCGTTGTAGCTGAGGGCGACGGAGGCGAAATCGGGCGCGTCCTCGGTCGCCGTGAAGGCCAGGGTGATGGGCCCGGCACCCTCCAGGAGGTCGGCG
>JBCBRF010000387.1:0-643 GCA_039819865.1 Pseudomonadota bacterium | reverse complement strand
CCAAGGCGTCGTTGCAGACCCGCAGCTTCGTCTCGGCCGCGTCGTTCCAGGAGACGACGCCTTGGTGATGCCGAGCAGGACCGGCTCGCCCTCGGCCGGGCGCTTGCCCTGAGCCTCCAGCTTCTCGTTGATCTCGTCGAACTCGACGCGATCGACCTGCTCGCCCGGCAGCAGGGTGCTGTCGCCGGAGGCCGAGATCTCGATCTTCTGCAGCATCTGGCGAACGATCACCTCGATGTGCTTGTCGTTGATCTTCACGCCCTGCAGTCGATAGACCTCCTGGATCTCGTTGACCAGGAAGGCCGCCAGCGCCTCGCCGATCCGCGTGCCGCCGTCGAAATCGGCGACCAGCCGCCCGACGCGCGCCAGCGCCTGCCCCCTCTCGCGCGCCCTCAGCTCGGGCGTGATGCGGGTGAGACGCGTGCCGAGGGTGAAGACCTCGACCCGCTCGCCCGCCGCGACGAGGGCATGGGCAAAGGCCAGCCGCTCGTCGGTGCGCGCCTTCATCGAGCCGGAGACGTCGATCAACAGCACCACGGGCCGCATCCGCGTCTTGCGCCGCCGGCGCAGCAGCGTGACCGCCTCGCCGTCGCGGCGAAGCGCGGCGCGGAGGGTGCGCCGGAAGTCGAGCCGGCCCTTGCGC
>JBCBRF010000386.1:0-646 GCA_039819865.1 Pseudomonadota bacterium | reverse complement strand
GCCGCCGGCGTCGCGGCGACGCGCGGTCCCTGGGTCCTGGTCGTCCATGCCGACACCGTGCTGGCCGAGGGCTGGACCGCCGCCGTCGCCCGTCACATCGCCCGCCACCCGGAGGCCGCCGGCTACTGCCGCCTCGCCTTCGACGACCGATCCCCCATGGCGAAGAGCAGGCAGGCCACCAGGCCGAGCCCGGCGAAGCCCGCGAAGAGCGGCAGGACCGTGGCGTCGTGGAAGCTGGCGATGACGCTGCCGAGCGCCGCGGCCACCAGCGTCGCCGTCGCCAGCACCACCGAGGTCGCGGTGCCGGCGACATGGCCGAGCGGCTCGACCGCCAGCGCGATGACGTTGGCGAAGAGCACGGCCACGGCCATCAGCAGCGGCGCCAGCAGCAGCACGAAGGCCCAGAGCGGCGGGACACCCCCCGTCCCCGCCGCCACGACCGCGCCGAGCGCGCCCGCCCCGGTCATCAGCGCCATGGCGACCGTCGCGAGCCGGCGCATGCCGAAGCGCATGACCAGCCGGCCGTTGGCGAAGGAGGCGGCGGCGAAGAACCCGGCCAGGAGCGCGAAGACCGGGGCGGGCGCGCTCGGCGCGGTCGTGGCGGTGGGGACGGGGGGTGTCCCGCCGCTCTGGGCCTTCGTGCTGC
>JBCBRF010000385.1:0-651 GCA_039819865.1 Pseudomonadota bacterium | reverse complement strand
CGCAGGACGCGCCCCCCTCCGCGGCGGACGCGTTGCCGGAAGCTTCGGCGCCGGCCCAGGCGCCTGCCGGCCCTCTGCAGCCCTCGCTGGCGTGCGCGGTTTCTGGTCCGCCTGCGCCAGCATCGCAGGCAGCCCTCCTCGCCTACGTGCGCGCGGTGCGCGCCGCCGCGCGCGGTGGCGCGCCGGTGGAGCCGCTCCAGACGCTGGCCTTCGCGCCGGCCCCTCCGCCGCCGGCGCCGGCCTCCGCCCCGCGGCCCTCCGCCAGTCCCGACGCGGCGCCTCCGCCTGCCCCGGCTCCCGCCTCGCCGCCCCGCAACGACCGCGCCTCGGGCCCGTGCGCCCCAAGCCCCATCGCGGCCCCGGCCTCTTGCCCCGCACGCCCCCGGCCCCGCCCGGCCTCGCCGCCCGCCCCTGTGGGGGCTTCCGCCCCCCAGCCTGGCCGCCCTCTGTCGCCCGCAATCGCCTGTCGCAGCCCGCCGCACACTCGCCCCCGCGTCACGTCCCCGATCTCGGTGCCGGCCGCCCTCGCCCCGATCCGTGTCGCCCGCAGCCCGCCGCCCGCGCCCCCGGTCCGTGATCAGTGGACGCGCACGGTCCGCCTCCGCGCGCACGCCCTCCTTGACGCCGCCGATCAGGCGGGGGGGAGCGCGG
>JBCBRF010000384.1:0-660 GCA_039819865.1 Pseudomonadota bacterium | reverse complement strand
TCAACGGGGCGCGGCAGGGCAAGGTCATCGAGCTCGACCTGGCCGAGACCGACCCCGAGCGCGCCCGCGCCGCCGCCGCCAGGATGGCAGACCGCCTGCTCGCCAACGCCGTGATCGAGACCTACAGCGTCGAGGTGGAACCGTGAGCCCCGCCGGACGCGGGAGCCGCGCATGAAGAGCGCCGTCATCGTCTTTCCCGGCTCGAACTGCGACCGTGACATGGGCGTCGCGCTCGGCGCCGTTTCGGGCCGGCCGGTCGAGATGGTCTGGCACAAGGAGACGGCGCTGCCGGCGGGGCTCGACCTCGTGGCGGTGCCGGGCGGCTTCTCCTTCGGCGACTACCTGCGCGTGGGCGCGATCGCGGCGCAGTCGCCGGTGATGGCGGCAGTACGCGACTTCGCGGCGCGCGGCGGCCATGTCATCGGCATCTGCAACGGCTGGCAGGTGCTGATCGAGGCGGGGCTCCTGCCCGGTGCGCTGATGCGCAACGCCAACCTCAAGTTCGTCTGTCGCGACACCTATCTGGCCGCGACGGCGCGGACGCCCTTTACCCATGCCATCGCCCAGGGCCAGGTGATCCGGGTGCCGGTGGCCCACCACGATGGCAACTTCATCGCCGACGCCGAGCCGTTGGGGTTGGCCTCCGGCGCGGGCGTGCCG
>JBCBRF010000383.1:0-662 GCA_039819865.1 Pseudomonadota bacterium | reverse complement strand
TTCCTCGGCATGGATGCCGAGCAGGTCGACGCCGCGCTGGTGGATCTGAACCCGGCCGCGGTGCTGCAGATGGCGGTGAAGGTCGGCAAGGCGCTGGGCGAAGATCAGCTGCAGGGCGGCGGCGGCGAGAACAGCTTCAACGCCACGCGGTCCGTCGAGGCGGTGCAGGCGGAGATCGCCGCCCGACGCGCGGATGAAGAGTTTTCGAAGCGCTGGGCGAGCGGCGGCGTCGCTGAAAAGCAGGCGATGTCCAAGCTCTACCAGGAACTCGACGCGGCCCAAAAAGCTGAGGCGGAGGCCGCGACCAAGCAAGGAAAGGTGTATATTCGGCGCCGAATATACACCTTTCCTTGCTTGGTCGCGGCCTCCGCCTCAGCTTTTTGGGCCGCGTCGAGTTCCTGGTAGAGCTTGGACATCGCCTGCTTTTCAGCGACGCCGCCGCTCGCCCAGCGCTTCGAAAACTCTTCATCCGCGCGTCGGGCGGCGATCTCCGCCTGCACCGCCTCGACGGACCGCGTGGCGTTGAAGCTGTTCTCGCCGCCGCCGCCCTGCAGCTGATCTTCGCCCAGCGCCTTGCCGACCTTCACCGCCATCTGCAGCACCGCGGCCGGGTTCAGATCCACCAGCGCGGCGTCGACCTGCTCGGCATCCATGCCGAGGAA
>JBCBRF010000382.1:402-663 GCA_039819865.1 Pseudomonadota bacterium | reverse complement strand
CAAAACCAAGCGAAATCCGGCGACGGCCTCGGGTCCGGCCTCCGAGAAGGCGCGCCGCAGCCGTTCGCGCTGCGGCTCGGAGAGCGCGCGCTCCAGCGCCTCGCCCGCCTCGGTCAGCGACAGGTGGCGCTGGCGGCGGTCGACCCGCCCTTCGCTCGAGCTCACCAGCCCGTCCTCGATCAGCTGGCGCAGCACCCGGTTCAGCGACTGCTTGGTCACCCGCAGCACCTCGAGCAGCCCCGCCACCGCCACGCCGGGCTT
>JBCBRF010000382.1:0-392 GCA_039819865.1 Pseudomonadota bacterium | reverse complement strand
CGGCCGGCGCTTGATGAAGTGGATCGCCCGGTGATGCGCCCGGCCGTAACCGCGCTCGGCCAGCACCGCGTCGGGGTCCGAGGTAAAGTCGCGATAGGCGAAGAACATCAGCTCGATGCCCTGGCGCAGCTGCTCCTCGGTAAGGAACAGGAGCCTGTCGGGCCCCGAGCGCGCGCGCCGCGCCGCGTCCGCCGCCTCCTCGGCACCCGTCCCGCCGGCACCGCCGCCCCGTCGTCCCGTCCCGCCCATCGCCTGTCCCGCCCGCTGCATGGCCGCCTTGCGAAGATATGTCAGCGATATTGACGGACTTCAATCGCAATGATACCGCCACATCAGGCCGGACGGCGACAGATTCTGTCGTTTGCACCCGACCTAGCGACACGAACACGCCG
>JBCBRF010000381.1:0-671 GCA_039819865.1 Pseudomonadota bacterium | reverse complement strand
CGCGGTCAGCTCGCTCAGCGAGAAGGGCTTGGCTAGGAAGTGGTAATCGGGGTTGTCGATTTCCTTGTAGAAGGCCTCCTCGGCGTAGCCTGAGACGAAGAGGATCCGCGCCTCCGGCCGGATCTTGCGCGCTCGCGCCACAAAGCTCGGCCCGTCCATCCCCGGCATCATGACGTCCGAGACGATGAGGTCGAAGGACTGCGCCCCCTCCTCCAGGATCGCCAAGGCCTCCTCCGCCTCCTCCGCGGTGGTCACCTTGTAGCCGCGCAGGCGCAGCGCCCGCGCCGCAAAGGACCGCACCGCCGCCTCGTCCTCCACCAGCAGCACCGAACCATGGCCCGTAAGATCCACCACCGGCTTCTCGGGCTTCACCTCCTGCGCCCGGCTCGCCTCCACCCGGGGAAACAGCATCCGGAAACAGGCCCCGCCCTCGGGCCGGTTCTCCGCGAACACCAGCCCGTCCGACTGGCTGACGATGCCGTAGACCGTGGAGAGGCCGAGGCCCGTCCCCTCCCCCTGCGCCTTGGTGGTGAAGAACGGGTCGAAAACCTTGTCGATCATGACGTCGTTGAGCCCCGTGCCCTCGTCCGCGACGGCCAGCTCGACATAGTCGCCCGCGGGGATGACGCCCTGGCGCCGCGTCTCGTCCACCCGGAAGAGGCGCCGCCGGG
>JBCBRF010000380.1:0-676 GCA_039819865.1 Pseudomonadota bacterium | reverse complement strand
GATCATCATCGCGCGCTGATCGAGCATTACGGTCCGCACATCGGCGTTCGCACCGCGCGCAAGCATCTCGGGTGGCGTCTCGCCGCGCTGCCTGGCGGGCCTGCGCTGCGAGACTGGGTGATCCGAGACCCCGACATCGACCGGGTTCAAGCAGCGCTCGCAGCCTTCGCAGAGGAGCTGACGACGCGCGCAGAGCCCGTCGGCGCAGAGGAGAAAGCCGCCGCATGATCAGCTCCGCCCCGCTCACCGTGGCCAAGCGGGTCGACTTCGAGTCGATCTGGCACGCCTTTCCGAGCCCCGCGATGGTGTTCGATCAGGACAACCGCTTCGTCGCCGTCAACGCGGCGGCGGAGCTGTTCCTGTCGCAGAGCGCCTACACCCTCCGCCGCGCCACCCTCGCAAGCCAGTGCGGCGAGGGCAGCCGGCTCGAGGAGATCGTGAACCAGGCGCGCAAAGGCCCGATCTCGCTGTCCGAATATGGCGTCGAGTTCAACTGGTTCGGGCGGGAGCCCGCTCTGGTCGATCTTCAGGCGGCGCAGCTGTTCGACGCGCCCGGCCACGTGTTGCTGATCATCCAGCCGCGCTCCGTGGCGCAGTCCATGAACCGCTCGCTCTCGAGCCGCAACTCGGCGCGCAGCCTTTCGGGGCTCTCGGCGATGCTGGCGCATGAGATCAA
>JBCBRF010000379.1:0-679 GCA_039819865.1 Pseudomonadota bacterium | reverse complement strand
ATTCATCAGGGACGCCTCGACGGGTTCGAGCGGATCTTTGTCCTCTATGGCGACTGCGGCACCGGCGGCATGCTCGACAAAGTGCTGGAGGAGGAGGCGGTCGAGCGGCTGCCGGGCGCCCATTGCTACGCCTTCTTCGACGGCGTTGAGGCCTTCGCCGCCCGGGCGGAGGAGGAGATCGGTGCCTTCTTCCTCACCGATTTCCTCGTTCGTCAGTTCGACGCCCTCGTCTGGCGGGGCTTGGGGCTGGACCGACACCCCTCGCTCCGGGACATGTACTTCGGGAACTACGACCGCGTCGTCTACCTGGCGCAGACCGAGGACCCCGATCTGGACGCCAAGGCCGCGGCGGCAGCCGAGCGCCTGGGGCTGAAGCTCGAACGTCGGTTCACCGGCTACGGTGCGCTCGAAGGGGCGTTGCGCGCCAGGGCACCAGCCCTGGCCCACGACGCCACGCCGACCGGCGCCGACGATCCGGTCAGTCGTCGTCCTTGACCAGGCGCAGGCGCGGCCGCTCGTGCAGACCGTTCACGACCCGCGCCCCCTCTGACACGCCGCCCTCGATCGAGGTGAGCGACGGGCCGGGCGCCGGCTCCCAAGGGGCCTGTGCCTCCGCCATGCCGGCCTGCAGGCGCTGCGCTTCATCGGCGGCGAGCTGACTGACCGGTGTGATCGCCAT
>JBCBRF010000378.1:0-680 GCA_039819865.1 Pseudomonadota bacterium | reverse complement strand
CACGGCGAGCACGTCTACATCATCGAGCGCGACAACCAGATCGCCGACCGCGCGGTGATCTCGGAGAGGCCGGTCCAGCCGCGCTCGGGGTCGGCCTTGGGGTAGTGCACGGCGCCCCATTCCCCGGTCTCGAGGTTGTAGGCGACGAGCTTGACGTGGTTCTCCGGGTCGTCCTTCCACTCGCGCTGGATCGCGATCCAGAGCGTGTCGCCCACCCGGGTGATGCCCTCCGAGCCGAAGCGGCGCTCGACGGCGAGCAGTTCGGCCGGGAAGGGGATCTCGTCCTCGATCCCGCCCTCGGCGTTCACGTGGTAGATCGCGTGCGGGATCAGGCGGTCGGTGCGGCCCTCGGAGGCGAGGAAGAAGCCGCCCTCGCCATCGGTGGTGATGCCCTCGAGGTCGAGCTTCTGGGCGGGCGCGCCGCCCCGCGTGACACCGACGGCGCCGGTGATGCGCGCGGGGTTCCCGGTCGCGTCGATGGTGTAGATGCGCGGCTGCAGCCCCATGAAGCTGTCGTTGACGGCGTAGAGGATGCCGGGCCGCGCGTCATCGGCCACCATGCCGGAGATCGCCGTCCAGCCGATCGGGTCGTCCGAGATCAGCGTCGGATAGGCGGGCCCGGCGTCCTGGAGCGCATAGATCATGATATGCGCGCCGGGGCCGTTGTCCTCGCGCATGTC
>JBCBRF010000377.1:0-688 GCA_039819865.1 Pseudomonadota bacterium | reverse complement strand
CGACGCCGAGCGCCAGCCGGACGCCGGTCAGGATGTCGAGCGCAGTGGCCGGCAGGATCACGGTCCAGAGCAGCTGGAACGGTTGCGCGCCCAGGTTCCGCGCCACTTTCAGCCAGGCCGGATCGATCCGGCGCACCCCCGCGGCGGTGGCGAACATCACCGGCCAGACTGCGGCGACCGCGATCAGGAAGATGATCGCCCCGTCCCAGGTGGAGAACGCCATCACCGCGATCGGCATCCAGCTGAGCGGGCTGATCATCCGCAGGAACTGAAACGGCGCGTTGGTGATCTCGCGGAGCGCCGGCGTCCGCCCGATCAGGATCCCCATCGGCGCCCCGATTGCGATCGCCGCCAGCATTCCCATCGCCACCCGATAGAGCGACGGCCAGGTCATCGCCGCGGCCTCGCCGCTCGCCAGCATGTCCCAGAGCCGAGACAGCGTCGGCGCGGGCGCGAAATCGGCGAACGCGAACATGTCCTCGCTGTTCGCCACCATCTGGCCGCCGAACCACCACAAGGCGTAGAGGCCGGCCATCCCGATCAGGCCGTTCACCAGCCCGCGCCAGCGTCCGAGCCGGACCGCGCCGAGCGACGCGATCCCTCTCTGCGCGGCGGCGAGGGCAGGGGAGGCGACCGCGCTCACAGCTCGAGGACCTCCGTCCGGTTGAACGGATCGCCGGGGTTGACC
>JBCBRF010000376.1:0-691 GCA_039819865.1 Pseudomonadota bacterium | reverse complement strand
ACATGCGCAGCTTTGTCGACCTCGCCGACGCCGTCGCGCCCGAGGCGGGCGTTCTCAGCCTGAACGGCGACGTCCGCGACGGTCCGATGCGCCGCTTTTTCAAGCGCCGCGCCGAAGGCGTCTACGACATGGAGGATCTGGAGACCCGCGCGAAGCGTCTCGACGCGTTCCTGCGCGCGGCCTTCGAGACCTACGGGATCGACCCGGTCGCCGCCGTCGGCCTCGGCTATTCGAACGGTGCGAACATCCTGGCCCACCTGGCGCTCCGCGGCTCGGACGTCCTCCCGCGGCGCGTGCTGATGCACCCGCTGATCCCGCACCGTCCCGAACCCGCGCCGGATCTGTCCGCCTTGGACGCGCTGATCACCGCCGGCCGCCGCGACCCCATTGGTCCCGAACCGGCCACCGCCGCCTTCGCGCGAGATCTCGCGGCCTATGGCGCGACGGTCCGGACCGCCTGGCACGACGGCGGCCACGAGGTCCGCCCCGAGGAACTGACCGCCGTCCAGGCGTTTCTTGCGGGTGACGCCGAGGTGCGCGCCTGAGGCGGAACGCTTAACCTCAGAGAGGACGCTTAAGCGGAGGCCTTCTCGGCCTCCGTCGAGCCCCCGAGTAGAGCCAGGCAAGCCTCGAACGGCTGCGGCCGATGGTAGAGATAGCCCTGGAACAGATCGCAGCCGAACTCGCGGAG
>JBCBRF010000375.1:0-709 GCA_039819865.1 Pseudomonadota bacterium | reverse complement strand
CCGCGCCTGGGACGGCTCGAGCGGGGCCGAAGGCGACATCGTCGATGTGAGCGTGAACGGCGGGACCACCGCCTTCTCCGCTCAGGAAGAGACCGCCGCCGTCGCCATCGTCGCCACCAACAGCGCGCCGGTCTTCGACACGCTTGGGGGCGCCTCCTTCGGCGCCGGCGCCGAGGACGCTGCGTTAAGCGGTTCGATCGCCGATCTCCTGGAGAACGCGAGCGACGCGGATGCGGGCGCCGGCCTCGGGATCGCCGTCACCGGCGTCGACGACGCCAACGGGACCTGGGAGTACTCCCTCGACGGCGCGACCTGGGCGACGCTCGACGGCTCCGACGGCGCCGCGCGGCTCCTGGACCTGGAGAGCGAGATCCGCTTCACCCCGGACGCCGACTTCAACGGAACCGCGACCATCTCGTATCGCGCCTGGGACCGCACCACCGGCCTGGCCGGCGACGCGGTCGACGTCACCTCGAACGGCGGCGTGACCGCGTTCTCCGCCCTGACGGAGACCGCAACCGCCACCATCACGGCCGTCAACGACGCGCCGGTGCTCGACGCCGCCGAGACGCCGGCATTGCCGGACGTGACGGAGGACGCGACCGCGCCCGCGGGCGTCCGCATCGCCGACATCCTGTCGACGCCGGTCAGCGCGATCGCCTCGACCGCCGCGCCGTCGGCGTCGGTGATCGCGCCGTCGATCAGGATG
>JBCBRF010000374.1:0-712 GCA_039819865.1 Pseudomonadota bacterium | reverse complement strand
TGTTCACGTCAGGTTGGAAGGCGCTCTAGGTGCGGCGGCGCCAGTCGCCGATGGCGCCGAGGAGGAGGCTGCGGGCGCGGATGCGCTCGGCCTCGGCCTGGGGGAAGGGGCGGCAGACCTCGATCGCGGCGGCGCCGACGCGGGCGGTGAGCGCGGCGTTGAGCGCGGCCTCGCCGAGGCGGCGCGAGAGGGTCGAGAGCACGCCGTGGCCGAGGACGGGGTCGAGCAGCTCGTCGGTGGCCGCGACCGCGCCGGTGGCCATCAGGTGGCCGGCGACGAGGCGGAGGAGCCTGAGCGCGCCCACCATGCCCGCGCGCCCGCCATAGATCGCGGCGACGCGGCGGATCATGCGCAGGTTGGCGGCGAGGACGACGAGGACGTCAATGACGGGCAGCGGGATGACGGCGGTGGCGCCGGCGACCTGGCGGGCCGTCAGCTCGACCTCGGCGCGGGCGCGGGCGTCGAGGGGCGCGAGGACGAGGCGGTCGGCCAGCGCCAGGCGCTCGACGGGGTCGGGGGCGTCGCCGGCGGCCTCGGCCAGGGCGGCGCGGCCGGGGGCGGCCCCGGCGCTGTGGGCGGTCAGGCGGTCGAGGCCGTCGAGCGCGTCGCGGGCGGCGGCGGCGTCGCCCCCGGCGCCGGCGGCGGCGAGGCGGCGGAGCGTGTCGATGCGGCCGAAGCGGGCGAGGGCGGCGAGCTCGAGCGCGACGACGCC
>JBCBRF010000373.1:0-734 GCA_039819865.1 Pseudomonadota bacterium | reverse complement strand
TGTGGTTGCTCTCGACGCTGCGATAAGCGAGGTCCGCGGTCGCGGCGCGGAGGCGGGTGAAGGCGGCGCGGCCGGGCTCGGGCGGCAGATAAAGCCGGGGGCGGGCGTCGAAGGCGAGGAGCCCGATGCGGTCGCCGCCGAGCACCGCGGCCCAGGCGCAGGCGAGCGCGGCGGTGATCTGATGGTCGATCTTGGGCAGGCCCTCGATTTCCTCGCGGAGCGTGTAGCCGTTGTCGAGCGCGAGGACGACCTGGTGATTGCGCTCGGCGCGGGTCTCCTTGGCGACCAGCGCACGCCGGGCCGCGGAGCGTTTCCAGTCGATGGAGCGGGTGTCCATGCCCGGCTTCCACTCGCGGAGCTGGTGGAAATCCGAGCCGTCGCCCACCAGCGCGTTCTCCTTCACGCCGTAAAGGGCGGAGCGGACGGTGACGTCGATCTGGCCGGAGCGGATCAGACGGATGTTCGGGATCACGCGGATGGCGGCGTCGATGGGAATGCGGGGGCAGCGCTCGACCAGGCCGAGGGGACCCGGGATCGTCAACCAGGCCCAGCGCAGGCGCCAGACGCCGCGGCGTGCGGCGGTGAGTCCGATTTCCGCCTGCGCGCCTTCGGGGCCGTCTTCGAAAGCGATCAGGTCCGGGGCGCGCAGGCCGTCCGGGGTCTCGAACCGGGCGACGGCGCGGGCGGGCGCGCGAACCGCGGCGCCGTCCGGGCGGCGGAGGCTGAGACGGGCG
>JBCBRF010000372.1:0-735 GCA_039819865.1 Pseudomonadota bacterium | reverse complement strand
CCGTCGAACGGTCGGCGCGCCCCGTGCTCAGGCGCGGTCGGGACCGCCGACCCTCCTTCCCCATAAATCGTAGGCCTCGGCTTCCTCAATGGCGACCGAGACGATGTCGCCGGGTCGCAATCCGTCGAAATCCGTGTCGATGAAGACCGTCCCATCGATCTCCGGCGCGTCGGCCATGCTGCGCGCCGTCGCGCCGTCCTCATCAACTTCGTCCACGATCACGGCGAGGGTGCGGCCGAGCTTGGCGCGCATCTTCGCCTCGGAGATCTCGCGCGCCTTGGCCATGAAGCGCTCCCAACGCTCCTGCGTCAGCTCGGGCGCCACGTGGTTCGGCAGGTCGTTGGCGGCGGCGCCGGCGACATCTTCGTACTGGAAGCAGCCGACGCGGTCGAGCTGAGCCTCCTCGAGCCATTCCAGCAGGATCTCCACATCGCGCTCGGTCTCTCCGGGGAAGCCCACGATGAAGGTGGAGCGCAGCGCGAGCTCCGGGATCTCGCGCCGCCAGGCGGCGATGCGGTCGAGCGTCTTCTCCTGATCGGCGGGCCGGCGCATGGCGCGGAGGACGTCGCGCGAGGCGTGCTGAAAGGGGATGTCGAGATAGGGCAGGATCCGGCCGCTCTCGAAGCCCTCGGCCATCAGCGGGATCAGCGCGTCGACATGGGGGTAGGGGTAGACGTAGTGGCGCCGCCGCCAACGACCTGCCGAACCACGTGGCGCCCGAGCTGACGCAGGAGC
>JBCBRF010000371.1:0-740 GCA_039819865.1 Pseudomonadota bacterium | reverse complement strand
GCATTGACCGCGGCTGCGCTCCGCGACTAGCTCCGCCCGGCACGCGTTCCGCGGCTTCGATCGGAGCTCCCTATGACAGCCACCCCGGTTACGGCCACCCCGCGCATTCTCGACCGTTTCGAGGAGATCTCCGCAGGGTACGACGTCCTCCTCTGCGACCTTTGGGGCTGCTACCACAATGGCGTCGAACCCTATCCGGCGGCCGTCGCGGCGTTGCAGGCCTTCCGCCGCCAGGGCGGCGCGGTCGTGCTCCTGACCAACGCGCCGCGTCCCTCGGGCGCGGTGAAGCTGCATCTCGACGCCATGGGCGCGCCGGAGGACAGCTACGACGCGATCGTCTCCTCCGGCGACGCCACCCGGGCGGAGTTGGCGGCCGGTCGGTTCGGCAGACGGATCCACATCGTCGGCGCCGACCGGGACCGTCCGGTCTGGGAGGGCTTGGATCTGGCGCATGCGCCGCTCGAAGAGGCGGAGTCGATCCTCTGCGCGGGCCTCCGCGACGACTCGGTCGAGACGCCTGCGGACTACGCCGATTTGGTCGCGGGCGGGGTCGCCCGAGACCTCCCCTTCGCCTGCGCCAATCCCGACATCGTCGTCGACCGCGCCGAGGCGCGGCTCTGGTGCGCGGGCGCGATCGCGCGGGATTACGCGGCCGCGGGCGGGCGCGTGTTCTACTTCGGCAAACCCCACGCCCCGATCTATCACCTTGTGCTGTCGAAAGCCGAGACGCTCCGGCCGGG
>JBCBRF010000370.1:0-743 GCA_039819865.1 Pseudomonadota bacterium | reverse complement strand
AGCGCGCGACCCTCGAGGCGCTCGACGAGGCCACCGTCGCCGCCCTCCGCGACGCCGGCATCCATGTCGTCATCGAGGACCGCTTTCTCGCCGTCGCCGCGTCCGGCGAGTGGCAGGCGATCCGCGCCGCCGCCCGGCTCGGGCGCGCCTGCACCTGGGGTGGCGAGGGCCTGGCCGAGGGCGACGCCGCCGAGATGCTGACCACCCTCCCCGCCAGGCGCCTCGCCATCCGCCCCGGCGGCGAGCCCTCGACCGAGGACCCGATCCCCGAGCCCCTGGCGGACGCCACCCACCGGGTCGAGCTCCACCGCCCCTACACGATGCACGCGGCGCTGGCCCCTTCGGCCGCGCTGGCGCGGCTCAAGGACGGCCGCCTCGCCATCACCACCCACAGCCAGGGGATCTACCCCCTCCGCAGCTCGATGGCCGAGGCGCTGGGCATGGCCGAGGACGCGATCGAGATCACCCACGCCCCCGGCTCCGGCTGCTACGGCCATAACGGCGCCGACGACGCGGCCTTCGATGCGGCCCTGGTCGCCCTCGCGATCCCGGGCAGGCCCGTCCTGCTCAAGTGGACGCGCGAGGAGGAGCACGCCCGGGAGCCCTACGGCCCTGCCGCCCTCACCCGTCTGGCCGCACGGCTCGAGCACGGCCGCATCGCCGCCTTCGAGGCCCGCGCCTACAGCGACACCCATCGCGGCCGCCCGCGCCCCGGCCCGGACGCCGCCGGCCCCAGGCGACTG
>JBCBRF010000369.1:0-746 GCA_039819865.1 Pseudomonadota bacterium | reverse complement strand
CACCGACTCGGCCGCATCCTGACGCGGGAGGGGGCGCGCCACAGCCACGGCGCCGTCACGCGGGTCCGCCTCGCCGGCCCAGGATCAGGCGGGGCGCGCGGCGCGGGCGGCCTCGGCCAGCGCCGCGGCGAGACGGCCGACCTCCCCGGCGGGGCGGCCCGGGCGGTACAGGGCCGAGCCGATGCCCGCCCCGTCCGTTCCCGCCGCCATGAAGGCCGCGAGGTTGTCGAGGCCGACGCCGCCCGTCACCATCAGCCGCGTGCCCGCGGGCAGGACGGCGCGGAGCGCGCCCACCGCCTTTGGCGTCAGCAGGTCGCCCGGGAACAGTTTCAGCGCATCGGCCCCGGCATCGAGCGCCGCGAAGGCCTCGCTCGGCGTGTAGACGCCGGGCACCGAGATCAGACCCGCCGCCCTGGTCGCCGCCACCACGTCGGGCGAGAAATTGGGCGAGACGACGATGCGCCCGCCGGCCCCGGCCACCTGTGCCACCTCCGCGGGGCGCAGCACCGTGCCGGCGCCGACGATGGCGTCGCCGCACTGGCCGGCCAGGGTCGCGATGCTCGCGAAGGGGTCGGGCGAGTTGAGCGGGACCTCGAGGATCGTGATCCCCGCGCCGGCCAGCGCGGCGCCGATGGCGGGCGCCTCGGGCGGTGTGATCCCGCGCAGGATGGCGATGACCGGCATGGCGGCGAGGGCGTCGTCCAGCGTCATGCGGGCCTCCTCTCTGCGGGTCGCCCCACGGCCTT
>JBCBRF010000368.1:0-751 GCA_039819865.1 Pseudomonadota bacterium | reverse complement strand
GCCTGTTCGAGGTAGGATGGGGCGCGCGCTGGCTGTGGCGGCACCGTTGGTCGCGGGCCTGGGGGAGAGGCGCGACCGCAGCCGCGCGCCCCGGTCGGTCACCCTGTCGACAAGCTGGCCGAGGCCGAAGGCAAGCGCGCCATCGTCGATGCCGAGAACGCCATTTCGGCCGAGATCGCGGCGATGAAGGTCCAGCTCGCCCGTCTCGATACCCTGCCCGAGGTCGTCGCCCAGATGGTGAAGCCGGCCGAGAAGATCGACTCGATCAAGATCCACCACGTCACCGGGCTTCACCATCTGCGCCACGATGTCCGGCAGCGCCGCCAGGCGGGCGAGCTGGATCTTCATGTCCGCGATCTCGACCGAGATCGCGTTCTCCGCGTCGACGATGGCGCGCTGACCCTCGGCCTCGGCCAGCTTGTCGGCCTTCTTCGCCTCGGCCTTGATGGTGACGGCCTCCGCCTCGGCGCGGGCCTCCTCGCGCAGCGCCTCGGCGCGGTCGGCGGCGGCGTCCTTTTCGGCCAGCGCCGCCAGGCGGATGCGCGTCGCCTCCCGCTCGGCCTCCCGTTGGGCTTCGATCAGCGCCACCGCCTTTTCACGCTCGGCCTCGGCGGTCTGCTTGGCCGTCTCGATGGCCTCGGCCGCCTTCACTGCCTCCGCGCGCGCGGTATCGGCCGAGGCGCGGGCGCGGCTCTCCTCCTCGGACTTCGTGGCGATCACGATCTGGCGCTCCTGATCGGCGACCTCGAGC
>JBCBRF010000367.1:0-755 GCA_039819865.1 Pseudomonadota bacterium | reverse complement strand
CGACCTTCTCCTTCACTTCGCGCAGCAGGTCGGTGACCTTCTCGGACGCGTTCCGCGCGACCGAAACGGTGGCCTTGACGAGCATTCTGACGAACAACGGCGCGATGGTCGCGCTGCAGACCCTCACCGACATCAACAACCGCCTGACCGACGTTCAGGGCCAGATCGCCACGGGCAAGAAGGTCAACTCCTCGGCGGACAACGCGTCGATCTGGGCGGTGACCACGGTCATGGAAGCCGATATCGACGGCTTCAACGCGATCTCCGAGTCGCTGTCGCTCGGCAAGGCCACCGTTTCGGTCGCGCGGAACGCGTCCGAGAAGGTCACCGACCTGCTGCGCGAAGTGAAGGAGAAGGTCGTGCTCGCCCAGGGCGAGAACGTCGACCGCAACAAGATCCAGACGGACATCGACGAGCTGTCGAACCAGGTCGAGTCGATCGTGAACTCGGCGCAGTTCAACGGCCTGAACCTGATCGACGGCTCGGCTACGAGCATCAACGTGCTGTCCTCGCTCGACCGTTCCTCGAACGGCGTCTCGGCGTCGAACATCCTGGTCAACGCTCAGGATCTGAGCCGCACGGCCGGCACCTTCGGCGGCGCGGCGGCGACCACGGCGAACTTTGTCGAGTTCGGTGAGAACGGGTCGACCAACACGACCGGCAACATCACCAACGCCGACACCACGCTGGCCTTCAACCTTGGCGCGGCCAACGCCACCGGCGACTCGTTCACCATCGAGATCGGCGCAGGCTAC
>JBCBRF010000366.1:0-756 GCA_039819865.1 Pseudomonadota bacterium | reverse complement strand
GGGATGGACCCCGCGCGGGCCGCGCGTGCTGGCGCTGCTCGCCGGCTCCCCCGCACCCGCGGGGATGGACCCTACGAGAGCGCAAGCGCCGCCACGAACCAAGCGGCTCCCCCGCACCCGCGGGGATGGACCCGAGATCACCGACGGCACGCTCACCGTCGATCTGGCTCCCCCGCACCCGCGGGGATGGACCCCACCACGCCGGCCGCAGACCGCAGCCGCGGAGGGCTCCCCCGCACCCGCGGGGATGGACCCGTCGCAGCTCGGCCAGGACAACGCCTCGCAACGGCTCCCCCGCACCCGCGGGGATGGACCCGATCTTCGCCAGGTCCGCGAGGACCATCGGGAGGCTCCCCCGCACCCGCGGGGATGGACCCGCTTTGGCGACCATCTCCCGAGCAACCGGAAGGGCTCCCCCGCACCCGCGGGGATGGACCCAGCCGGGGCGTTCCGACCGCGATCCGCACCGCGGCTCCCCCGCACCCGCGGGGATGGACCCGACAGAAGCCGGAGGGCTGACCCCGTGGCGACGGCTCCCCCGCACCCGCGGGGATGGACCCTGATGGCGGATTTGGACCAGATGCTGCTCGAGGGCTCCCCCGCACCCGCGGGGATGGACCCGTGACGCCGGAAGCCGCGCTGATGAAGCCGGAGGCTCCCCCGCACCCGCGGGGATGGACCTGCGGCAGCCAGATCCAACATTGCTCGAAATAGGTGCTTCCCGCCCACGCGGGGATGAGCGCTCGGTGCCGAGGG
>JBCBRF010000365.1:0-772 GCA_039819865.1 Pseudomonadota bacterium | reverse complement strand
CCGCCCATCGCCGCGATCATCGAGCCCGCATGGCGTACCGCCCAGTAGGCGAAGTGCTCGAGCGCGAAGGCGGCGGCGGGGTCGTCGGACGCCTCGAGCGCGCGCATGTCCGAGGCGCCGCCGAGGCCGAGCAGCCCGCTCTCGTGGTTCAGGATCCGCCGCGCGCGCTCGATGCCGACCCTTTCGGCCAGGATCAGCGCGGCATTGGCGTCGATATCGCCCGACCGCGTGCCCATGGTCAGTCCCGCGAGCGGCGAGTAGCCCATGGTGGTGGCGACCGAGCGGCCCTCGCGGATGGCGCAGAGGCTGGCGCCGTTGCCGAGATGGCAGGCCAGCACCCGCCCGGGCAGCGCCCCCGCCAGCGCGGGTAGCCGTGCGACCAGCCCCTGGTAGCTGATGCCGTGAAAGCCATAGCGCCTGAGCCCCGCCGTCTCGTCGGTGTCGGGGAGGGCATAGCGCGTGGCCACGGCCGGGTTGGTCGCGTGAAAGGCGGTGTCGAAGCAGGCCACCTGCACCAGCCCCGGCATCGCCGCCGCCAGCGCGTCGATCACGGCCAGCGCGGGCGGATTGTGCAGGGGCGCCAGTGGCACCGCCGCCTCGATCGCCGCGCGGCTCGCCGGGGTGAGCACCACGGGCTGGGTCAGGTCCGGCCCGCCATGGACCACCCGGTGGGCGGCGGCGGCAGGTCGTGCGCCCGCCTCGCCCAGCATCGCCAGCAGCACGGCGATCACCTCGTCGAGCCGCGCGGCGATCGAGGCGGCGGTGCCGCTGG
>JBCBRF010000364.1:0-783 GCA_039819865.1 Pseudomonadota bacterium | reverse complement strand
CAGGACGCGCGCGGTTCATCCCCGCGCGGGCGGGGAGCATCCTGCCCGGCATCGCATCGACGCGCGACCCGTCGGTTCATCCCCGCGCGGGCGGGGAGCACCGGCGAAGACGCGGACCCGATGAGGCCCGCAACGGTTCATCCCCGCGTGGGCGGGGAGCACGGCACATGAACGAGCCGGATCGACTCCCGGATCGGCTCACCCCCGCGTGGGCGGGGAGCACCGGACGCGAGCCCCCTTTTCGTCGCGATAGTGCGGCTCATCCCCGCGTGGGCGGGGAGCACTATTGCATGCGGTTGGGCAGCTGATCGAAGGCCGGCTCATCCCCGCGTGGGCGGGGAGCACAGACGGAACGCCGCTGGCTGGCGCAGCGTCGGCGGCTCATCCCCGCGTGGGCGGGGAGCACATATTCCGGCGGGACGCGGTCGCAGAACGGCCCGGCTCATCCCCGCGTGGGCGGGGAGCACCTCTTCTTGCGTGCTATCTAACATCTCGGTTCCGGCTCATCCCCGCGTGGGCGGGGAGCACGCTTTGGCGCGAGCCTTTCCAGCGCGCCCAGCCGGCTCATCCCCGCGTGGGCGGGGAGCACGCCTGAAGCGCGGCCTGCGCGACGCCGAGCGGCGGCTCATCCCCGCGTGGGCGGGGAGCACATTGAGGTGCAGCTCTCCGATGACGGAGGCGCCGGCTCATCCCCGCGTGGGCGGGGAGCACCCGCGGCGCACGCACTCGGCGATCACCTCCGCCGGCTCATCCCCGCGTGGGCGGGGAGCACCCAGAATCGAC
>JBCBRF010000363.1:0-785 GCA_039819865.1 Pseudomonadota bacterium | reverse complement strand
CTGACCGATCTGACAGGGGCTGCTATCTCGCCGGACGCCGGCGTCCGAGCTGGACGCTTCTTGGTCGGCCTTTGACCCTGGCTGTGTGAAAACGCGAGATGCGACGCGGTTGTGGATGCTTCACTGCGTGGGCAACTCGGGCTCCTCGCCGCGGTCTTTTGCGAGGAGCGAGTCGCGCCAGGCGTCGGTGTGGTAGGGCCGGAGCGGGCGCCATTGCGTCGGGTCGGGCTCCGCCTCTCGGCCCGCGCCGGTGACGCACCAGCGTTCGGGCTCGGGCGGGAGGTAGAATTGCGCGCGCTGGTCCGGCGTCAGGCAGCGGGGAAGCTCTTCTTTGGCGGCGTCGATCAGATCTTGCGTGGTTCGAAACACCCGCCAGAGCCGCGCCGTGTCGTCCTCGGAGGCGGTAGCGAGCCGGGTCCCGTCCGGGCTGAACGCCACGGAGGGCACACCGTCGGAATGGCCCTCGAGCACGGCCAGCGCTTCGCCGCTGGCGGCGTGCCACAGCCGCGCCGTCTTGTCCCAAGAGGTGGTGGCGAGCCGGGTCCCGTCCGGGCTGAACGCCGCGGAGAACACTTCGCGGGAATGGCCCCGGAGCGCGGCCAGCGCTTCGCCGCTGGCGGCGTCCCACAGCCGCGCCGTCTTATCCCATGAGGCGGTGGCGAGCCGGGTCCCGTCCGGGCTGAACGCCACCGAGACCACATTGTCGGAATGCCCCTGGAGCACGGCCAGCGCGTCGCCGCTGGCGGCGTCCCACAGCCGCGATGTGTCGTCTCGGGAGGCGGTGG
>JBCBRF010000362.1:0-837 GCA_039819865.1 Pseudomonadota bacterium | reverse complement strand
CGACACCCCCCGCCCCCGCCACCGGCACCGAGACGAGGATGACGAGTGGCAGGATGAAGCTCTCGAACAGCACCGCCATCACCAGATAGACGATCACCAGCGCGAGCAGCAGGTTCACCTGCAGCGCGTTCCAGGTCTTTGTCAGCTCGTCCGCCGCACCCGACAGCGAGAAGCGCACGTCGCCCGGCAGGCCCGCGGCCTCCATCGGCCCCACGACCTCGGCCTGGATCATCTCGAGCGCGGTCTCCAGCGGGATCGCCGCACTCGGCCGGATCTCGAGCGTGATGGTGCGCAGCCGCTCGCGGTGGCGGATCTCGGTCGGCCCCGCCGTCAGCACCACGTCCGCCAGCGCCGAGACGGGGATGATCCGGCCGTTGGGCGCCACGACGGGGAAGGACCCGATGTCCTGGGTACGGATGTCCGCCGCGCTCTGCCCGAAGGCGTCGCCGCCCTTGAGCGTCAGGTCCCGCCGCTCGGCCCCGTCGGTGATCTCCTCGACCCGGATACCGTCGTTGTAGGCGTCGACCGACAGCGCCAGCGCCTCGGCCGTCACGCCCGCATCGGCCAGCCGCACGCGGTCGGGCAACAGCCGCAGCTCCGGCGCGCCGAGCTCCAGCCCCGGGATCGGGCGGAACTGGTTGCCCTGTTCGCGCGGGAACAGCGCGTTCATCTTGCCCGCAGCGCGCTGCGCGACGCCCACGATCTCCGACAGGTCGTTGCCCGAGACATTGAGCTCGATGGCCCGGCCCCCGCTGATCCCGATCCTCTCGGGCCCGATCTTCTCCGAGCCGGGCACCTTCGGCTTTATCAACCAGCGCTCGTTGTTCGGGCGCGGGA
>JBCBRF010000361.1:0-848 GCA_039819865.1 Pseudomonadota bacterium | reverse complement strand
CGCAACAACGTCGCCGCCTTTTCGATCAACGGCGTCCGCGACCGACTGCGCGTGCTCCTGGTCTCGGGCGAGCCCCATGCCGGCGAGCGCACCTGGCGGAACCTGTTGAAGTCCGACCCGGCGGTCGACCTCGTGCACTTCACCATCCTGCGCCCGCCGCGCAAACGCGCCTATGCGGAGCGCAACGAGCTGTCGCTGATCCCGTTCCCGACCCATGAGCTGTTCGAGGTGAAGCTCGACGAGTTCGATCTGATCGTGTTCGACCGCTATCGCCGTTGGGGGATTCTCGAGACCCGCTACATTTCGAACATCGTCGATTTCGTGCGCGAGGGCGGCGCGGTTCTGGTCTCGACGGGTCCCGCCTTCGCGGGCGTCGAGAGCATGTTCCGCACGCCCTTGGCCGACATCCTGCCGGCGGCCCCGACCTCCTTCGTGATCGAGGCCGCTTATCGCCCGACCCTGACCGATCTTGGCGGGCGCCACCCGGTCACCCGCACCTTGCCGGGCCGGGGCGGCGCGGGGGGGCTGCCGACCTGGGGCCGCTGGTTCCGCCAGATCGACGTCGCCGCCGACCGGGGCGACGTGATCATGTCGGGCGCGGACGAGCGGCCGCTCCTGATCCTCGACCGGGTGGACGAGGGCCGGGTCGCCATGCTCGCCTCCGACCACGCTTGGCTCTGGACCCGAGGCTATGACGGCGGCGGGCCGCAGGCGGAGCTCCTCCGCCGTCTCGCGCACTGGCTGATGAAGGAGCCGGAACTCGAGGAGGAGGCCTTGACCGCCGAACCCGCGGAAGGCGGCTTTTTGGTCGAGCGCCGGTCGCTCGCGGACGGCGCCAAGACGGTGAC
>JBCBRF010000360.1:0-868 GCA_039819865.1 Pseudomonadota bacterium | reverse complement strand
CGCCTCGACCCAGGCGAGCAGCGCCGCCTCCTCCTCCTGATCGAAGCTGCCGACGTCGGCGAGCATGATGACGTCCGCCCAAGCGTCCCCGGGGGCGACGTCCGCGGGGGCGATCACGCCGCTCGCATCGGGCTCGGGCAGGCCGAGCGCGCCGGCGAGCGTGGCGTCGCGGGCGACCGCATGGGGCTTCAGCGCGTTCCGGATATAGTGCGCGCTCGACAGCAGGGGCTGGGCGTTCGAGACCCGTTCGCCGGAGACCACGGCGACGGTCTTTCGGCGGAAACGGTCGTCGAGAAGCGTGACGCCGCCGGCCCCGGGGGCGCCCGCGATCTCCAGGCGCGACAAGCGGTTCAGGAGCGGCAGCGGCAGGTCTAGCGGCGCTTCGGCGACGCGCTCGCCATCGGCGAAGCGGAGCGTGGTCTGGGTCAGGCGGCGCTCCGCCGGCGGGGCGAGCGGATCGAAGGCCGCGGCGGCCGTCTCCGTTCCCGCGCTCGCTTCCTCGCCCGACTCCGCGTTCTCGACCTCCGCGCCATCTCCGATCGCGCGGATCGACAGGGCGCGGGGTCCGGACGCCTCGGCGCGGACCGCCCTCGCGATCAAGGCGCCGTCGCGGAACTCCGGGGGCAGAAGGCCGGCCGCGATCCGCTCCGGCCCGATCAGGCGCACCGCGGCGTCGGGGATCTCCGCCAGCAGAGCGGCCAGGGCGGAGGTCTCCGGGTGCTCGACGCCGTCATGGAGCCAGACCGTCTCGAGCCCCGCGACGTCCGGCGACGCGGCGAAGGACCGGAGCGGCGCCAGCCAGCGCGCCGGATCGGGCGCCCAAGGCGCCGGGCTCGCGGCGGCGAGCTGCTCGGCCTGCTGAGAGGCC
>JBCBRF010000359.1:0-897 GCA_039819865.1 Pseudomonadota bacterium | reverse complement strand
CCGCCTGACCGCGACGGCCGGGACGGGTGTTCTCGATGCGGCGGAGAAAGCCGAGCGCGGCGTGCCCGTCGAACGCGCTCCGCCCCTTCCTTTCGCAGGCAGCGCTGGAGCTGAGCGCCGCGGTGACCGAGCGCGCCGCCTACAGCCGTCTGGCAGCCCAAGGGCTCGCCGTTCATGACGCGTCGGACCGCGAGGCGCTGCGCCTCAGAACCGAATGGACCCCGCTGCTCCACGCCATCGGCGCCGCAGGACGCGCGCCCGCCGCGCCGCCGTCGGAGCGCCTCAGTCCCGAAGCCGACCATGAGGCGGCGGCCGGGTCTGGCGACGCCTCCGCCACAGCGGCCGATCCGTCGGCGCGCTGGCCGCGCTTCGGTTTTTCTCGCCGGGCGATCGCCGGCTCGGCTTGACCCGCCCCGATCCGCCCGCGCACCTTCGCAGAGACGCTGCGCCCCGCCCCTATTGTGGCGGCCGCGCGGCCCGCGCGTCGTAAATTCGTCGCCACGCGCGGCTAGACGACACCGCAGCGAAGAGGCGCATGATGGACTTTGAGATCCTGAAGATTCGCAACGTTTTAGCGATCGTTGCGGCCGCGGGGCTCGAGTTCGGCCTCTCTGAGTTGAACGGGGTGAAGGCGTTCAATGACACCGAGAGCTACCAATCCTTTTTGCTCTTCCTGGTGGTCTTCATCCTCCTGTTCTGGGTGATCGAGCGACTCTATAAATGGTTGGCGCGCCGCTGAGGCGTCGGAGGGACAAAGCGATGATGGGAACCCCTTGGAGGCGCGCCGATCGGATCACCACGGCGCTCGCATTTTTAACGGCGTTCGGGCTCGAGCTCGGCCTCGCACGCCGCGCGATGAGCTTGCGCCGCCGCGGGCGTCGAGAGCGCCGCGCCGAG
>JBCBRF010000358.1:0-907 GCA_039819865.1 Pseudomonadota bacterium | reverse complement strand
CCCTCCTGACGCCCCTCTTGAGGCGCGCCCTGGGATCCGTTCTGAGCTCCGTTCTGGGGCCCATCATGACGCCGCGCGCGCGGCGAGCAGCGGGGCGAGGGCCACGGCGGCCGGGGCGGCGAGCGCCGCGGCGGCGGGCGGCGTCATGATGGGCCCCAGAACGGAGCTCAGAACGGATCCCAGGGCGCGCCTCAAGAGGGGCGTCAGGAGGGACGTCACACCGGGCCGCGCGGCGGCGACGGCGGACCGCGCCGCGGCAAAGGCGGCAAGCCGAGCGGCAAACATGGCGGCAAGCCCAAGGGCGATCAGAAACCGCGCGAATACGGAGCCGCGCCCCCGCGCAAGGAAAAGCCGATGGACCCGGATTCGCCCTTCGCCATCCTCAAGAAATTGAAGGACGGCTGATGCGCGCCGAGACCGGCCGCGCCCACCGCTCTTCACGACCGGCGGGACGAGCGCCTGAGAAAAAGCGCCGCGCGCCATGCCGCGCCGGGTAACGCAGGCGCCGGCGGCCAAGGGGGGCCGGGCGGCCCAGGCCGCTCAGGGGGCCCAGGGCGCCCAGGCGCCGCAGGACCGCGTCCGCCTGGACGTCTGGCTCTGGCGCGCGCGGTTCTACAAAACCCGCGCCCTTGCGGCCGCGGCGGTCTCGGGCGGGAAGATCCGGGTGAACCGGGAGCGCGTGTCGCGTCCGGGCCAGGGCGTGAAGCTCGGCGACGTGCTCACCTTCGCCAAAGCGCGCCGCGTCATCGTCGTCGAGATCGCCGGGTTCGGCGTGCGCCGCGGCCCGGCGGCGGAGGCCCGCACCCTCTACCGCGACCTGAGCGATCCTGCGCCCTCCGCCGAGACGGAGGGCCCCTCCGATCCCCCCGGCGAAGAGCCGTCGAGCGCCCCCGCGCCGATCGGCCCG
>JBCBRF010000357.1:0-919 GCA_039819865.1 Pseudomonadota bacterium | reverse complement strand
CGGCGGGGCCGGCGCCGCGAGCGCCCAGAGCGCGCCGAACGCCAGCCCCGAGGACTTGCCGGGCGGCGTCGACTTTAGCAGCTTCAAGCAAATGGTCGACGGCAAGACGGTCTATTTCGAACTCCTCGACGGCAGTCTCTGGGGCCGCGAATTTTACCGCCCCGGCACGAACCAGACCGTGTTCATCCACGAGACCACCGGCGAATGCTTGAACGGCACCTGGGATCTGGTCGGCGACCGATACTGCTACTACTATCGGAACGAACCCTCCTGCTGGCTGACCTTCTACGAGGGCGATCAGATCATCGTCGAGAGCCGGGACGGATCGCGCCAACGCGTCCGCAAAATCGTCTCGAACGAGCCATTGTCTTGCGATGAAGGCTTGATCAGTCGGCGCCAGAACTCCGCCGGCGCGCTGCTTGCGCGCTGGACCGACGCTGCGCCCTGAAACGCGGCGGCCGAACCACGCGCCAATCTGAGGGAGGACGGCCTATGATCCGTTTGTTGCGCCGCCTGCTCGCCGCGCTGGTGTTGAGCCTGGCCGCGGCCCCCGCGGCCTACGCCCAGGGCGGCCTCGAGCCTCAGACCCCCACGCCGGCGCCCGATCTCGGTCCCGAGATCGAAGGTCTCGCAACCCCGGACGGTCCTGCGGAGAACGAGCGGCGCTATTTCGACGCCGAGGATTTCCGCGCGCGCTTCGAGAACCGCACGGTCCATCTTGCGCTCGGCGCGCAGCATTACGGCTCCGAGCAGTATCTGCCGGGCGACCGCACGGTCTGGATCTATCGAGACGGCCGGTGCCAAAACGGCGACTGGTTCTTTGGCGAAGGCCAGTTCTGCTTCCAGTACGACAGCTCGGACCTGTCGTGCTGGCGCGTTTTTGAGGCGGGCGGCGGCTTGTACGCCGAGACCGCCGACC
>JBCBRF010000356.1:0-928 GCA_039819865.1 Pseudomonadota bacterium | reverse complement strand
AAAGGTGATGGTGCGCGGCAGCCGGGAACATTCGCCGAGCGAACGGGAGCCTCGACAGCCCGAGTGGCTGTGGGATCGAGAACGCCTGCGCGTGGCGGCGGCGAACGCCTCAGCGCTGGCCTTCTGGCGCGCCGAAGACGTCGCCGCCCTCTCGGCGCGGCGCTTCTTCGCCGAAGAACCGATGGTCGCCGAACTCGCCGCGCTCGCGCCGCGGATCGACCGTTTCGGCCTGGTCCGCACCGTCATCCAGATCGCGGGTCGAGACGGCGTGGCCAGCATCGCCGCGGAGCTGAGCCCGGCCGCCCTGCCCGACGGCCGCCGGGGCGTGCGCGTCTGCCATCTCGGCGCCCCGCCCGACATCGTCCGAGGCCATCTGCTGCTCGAACACGCGCCGCTCGCCATCGCCGCCTTCGACGTCGACGGCCGGGCGCAGTTCCGCAACCGCGCCGATCTGCTGCTGTTCGCCGACGACGCGGACACGCTCGAAAGCCGGTTTTCCTCGAACGCGGCGGCGGCGGAGATGCGCGGCGCCGCGCGGCGAAGCGGGGTGGCGCACGCCGAGCTCGAACTGCTCGGCCGTTTCGGGCCGGAGCGTCGGCGCCTGACGCTCCGACGGATCGGCCGCCCCACGGATCCCGGAGAGCCGCTCGCGGAAGAACTGCTCGCCTATGTCGAGGACGCGGCGCCTTATGCGCCGGTCGACGAAATCCCCAGCGAAGCCTCGAACCAGCCCGCCGACGCCCGCACGACGCCCGAACCCGCCGACGCGCCGGCGCCGAGCCCGTCCTCGGGTCGGGTCGCGCGCCTGGCCGAAAGCGCGCTCGACGCCGCCCCGCTCGGGCTCGCGCTCTTCGCCGGAGAGGGCTGGGAGCTGTACTACGCCAACCCGATGCTCAGCGAATGGCTCGACGGCGCCCTGCCGCCCGGC
>JBCBRF010000355.1:0-968 GCA_039819865.1 Pseudomonadota bacterium | reverse complement strand
GCCGGCCCCCCCCCCCCCTAACACCCCCCGGCTGCTCTATTTCCGCCGCCCCACGCCCGGAGGGCCCGCCCCAGTGGACGGATTTCAGCGAAGGGAGGCCCAACGGGCTGCGAAGCGCCCGGAGTTCGACGACGCCCGGAAATCAGTCCAGTGGACTGATTTCAGTCGTCGAACGCCCGGAGGGCCCGCGCCGGTCGACGGATCTCAGCGTAGGGAGGCCCAACGGCCCTGCAGCGCCCAAGCCGCGTCGTCACGCCGGATCCCGCCAGCGTCCCGCCGCGACCAACCCGCGCGCGGCGAGCCGCTCCGGCGCGACCAGGGTTTCGCCGACCACGTCCTGCAGCGCCGTCTCCCGCGCCTCGAGCGCCAGCAGGCTGACGTCGCTCCGGGCGCCGACCTCGAACCGCCCAAGCGCCGCGCGCCCGGTCGCCGCCGCCGGCGCCGCCGTCGCGGCGCGGACCACCTCCGCAAGCGGCAAGCCGAGCGCCAGGAACTTGCTCATCGTCGTCAGAAGATCGAC
The DNA here is from genome assembly GCA_039819865.1 of Pseudomonadota bacterium. Taxonomy (GTDB): domain Bacteria; phylum Pseudomonadota; class Alphaproteobacteria; order Rhodobacterales; family Rhodobacteraceae; genus JBCBRF01. Next base: position 448 of record JBCBRF010000355.1, on the reverse strand, counting down.
CGCCGGTCCGGGCGCGGAGAGCGCATGGACGTCCGAGGAGATCACGTCCGGCGCGAAGCCGTCCGCCAGCGCCGCCCGCGCGACGTCGAACGAGAACGAGCCCATTCCGTGGCCGATATCGAACAGGATCCCCCGCTCCCGCGCCGCGCGCACGGCCGCCTTCACCCGGCCGCCCTGGATCGGCGTGTTCGGAAACGGCCGGAAGGCGTGGGTCAGGGCGTCCCCTGGACGCAGCCTCTCCAGCACCGCCTCATAGGGCGGCGGCGGCGCGTCGATATGGACCATCAGCGGCAGGCCGGTCGCCTCCGCCGCCTCGAGCGCGATCTCCAGCGGGACGATCCCGTGATCGCCCGAGGCGAGCCGCCCCACCCGCACCTTGATCCCCACCAGCGCGCTGTCCGGCCGGTCGCGATGCGCCGCGACGACCTCCGCCGCGCCGACCGGATCC
>JBCBRF010000354.1:0-977 GCA_039819865.1 Pseudomonadota bacterium | reverse complement strand
CCGAAAGGTCGGGGCCGGCGGCCGTCACGTTCAGCACCCGCCCGCCGTTCGAGACCACCGCGCCGCCCTCCTGCTTCGTGCCTGCGTGAAACACGGTGACGCCGTCGACCGACGCGGCGCCGTCCAGGCCGCCGATCGGCGCGCCCTTGGCGTAGCCGCCCGGATAGCCCTCGGCCGCCATCACCACCGTGATCGCCGGATCCGCCGACCAGTCGAGCGCGACCGCGTCGAGCCGCGGGGCCGCCGCCGCCGCGCCGACCCGCTCCGAGCAGGCCAGGAGCGCGGGGACCAGATCGCTTTCGAGCCGCCGCATCAGAACCTGCGCCTCCGGATCGCCGAACCGGGCGTTGTACTCGATCAGCGTCGGCGCGCCGTCCTCGATCATCAATCCGGCGTAAAGCACCCCGCGATAGGGCGTTCCGCGCCGCGCCATCTCGGCGATCGTGGGCCGCACGATCGCCGCCATCGCGCGCTCGGCGACCGCCTCGGTCAACACCGGCGCCGGCGAATAGGCCCCCATCCCGCCGGTGTTCGGCCCCTGATCGCCGTCGCCGAGCCGCTTATGGTCCTGCGCGCCCGCGAGCAGCCGCACCGTCTCGCCGTCCGAGAGCGCGAACAGCGAGGCCTCTTCGCCGGTCAGGAACGCTTCGATCACCACCGCATGGCCCGCCGAGCCGAACGCGCCCTCGAAGGCCGCCTCGACCGCCGCCCGCGCCTCGGCGAGCGTCTCCGCCACGACGACGCCTTTGCCGGCGGCGAGCCCGTCCGCCTTGATCACGATCGGCGCGCCCACGCGGTCGAGATGCGCGAGCGCCGGGGCCGCCGCCTCGAACCGCGCCCAGGCGGCGGTCGGCGCGCCGCAGGCGTCGCAGATGCTCTTGGTGAAGCTCTTCGAGGTCTCGAGATCCGCGGCGGCGCGCGACGGGCCGAACGCCGCGATCCCGGCCGCGGTCAGCGCGTCGGCCACCCCGGCGGCG
>JBCBRF010000353.1:0-979 GCA_039819865.1 Pseudomonadota bacterium | reverse complement strand
ATCACGCTGATCCCCGCGGAGAGGAAGCTCGGGTCCCACACCTACCAGGTCGCCGAGGGTCTCGCCGAGCTCCGTCAGCATCGTCTCGCGCGCGGCCGATCCGAGCTCCGCGTCGATCGTGTCATGCAGCAACACGGCCGCCATCGCGCCGAGCCCCAGCCATTTGTGCAGGACATACATCTGGTCGAGGCCGCCGAAGACCGCCTGGAGCGGGCGCAAGCGGGTGGCGAGGAGCTGGGAGATCCCCATCGCGATCAGAGCCGCGGATCCGAGATACTGGCTAAATAGCGCGATCGGGTTCTCCCGCAGCGCCAGAGGGGCGAACCAGAGCAGCGGAAGGGCGAGCGCGCTTCCGACCAAGAGCAATCCGACAAGCCGCATCTCGCCTCGCGTCGTCAGGCCGTTCGTTCGGCGATACGTGTTTCCCGAGGCGGCGCCAACAGTCGGGCTCGGCCGCGATCCCGTTTCTTCGGATCACGCTCCGCGTGGAACCCGTTGATTTGTCGCAAGATCGGACGGACGACCGGGTCCCGCCGCTCGTGATCGCGCTCTACGGTCGCGGCAGGCCCAGGACGTCGATCATGTCGTAGGCGCCTGGCGCTTTGTCGCGGCCCCAAAGAGCGGCCTTGACGGCGCCGCGGGCGAAGATCGCGCGGTCGGTGGCGATGTGACGGAGCACGATGCGCTCGCCGGCCCCGGCGAAGATCACGTCATGCTCGCCGACGACGTCGCCGCCGCGCAGGGCGGCGAAGCCGATACGCCCCCGCCCGCGCACGCCGGTCATACCGTCGCGGCCGCGGTCGGCATGGGTCTCGAGCGCGACGCCACGGCCCTTGGCGGCGGCCTCGCCAAACATCAGCGCCGCGCACCACGCCGTGCTGATCCGCGCAGGCAACATGTCGCTTGGCGTGAATCTGCTGACGGTCCTGACCCAGCAGGTCGCCAAGGCCCTCGACGCCGATTTCGACATCGAGGACAT
>JBCBRF010000352.1:0-1003 GCA_039819865.1 Pseudomonadota bacterium | reverse complement strand
CTCCGCGTCTTTGCCGGAGACGCCTTTCGGCCTGAGATCGACCAGCACGACATGCGTGTCGGTCCCACCGGTCACGAGGTTCAGCCCGGACGACAGCAGCGCCTCGCCCATCGCCTGCGCATTGGCGATCACGTCGCGGACATACTGCTTGTACTCGGGCCTCAGCGCCTCGCCGAACGCCACCGCCTTCGCCGCGATCACATGCATCAGCGGACCGCCCTGGAGCCCGGGGAACACCGCCGAGTTGATCTTTTTGGCGAGCGCCTCGTCATTGGTCAGGATCATCCCGCCCCGAGGGCCCCGCAGCGTCTTGTGCGTGGTCGTCGTCGCCACATGCGCATGCTCGAGCGGGTTCGGATGCGCCCCGCCGGCGACGAGCCCCGAGAAATGCGCCATATCGACATGCAGGATCGCGCCCACGCTGTCGGCGATCGCGCGGAACCGCTGGAAGTCGATCTGGCGCGGAACGGCCGAACCGCCCGCATAGATCAGCTCGGGCCGATGCTGCTCCGCCAGCTGCGCGACCGCGTCATAGTCGATCCGGTCGTCCTGCCGCCGCACGCCGTATTGAACCGCGTTGAACCATTTGCCGGAGAGGTTCGGCTTCGCGCCATGCGTCAGGTGCCCGCCGGACGCGAGGTCCATGCCCATGATCGTCGCGCCGGGCTTCAGCGTCGCCAGCATCACCGCCTGGTTCGCCTGCGCGCCCGAATGCGGCTGCACGTTCGCGAACCGGCAGTTGAACAGCGCCTTCGCCCGGTCGATCGCCAGCTGCTCCGCGACATCCACATGCTGGCAGCCGGCGTAGTAGCGTTTGCCCGGATAACCCTCGGCGTACTTGTTCGTCATCACCGAGCCCTGCGCCTCGAGCACCGCTTTCGAGACGATGTTCTCGGAGGCGATCAGCTCGATCTCCTCGCGCTGTCGGCCGAGCTCCGCCTCGACCGCGGCGGCGATCGCCGGATCGACGGCCGCCAGATCGGCGCCGAAGAAGCCCGGATGC
>JBCBRF010000351.1:0-1041 GCA_039819865.1 Pseudomonadota bacterium | reverse complement strand
CGAGGTAGCCGCCGTCGGCGACGACGCTCAGCGCCTTGGTCTCGGGCGCGGCCGGAAGGGATTTCAGGCCGTCCTCGTCGCCCTGGCGGAGATAGCGCTCCATGGCCTTGGCGTGGGGCGCGCGCGGGTCGGCGCCGCGCGACAGGGTCGGCGCGTCCGCCGAGGCGCGTTCGAGATCGCTCAGGCGCCGCTCGATCCGGTCGTCGCGGGCGGACAGGTCGCGTCGGATCTCCGTGGCGAACCCGCCGACGTCCCGGGCGAGATCGGCGACGGCGGCGGTGAGGTCGGGAGCGTCGCGGAATTGGTCTGGCGAGGCGGTCATGGCGGTCCTTCTCAATAGGGAATTCGCAGGGCGATCGCGGCCGCGGCCGTAAGCGCGTATTTCGTTTCGGGAATGTTAGGGAGTTCTCGTGAGCGCCTGGCGGGCGGCGGCGATCTCGCTCAGCGCGCGCCGCGCCTGAGTGGCGGGCGGATGCGCGCCCCGAACCCGAGCGTCGGGTTGCATCGGGAAGGTGACGACCGAGATCTCCCAGAGCGCGATCTCGGTGAGGCGGCGCGTCGGGCCGGCCGGTCCGGACTGCCGCTCGGCGGCGATCGTGCGGTAGCCGATCGAGAGCCCGTCGAGCGCGCCGGCGGCGATCAGCAACGCGGCGTCGCGCGCCGTGGGCAGATCGAGAAGCAGGCGGCCGGAAACGTAGAGGCCGCGGGCGTCCTCCTGCACATGCTCCCAAACGCCGATGGGTTGCGCCGGATCATGTTGCCAGAGGAGCTTCGGCAAGGCTGCTGTCCCACCGGCGAACCCGGCGGCGAATGCGCCGGGCGCGATGACGTCGCCGTCGGCGTCGGGCGCATCGAACAGCGCGGCGTAGCCGTCGAAACGCCCCTCCTCGACAAGGCGGGCGCGGCGCTCGGGATCGGCCAGGGCCGCAGCCTCGAACCGGCGGAACTTCGTCTCTAGCATAAGCGGCTCCTGCTTCGTTGGAATGGACGGGCCGGAGGCCAACCGCGCCTTCGCCCGCCAGACGCTCGCGCCCTTGATCG
>JBCBRF010000350.1:0-1102 GCA_039819865.1 Pseudomonadota bacterium | reverse complement strand
AGGCATACCATGCAGGGCGCGCGCGGCGCGGGACTGTTCGACGCAACGCCGGCCCGTCGCCGCGAGGATCCATCGCGGCCCGCCCGGACGACCCGGCCGGCGATCCCCAAGACGGGTCGATCGCGGCGCGGTTCCGCTCAGCCGAGGGCGTCGTCGTTGGGCCGTTAGCAAGAGGCCGGGGTTCCGTCCATAAGATGTACGACCGCAGGGCGGCGGTTCGCGACGTTCCGCCCGTCGCTCAGCCGAAAGGCACTTCTTGGCAGATGAATTCGTTCCCTGAGGGATCGGTCAAGGTGTGGGTGCGGCGGCTGATCGTCAGATTCGCGCCCCAGCCCTCGATCTTCGGAGTCGAGACAACCGTCTGATCCGCGTTCAGCTCATAAGTCGTGGAGTGCTTTTGTTCGCCGGCGCGGTCGCTCCGGATGTAAAACATTTCAAGCGATTTGCTTCCGAAACGAATGGTCAGCCCTTCGGTTCGCGCCGGTCCGACCACCTTGGTGCAGCGGATCTTCGATGCGAAAAGTTTGGCGGGTACGAGTTTTTGAGCGCCGCTCTGGTTTTCGCGCCCTTGTGTCGCGCTGGAGGTCGGCGCTTCGGCGGCGGTCGAGCAGTTCTCGGTGACCAGGGTCAGGCATTCGCGGTAACTGGATAATTGCTGTGTGCAACCCGTGGCGTCTGCGGTTTCGGGCAAGCTGCCGGCGCCTAGTCGCGACTGGCATTGGCGGTCGACGAGATTTGTGCAAAAGGCGCTGACGCGCTCGCACGCGATCGACTGGGAGTGCGCCGTCGGCGCAAACAGGCCCAGAGACAGAACAGCCATCAAAAAAAGGCGCATCGCATCCCTCCCCACCGAAGCCGGGTCATTTTAGGCGTGATTTGGCGGGCCGGCAACGCACGAGCGTTTCGAGAAGGCGCGACAAGGTTGGCGTCGGGTTGTTTATTGGCGCCGCGTAGGGGGGCGGCGCGCCCCCGAATCTCGGGTTGGAGTGGACCTTATGCGGAAGATCGCGGTGCTTGGGCTGGGCAAGGTCGGCGGGCTTTCGGCGGAGCTGCTGCACGAGGGCGGCTTCGAGCTGATCTGCGTCGACCGCTCGGCGCCGGC
>JBCBRF010000349.1:0-1129 GCA_039819865.1 Pseudomonadota bacterium | reverse complement strand
CGCCGATCGGCGGCCTGGACGGCGCCGCGTCGGTCGACGGCGTCACGGTGTTTCACGCAGGCACGAAGCAGGAGGACGGCGCGGTGGTCTCGAACGGCGGGCGGGTGCTGAACGTGACCGCCGCCGGCCCCGACCTTTCGGAGGCCCGGCGCCGCGCCTACGCCGCCGTCGACGCGATCGACTGGCCCGGCGGGATCTGCCGGCGGGACATCGGCTGGCGGGCGCTCGGGCGCTGAGGAACGGTGGGGCGGGGCGGGCCGGGGCGGGCTTTGGTCAGCCGTCGCACGCCGTAGCCGAGCGCATAAGCGACCTTTTCGTCGGTCGACCCGCTAACGCGACAGAAGGGAGCATTCGATCATAAGCGTCTTGTCGCCGCGCCCGGCGGCGCCGAGAAGACGCCATGATCGATCCCTCCGGCCTGCTCTCCTCCTTCGTCGCGGCGCTGACCGCGATCGCGCCGTTCTTCGTCGTCGTCGGGATCGGCTGGCTCGCGGCGAAGCGCGGGCTGTTCGACGAGAGCGGTCTGTCGGGGCTCAACAGCTTCATTTTCAACATCGCGCTGCCGCCGCTCCTGTTCCGCGCGATGGCCTCGGCCCCGATCTCGGGCTCGGATCTGAGCGTGCTCTGGTACGTCGCGCTCTACGGCGCGCCCACGCTGATCCTCTATGCGCTCGCTTACGGCTCGGGGCGCGCCGGGTTCGGGCTCGACGCAGCGCCCGCGACGCTCCACGCGCATCTCGCGGTGAACGGCAACGCTGGCTTTCTGGGGCTCGCGCTCGCGCCGGCGGTGCTCGGGCCGGAGGCGCTGGTTCCGATGGCGTTGGCGCTCACCTTCGACATCCTGGTGGTGATGACGCTGACCTCGGTGCTCTTGGCGCGGGCGTCCAGCGTCGGCGGCGGCGCCGGCGGCGGAGCGCTCTGGCGCGCGCTGATGAACCCGATCCCGATCGCCGCGCTCGGGGGCGCGTTTTGGGGCCTCGCCGAACGCGAGGGGGGGATGGTGACGCCGGAGGTCGTCGGCGATCTGCTCGATCTGCTCGGCCAGGCGGCGGCGCCGGCGGCGTTGTTCGCGGTCGGAGCGACGCTCGCGCATAAGCGCTCGGATCGCCGGATCGGCGAGATCGGCTCG
>JBCBRF010000348.1:0-1138 GCA_039819865.1 Pseudomonadota bacterium | reverse complement strand
GCCATGGGTCAGGAGCACCGGCGGCCGGGCCGTGATCTCCTGCGCCAGCCGCTCCGGAACCGCGAGCCGGCCGGAGAAGCCGACGATCCCGGCGACGGGCTCCGGTCGGCGGAGCCCCAGATGGAGGCTCATCATCGTCCCCTGGCTGAAGCCCAGCAACAGGCAGCGGTCGGGACCGAGCCCATGGGCCTCGCATTCGGCGTCGATGAAGCCGTCGAGCGCCGTGCTCGACCGGGCGAAGCTCTCCGTCATCTCCGCGTCGGAGGAGCCGTCGATCCAGGGGATCGGGAACCATTGGCGGCCGAACGGCGCGGCGCGGCAGGGCTCCGGCGCGTTCGGGGAGACGAAGGCCGCGCCGGGGAAGACCTGGGCGAGCGGCCCGGAGAGGCCGAAGAGGTCGTTCCCATCCGCGCCGTAGCCGTGCAGCAGCATGATGAGCGCGGTCGGCGCGCCGGTCGCGGCGCCCCGACGGGGGCCGTCGAGCGTCGGCGTCGGACGGGCGCGTCGACACGTCCAGACCCATGATCCACGCGCGTTGGCGCGGTCGCCGCCGTCGACTAGAGTGCGGATCGTACGCGCCCACGGCCGGCGCCGCCCGCCTCGCCCGAACCCCGTGAAAGGATCCTGCGTGACCCAAGCCTCTCCGCCGCCGACGCTCGACGGCCCCCGTCGGGGCGCCGCGACCGGCGCGCCGACCGCGCTCATCATGCTGCTGCACGGCTACGGCGCGGATGGGAACGACCTCTTCGGCCTCTCCGGGCCGCTCGCCCAGGTCTTCCCCGGCGCGGCCTTCGTCTCCCCGAACGCGCCGGAGCCCTGCCGCGCCGCGCCGTTCGGCCGCCAATGGTTCCCGATCCCCTGGATCGACGGCTCCTCCGACGCGGAGATGACGGAGAGCTTCGCCCGGTCGAGCACGGCGCTCGACGGCTTCATCGACGCCGAATGCGAGGCCCATGGGCTCGGTCCCGACCGCTGCCTGTTGCTGGGCTTCAGCCAGGGGACGATGATGAGCCTCCATCTGGGGCTCCGCCGACCGGAGCCCGTCGCCGGGATCGTCGGCTTCTCCGGCCGGCTCGCGGTTCCGGAGCGGCTGGCGCAGGAGATCACGGCCCGGCCGCCGGTGCTCCTGACCCATGGC
>JBCBRF010000347.1:0-1141 GCA_039819865.1 Pseudomonadota bacterium | reverse complement strand
TCGGCGCGCTGGTCGACACCAACATGGAGAAGGCCTCGGCCGAGCTCCAGGCGCTCCAGGTGCAGCAGCAGCTGGGCACCCAGGCGCTGTCGATCGCGAACTCCGGTCCGCAGAACATCCTGTCGCTGTTCCGGTAAGCGACCTCTCGTCGGGGCGGGCATTCGCCCGCCCCGGCTCTCCCTTTGGGTCATTGGACTAAGGCTGAATTTTAAGAACGCCAACGACAGGCGCGCGAGCGCCGCACAGGAGAACCTGGTCTATGAACGCCAACGCCTTCGCCGCCGCTGGATATCAGAAATCGGCCCAGTCGGTCGGCGCGCCGCAGACGATCGAGCTGCAGGCTTTTCAGCGGGTGAACGCCGCGCTGCGCGCCGCGCAGAAAGAGGCCGCGGGGCCCGCGGATCTCGCCAAGGCGGTGCATATGAACAACCGCCTCTGGTCGGTGCTGGCGGTCGATCTGGCGGACGACGGCAACCAGCTGCCGGAGCCGCTCCGCGTCCAACTGCTGGGGCTCGCCGTGTTCTCGGTGCGCCATGGCGAGCAGGTGCTCGAGGGCAAGGAAGACGTTCAAAGCCTGATCAATGTGAACGGCTCCGTGATGGGCGGTCTCGTCGACGCGCTCAAAGTCAGGGCGGCCTGAGTCATGGCTGGCCTGGTTCTCAAGCTCGGACCGAATGAGCGCGTGCTTATCAACGGCGTCGTGATGGAGAACGGCGACCGGAAGACGACGCTCAAGATCATGACGCCGAACGCCTCGATTCTGCGGCTGCGCGACGCGCTGCATCCTGAGCAGGCGAACACGCCGGTCACGCGCGCCTATTACGCGGCGCAGCTGGTGGTGGCGGGCTCGGTCGAGGCGGCGGAGGCGGGGCCCGAACTGGCCTCGATGCTCGGAGCTCTCGCGACCGCGTTCGCGCCGCTCGCCGAAGGCGCGGCGGTGCTCGAAGCGCAAGCGCAACTCGAAAAAGGCCGCTATTACAGCGTGATGCGCGCGTTGAAGCCGCTGATCGAAGTGGAGGCGCGGCTGTTGGCGCTGGCCTCGGGCGGCGGCGACGACGCCGCTTTCGACGTCCCGCTTGATCTCCGGCGTCTCGAGCATCGCCTGCTTCTGCTGCTGCTCGGTCTGCTGGATGTAGCGATA
>JBCBRF010000346.1:0-1193 GCA_039819865.1 Pseudomonadota bacterium | reverse complement strand
CGCCGACAGCGGGCCCTCGCATCGCGCAGACCGCGCCCGACGAGGCGGCCTCGCAAGAACGCCCGTTCGACGGCGCCTCCTGGCGCGCCCGGGTCGAGGGCAAGACCCTCTATTACGAGACCCGCAAAGGCTATCCGGAAAACTACGGTCTCATGGGCAAGGAGTACTACGTTCCGAATTCAAACAAAGTCGTTTTCGTCTATGCGGACGGCGATTGTTACGAGGGCACCTGGGACTACGCGGACCAGATATTCTGCTTCAACTACGACGATCGCCACTGCTTTCGGCAGTTCGAGCGCGACGGCGAGTGGATCGTGCAGGAGCGCGACGGGAGAGAACAGGCGGTGGTCAAAATCACGTCCGAGGTTCTGTCCTGCCAACCGGGGTTGGTGAGTTGAGCCGCCGCGGCTCCCGCCATCGCCCGACGCGCCTCCGCATCGCGCTCCTGTTCGCCGCTGCGGCCTGGACCGCCGTGAGCGGCGTCGCGTGGGCGGACACGCCGGCGCCGCCGCTCGAGACGCCGTCCCCGAACGCGTCCGAGGCCCCGTCGGACTGGAGCCGCCCGGGACCGGGAGAGACCGCTTTCACCGCCGAAACCTGGCGCGCCTATGTCGGCGGCAAAACGGTCGTCTATTTCGACGAAGCGGGCCGGCTCGACGGGTTTGAGCGTTTCGCCCGAGAGGGGAACCGCGCGGAGTGGCGCTTCGTCGACGGCCCGTGCGAGATCGGCCGTTGGCGCGTCGACGCCGGACGCTTCTGCTTCAACTACCCCGCCGGCGAATTCTGCTACCTGCATCTTCGCCGGGGCGGCGAGGTCTATGTCCGCGACGTGACCGACGGCGAGGAATTCCGGGTCGAGCTGTCCGATGCGCCGATCGCCTGTCGCAACCCGAACGTCAGCGCGCTCCCGCCGATCGCGCCCTGGCGCGTCTCGCCCTCTTGACGGCGCGCTCGGAGGACGCGACCTCTCGCCACCGCGTCCCGAAAGCGGCGTGCGTTGAGGGAATCGGCGCCGCCGCGCGTGGACCGATCGAATACGAGGGGAGCGCCATGTCGAGCGGCGTCATGTCGAGCGGCGTCATGTCGAACTGGGACCGCGCGCGGCGACATCTTCGGATGCGCGCCTTGGGCGCAGCCGCTGTTTCCAGAGCGACGGCGGCGATCGCGGCGGCGCTCCTGTCGCTCGCCGTGAT
>JBCBRF010000345.1:0-1201 GCA_039819865.1 Pseudomonadota bacterium | reverse complement strand
CGTCGATGACCGGCGGTCATGTCGATCTCGAGCGTGGCTTGATCTATCGCAAAAGCGCCGCCGAGACCGAGACGAACAAGCGCGCGCCGACCGTCCGGCTGCCGCGAAAGCTCTTGAACCACCTGCGCCGCTGGCGCGGGACGACGCGGCGCTGGCTGGTCGAGTGGGACGGCAAGCCGATCCAGTCGCTTAAGCGCACCTGGAAGGCGGCGAGGGCGCGTGCGGGCCTCGACGCCGCGGTGACGCCGCACGTGCTCAGACACACCGCCATCACCTGGGCGATGCAAGCCGGCGCGCGGCCGGCGGACGTCTGTTCGTTCTTCGGCGTGACGATGCGCGTCGTCGAGACGGTCTATTGGCACCATTCGCCCGACGCTCAGGCGTCGGTTCTGGACCATCTGAACAGACCCCAATCCGGGGCGTAATCGGGGGCGGTCGAAACCCAACGGAGGGCTAAGCCATTGTCGTACTTGGTGGACCGGAGGAGGATCGAACTCCCGACCTCTGCATTGCGAACGCACGCGCCTTCGCGTAAGTCATTGCTTTTGCTGACATTAGGCGGCGCGAAAGTGCGTCAGATTCCACAGGCGTTCACGGGTTTCCGGGGCGAAACCGGGGCGTGCGAGTTGGGGGTGGCGAGATGAGCATCGCATCCCCGCTTCAGTGGCCCGAAGGCTGGGCGCGATGGAAAGGCTCGCGCCAAAGCGACACCGCATTCCGATCGCACCGCAACGCCAATCGCGAACTCTCGCTCTCGAAGGTCGTCGATGATCTTTGGAACGAGCTCGAGCGCATCGGCGCGAAAGAAATCTCTATCTCAATGAACCTGACGGGCGGGAGCCTGTCGTCGCAGCGCAAACGCGTCGCCGATCCTGGCGTGGCGATCTACTTCCAGCGCCGCGGCCAGCCGGTCGCGATGGCTCAGGATCGATTTGAGAGTGTCGCAGGCAACGCGCGCAGCCTGACGCTCGCGCTGCAAGCCATGCGCTCGCTGGAGCGGCACGGGGGCGGCTTGATCGCCGACCGCGCCTTTGAGGGCTTCACGGGCCTGCCGGCGGTTAGCGGCGCTCAGAAGACGTCGCAGCTCCGCTGGTGGGAAGTGCTCGGCGTGTCGCGAGCGGCGCCGCTCGGCGCAATTCGAGGGGCGTGGAAGCAGCAGACTTCCGAAGCGCAGAAATGCGGCGACATGGATGAGGCACAA
>JBCBRF010000344.1:0-1216 GCA_039819865.1 Pseudomonadota bacterium | reverse complement strand
CGGTCGCGCCCTTTGCGATCGAGCCCCCAAAGCGCTTACGGTCGACCCAAGCGTCCAGCGATAGGGTGCGACCGGTCGGATTGCGCATGCAGGCGGGCGCAACCAATCCGAAAGCTATTCGTGAGAGAGTTATCGAGATTTCTCCCGTTAAGCATCTTGTCTTAGGAGCGTTTCCCGTGTCTCAACGCGCTGAAGAGCCCAGGAAGAGTGAGACGGTTCGCCCCGGCTGGCGGACCTCGGCCCCGATCTACGCCGTGATGCTGGCGCCGCTGGCGGCCGCTCTCGTCTTCGGCGCGATCCTGATCTCCGGCGCGTTCGTCGACAGCGACCGGGAAGACAAGATCCGACGGCTGGTCGAGCTCTCGACGCAGGCGAGCACGCTCGCGCATGAGCTCCAGAAAGAACGCGGCATGTCGGCCGGTTTCATCGCCTCCGAGGGCGCGGCGTTCGGTTCCGAACTCTCCAGCCAGCGCAGGCTGACGGACAAGGCGCTCAGCCAGGTCGGCGCGGCGGTGACGGCCTATCCGGTCAGCGATCTGTCGGCCGAGCGCACGGCGCTCGTCGTAGAGCGCGCGCAGAAGATCAAAGCCGGCATCGGCGCGATCGCCAAGATTCGCTCGCAGATCGATGCGCAGACGATCGCGAAGGGCGACGCCGTGTCGTTCTACACCGGTTTGATCCGCTCGCTGCTCAGCACGGCCGACGATTCGCTCGAGGCGAATTCGCAGGCGGACATGGCGAAGCTGAGTCTCGCCTACAGCTATGTGCTGATGGCTAAGGAGTTCGCCGGGGTCGAGCGCGCGGTCGGCGCGGCGGGCTTCGGCTCGGGCGCGTTCGACAAGGCGCTGATCCGGCAGTACCGCGATCTTCAGGGCCGCCAGCGGGTGCTGCTCGAGCGAGCGGCGCATCTGTCCGACGCGGCCGGCGAGGCGCGGATCGCGGGGATCGCCAAGAGCGCGGACTTCGCCGCGATCGAAGCGCTGCGCAAGGTTGCTGAGGATAGCGTCGGGACCGGCGATCTGAAGGGCGTGACGGGACCGCAATGGTTCAAGACGTCGACCGCCTATCTGGGCGTGCTGAAGCGCGTCGAGGGCGCGATGGCGGCGGAGCTGATCGCCGTCTCGCAGTCGGCGGCGAAGGCCTCCTCGCGCGTCGCCTGGATCGAGGTGGCGTCGGTCGCGCTGATCGGTCTGTTCGTCGGCCTGTTCGGCTTTCG
>JBCBRF010000343.1:0-1228 GCA_039819865.1 Pseudomonadota bacterium | reverse complement strand
GGCGGCGACGAACCGGCGGCCGGGAGACCCTCGACGGGTCGAGCGGCCGCGGCCCCTCGCAACGCGCCGGATCAGGCCTCCAGCTCGGCGTCCCAGTAGAGATAGTCCATCCAGCTGTCGTGCAGATAGTTCGGCGGGAACTTCCGGCCGATGTTCTGCAGCTGGATGGCGGTCGGGCGCGCCGGCTTCCGAGCCAGGCTCATATTCGCCTTCGCCAGCGTCAGGTTGCCCTTCTTCAAGTTGCAGCGCGCGCAGGCCGCCACGACATTCTCCCAGGTGGTGCGGCCGCCCCGCGAGCGGGGCACCACATGGTCGAACGTCATCTCGCCGCTCGCGTTGCAATACTGACAGCGGAACTCGTCGCGCAGGAACAGGTTGAAGCGCGTGAAGGCCGGATAAAGCGCCGGCTTCACATAGTCGCGAAGCGCGATCACCGACGGCAGGCGCATCGAGAAACTCGGGCTTCTGACCTCCTGATCGTACTCCGCGATGATGTCCACGCGCTCCAGGAACACCGCCTTCACGCTGTCCTGCCAGGACCAGAGCGACAATGGAAAATAAGAGAGCGGTCGGAAATCGGCGTTCAGGACGAGGGCTGGATGGTCGCGGAGGCTGGCCGGGTTGCGCACGAAGGGCGGCGGACTGAGAGCCTCGGTCACGGCTATCGGCATCGATCATCCCTCCCGGCGCTTCGGCTCGGGACGGGACGCCCCCGTCCCCAATGACCTCGAACGGCCCTACGCGACCTTCCTCAGTCTAGAGAAACCATATATCGGGTGTCGCACTTTAGAAAACCCCAAGATGTACGGCCTCACTGCGGGGCTAGCTTCTACCATCGGCATGCGACGGAATTACGACATGGCGCGGGGCGGAGGGGGAGCAAGGGGTCGCGGCCCCGCCCGCGGGATCGGCCGGCCTCCGGGGCCTCACGCGAACAGCCGCTCGTGGATGAACTCGGCGGCGAGCTGGAGCGCTTCGGGCGGGATTTCGTGGCCGGCGCCCTGGCAGATCCGCCAGCGGACGGGCACATCGACCGCGGCGAGCGCGGCGCGGGCCTCGTGGATCGCCTCGACCGGGATCACCTCGTCGCGGTCGCCATGGGTCAGGAGCACCGGCGGCCGGGCCGTGATCTCCTCCGCCAGCCGCTCCGGAACCGCGAGCCGGCCGGAGAAGCCGACGATCCCGGCGACGGGCTCCGGTCGGCGGAGCCTCCATCTGGGGCTCCGCC
>JBCBRF010000342.1:0-1238 GCA_039819865.1 Pseudomonadota bacterium | reverse complement strand
GCGCGCGCCCACGGAGATCCACTCATTGTCGCCGCGGAGCACCGCGTTGAACCAGACGCTCGCCTCCTCGGCGAGCCGAACCTTGCCCATCAGATGCGCGCCCGGCGCGACCCAGGCGGTCTCGTGGATCTCCGGCGCGACGCCGTCGAGCGTGTAGAGGCCGTCGGTCATCTCGGTCGTCTCCCTAACAATGGTCTTGGTTCGGGGTCGCCTCTCAGACCTCGCCGAAAACCAGGTCGTGGGCTCAGGCCTCCGGCCCGATCATGCCGCGCACGAACTCCGTGAGGCCGATCAGGCGCGCCCGCTTCTGCCGCTCGGCCGCGAGGATCGCCTTCAGCCGCGCTTCCGCTCGGTCCAGATCGTCGTTCACGATCACATAGTCGTACTCGGCCCAGTGGCTGATCTCCGCGCCGGCCTTGGTCATCCGCCGTCGCACGACCTCCTCGCTGTCCTGCCCCCGCCCGCGCAGCCGCGCCTCGAGCGCGGCCATCGACGGCGGCAGGATGAACACGCTGGCCAGATCGTCCCGCATCGTTTGCCGAAGCTGCTGCGCGCCCTGCCAGTCGACGTCGAACAGCACGTCCCGCCCCTCGCCGAGCCAGGTCTCCACCGGCTCGCGTGGGGTGCCGTAGATATTGTCGAACACCCGCGCATGCTCGAGGAACGCCTCAGCGGCGATCCGCGCCTCGAATTGACCGTGGTCGAGGAAGAAATAGTCCCGCCCCTCGACCTCGCCCGGCCGCTTCGGCCGGGTCGTCGCGGAGACCGACATCACCAGGTTCGGGTCGGCGTCGAGCAGCCGCCGGGCGAGCGTCGTCTTGCCCGCGCCCGACGGCGAGGAGATCACGAGGAGCAGCCCTCTCCGGCGCAGCGCGCTCGGGGGCGCCTCGGTCTCCTCGCCTGGATCGGTTGGCCGCACCGCCGCACCTCGCCTCTCATCCCCATCGCCTCGGCCCCTCGCGCTCGTTTGTGGTTCGGACGCGCGCCGGAATCAACGCTGTTGCGCGCGCCGGCCGCCATCACGCCACGTTGGCCGCCTGCTCCCGCAACTGATCGATCGCCACCTTCAGCGCGAGCCCGGTCTCCGTCAGTGCGGGATCCTGGCTTTTCGCGCAGAGCGTGTTGGCCTCGCGGTTGAACTCCTGCGTCAGGAAATCGAGCTTGCGGCGCTGATCGAGGTGGGCGCGGAGCTCTCCGAGGACCGCCTGGCGCAGGAACTGGCGCTTCTGGCGGTGAAG
>JBCBRF010000341.1:0-1301 GCA_039819865.1 Pseudomonadota bacterium | reverse complement strand
CCGCCGGGTCGGATTTCAACAGGTTCCGCCAGGTGCGCTCGCCGGCATGGGGCTCGCCCGAGACCAGGAGCACGCGCAGCCGGTCGCGGACGCCGTTGATCGAAAAGGCGGCGACGTTGTTGCGGGCGGTCAGCTCGCCCTCGATCGGGTCGAGACGCAGCTCCACCACCGTCGCGCCGCCATGCTCGAGCGGGAAGCGGACGGAGAGCGGCTGGTCGACGCGAGCGGGAAGGATGCGCTTCATCTCGCCGTCGACGAACAGGCGGACCCGGCCGCCGACGGCCTCGCCGCGGCCGCTCTCTGCGATGCGGAACCGGATGGTCACGGGCTCGTTGACCAGGCCGAAGCCCGGCGCGGACTCGACCACGATGCGGCGATCGAACTCGTCGGAGCGGCCGGTGAGCAGCAGATGGACCGGCGGAACCGCGCCGTCGCCGCCGCGCGCGGCGAGCGCCGCGGCGACCGCCTCGCGGAATGCGGGCGGCCGGCGATCGCCGTCGGTCACGGCGCCGTCGGTCACCAGGATCGCGGCGGCCACGCGGTCGGGCGGCGTGTCGGACAGGCCCTCGGCGAGCGCGGAAACGAGCCGCGTGCCCTCGATCCCGTCGCCGGAGACCCGGATGGTGCGGATTTCGATCGGCGCGCGGCCGCCGCCGGCCTCCGACAGCGCCTGGATGCGCGCCTCGATCTCGGCGGCCGCGGCGGCGGCGGTTTCGGCGCGGTCCTCGATGCTCTGGCTCTCGCTCTCGTCGATCACGAGCGCGACGATGTCGGCCTGGCCCTCGCGCTCCTCGTTCAGGACGGCGGGGTCGAGCAATGCGAAAGCGAGGGCGGCGACGGCGGCGGCGCGGAGCCAGGCGCCTTTGTGCCCGCGCCAGACGGCGAAGCCCACGACCGCGGCGCCGAGCAGGATCAACGCGATCGTCAGCTCGAGCGGCAGCAGGGGGCGGGCGACGAGGTCGGTCGCGGCGGTGAACATGGGGTCTTCCTGTGCTCTCGTTGCAGGTCCGAGTCGCAGGCCCGAGCGGCGGCGGCGGGATCAGTTCCCGAGCCGCTCCAGCAGCGAGGGGATGTGGACCTGGTCCGATTTGTAGTTGCCGGTGTAGGCGTACATGACGACGTTGACGCCGAAGCGCAGCGCCAGCTCGCGCTGGCGCTCGCCGCCGCGGCCGATCGGGAGAAGGGGCTGGCCCTGCGAATCGACGGCCCAGGCGCCGGCCCAGTCATGGCCGCCGATGATCACCGGCGAGACGCCGTCGTTGGCGGAGCCCGATCCGTCGAGGCGCAGCGCGTCCTCGCCG
>JBCBRF010000340.1:0-1347 GCA_039819865.1 Pseudomonadota bacterium | reverse complement strand
CAACGGCGCCCGGGGTTCGACGGCGCCGGGAAATCGGTCCAATGGACGGATTTCAGCGAGGACCGGCCCAACGGGCTGTGACACGTCACGAGTGCGACCGCGCCCGAGGGGTCCGTCACGGTAGCGCGATTTCAGTGGTTCAGTGGTTCAGTGCTTCGATGGTCTGAGACCGGCCCAAGGGGCTGCGGTGCGCCACACACCCAACACCCCCGCGAGCCAATCGCCGACAGAGCGTCTCCCGAACGGCGCCCCCGCCGCCGTCGCGCCTCAGCCGCCGACCATCGCCGCGCGCTTCGCCCGCCGCAGCATCCGAAGCCGCGAATAGAGCTCGTCCCGCTCCAGATAGACGCCCTGCAGCCAGCGCGCGCCTTGCGCCCCGTCATAAGCCGTCCGGCCATGCAACAGCCGGCGATTGTCGAACAGCACCAGATCGCCGGGCGCGTAGGCGTACTGGGTCTGGAACGCCGGATCGCGAGCCAGCCGCGTGATCGCCCGGATCGCGCGATACAGCTCCGCCATCCGCTCCGGCCGCTCCGCCTGCGGCCCGCGCAGGAACGGCCCCACCCTCACCTCGACATACCGCCCGGCGCGATCGAGCCCGATCGCCGGCGCCCGCCAGCGATAATCCGTGCTCTTCGCCCGGTTCGCGAACACCATCGGCCTCTCCGTCAGCGTCTCGAACGCCGACGGATCCGCCGCGCGCAGCGCCTCCGCGATCGCGAACCCGTCCGCCATCGTCGCGAGCCCGCCCGCCGTCGTATTCTCCAGGCAATGGAGCGCCTGCAGCCCCGGCTGATACTCCCGCGTCGGCAGATCCACATGGCCCTCGAGCGGCACCGGCAGATACGCCGCGCTGTCCGCGTCGAGCCGCGCCCGCACATCGAACACCCGCCCGAAATTGGTCTCCCGGATCGTCCCGATCCGCGCGCAGATCCGCTCGACATCCCCGGGCGCCCGTGGCGCATCGCGCAGCCGCCCGAACCCGTAGACCGCCACCGCCGAGAGCCAGTCCTCGAGCGCCTGGTCGTCTTCGAGGATCCGCGCGCCCTCGACCGTCGGCGGCTCCGGCATGTCGGCCGCGCGCCAGAGCCGGGGCTCGGGCCGGTCCTCGCCGTCATAGCCCGCCCCGTAGTCATGCGCCGAGAGCCAGCCCGGATCGAACCGGCTGGACCCCTCGCCATGGGACCAGTCGACCACCAGGGCCCCCGCCTCGATCCGCGCGGCGACCGGGCCGAACTCATCCGGCAGGCGCGAGAGATCGAACAGCTGCTCGCGCGTCACTGGGCTGCAGCGCTCGGGCGAGGGGCAATTGTCGATCAGCCACCAGCCGAGAAGCCGGCTGACCGC
>JBCBRF010000339.1:0-1386 GCA_039819865.1 Pseudomonadota bacterium | reverse complement strand
CGTGCGCCGGGCCGAGGCCGGCACCGCCGCGCGGCGCCAGCACCTGGTCGGCCAGGACACGCGGCTGGCGCGCCTGCTGGGCATCGCGGGGGCGGGCGAATGAGCGGGGTCGCGCGGCGCGGCGCCTCCGGCGCGACAGCCGGCGCTGTCGCCGCCTTCGGCGCATGGGGAGCCGCGGTTCTCCTGGCGCTGTCGCCGGTGGCCAGCGATCCGGGGCGTGCGGATCCCGGCGATGCGCTGAACCGGGCGGCGCAGTTCGCCTCCTGCCTGGTCGAGCCCTCGGTGACGGCGGCGCTGTCGACGGCCGTGCGCGGCGTTCTGGCGGCGATCCATGTCGAGGTCGGCGATGCGGTGGCCGAGGGCGAGTTGATCGCCGAGCTCTCGGCCGAGGTCGAGCGGGCGACGCTGGCCAATGCCGAGGCGCGCGCGGCCAGCGAGATCGCCGTCTCGGCCAGCGAGACGCAGCTCGCCTTCGCGCGCGACCAGCTGGCCCGCGTCGAGCGGCTGACCGCGCGCAACACCATGACGGTGCGCGACCTCGAGGAGATCCAGCGCGAGGTCGCCGCGCTGGAGGCCGAGCTCGCGCGCGCCCGGCTCGATCGCGAGCTCGCCTCGCTGGCGCGCGACGAGGTGGCCGCGGCGCTCCGCGAGAAGCAGCTGCGCAGCCCGGTCGACGGGGTCGTCACCGACGTGGCGCTGGAGGTCGGTGAATACGTCGCCGAGGCCGCCACCGTGATCGAGGTGGTGCGCCTCGACCCGCTGATCGCCACCCTCTACCTGCCGGTCGAGGCGTTCGACGCCGTCCGCGTCGGCCAGGCCGCCGAGGTGCGCACCGAGGAGGGCGTGGCCCGGCGCTTCGAGGCCACCGTCACGCACAAGGCGCCCGTCGTCGATGTCGCCAGCGGCACGTTCCGCGTGCGCCTGGAGTTTGCCAATCCCGAGGGCGAGGTGCCCTCGGGGTTGAGCTGCGAGGTACGCTTTCCCTGATCACGTGTGTTGCGGAACACCGGAAGAACAGAGGACGGGACCATGTATCGTTACGGGAGCGTTTCGATGACAATTCTACCCAGGGGCGAACCTTAAGATTGACCCTACGACCGATCCCCCATAGCTCAACCCTCGGTGGAGGACCCGTCGGGGGACGGATCTGACCGAGCCGGCAGCGGCGCCTGTGCCGCCCGGCCTCGCGGCGAGGAGCAGGCGATGGCGGACTTCAATCTCGACGTTCACGCGATTTCCGAGGGTGAGTTCCGCCAGGCGGTGCTGTTCTCGGCACCGATAACCCTGCCCCCGACGACCCCCGTCGTCGTCAGCGTGCCGGGCGACAGGCTCCTGACCACCGCCCTCACCGGCGCGACGCTGGCCGCCCAGGGCGCCGCCGGCGAC
>JBCBRF010000338.1:0-1418 GCA_039819865.1 Pseudomonadota bacterium | reverse complement strand
CTTATGACGGAGGCGCGCGGCGATGTCTTGATGAATGTCAAACGAAACTGCGACCGGCGCGCCCTGCGGGGCGCCCGGAGGAGATCGAGGCGCTCGCCGCCCACGCCCGCGCGGCGCAGAGGCGCGGGACGCGGAGCGATCCCATGCTCGACCACGGCTAGCCCCCTGCCCGCCCAGCCCGAAAAGGGGCGCCGTCGGCTCGGCCATCGAGACCTCGCCGCCGGCATTTCGCGCGGTGTGCGCCGTCGGCTCGGCCATCGAGGCCTCGCCGCCGGCCTGGGCGCCGGCCTCGCCGCCGGCCTGGGCGCCGGCCTGGGCGCCGGCCTGGGCGCCGGCCTGGGCGCGCCGCGCCGCGGCGGCGGAACGAGACGCTCAAGCTCACCATCGAGAGAGGGCCCGCCTCTCCCGCCCGATCCTCCGCCGCCCCTCCCGCCTCGCCGATCGCGCCCGCCGCCGCAAGGACGGACCGAAACCCTCGGTTTCGGACCGCCGGCTGCGCCGATCTTCGATCCTTGCGGCGACGACCGCGATCGCCGGTTCGATCGGCGCGACGGCGGCTCCGGCGAGAGAGGCTTTCGAAGCGCCCGGAAATCCATCCAGTGGATGGATTTCAGCGAAGAAAGGCCCGAACGGCGCCCCGAACGCGCCCGGAGCGCTCGGAGCGCTCGGAGCGCGACGGCGGCCGACGAACGGCGCGGGGCGCGCCGATATCCGCGCCTCGACGGCGAAGCCTCGAGAAACGGGCCGTCCACGCGGCGCCCCCAGGCTCCCGAGCCCTCGCGCCGATTTCATCCAGCGTTAGCCAAACGGCGAGAGATCCGGGCTAAGCTCTGCGAAGCTTCCTGCGCCCCAGCGCCCGCCGAACGACGAGCCGCCCATGCTTCCCGCCGACGCCCTCGATCCGGAGACCCCCGAACCCGGTCAGCCCGCGCTGCCGCCCGATCGCTCGAACCCGCTGCCGGCCAGCGCCGACGATCCTCACGCGCGCGTCCTCGCGGAGCGGACCCAGTTCGAATACGCTTTTCGCCTGATCACGGTCACGGCCGGCGCGGATTTCTATATCGAGACGCTCTCGGAGAACCCGCCGAAGGCCGTGTTCCGGCAAGTCCCGCCGTCGGAAATCTCCGGCGGCGCTCTCGGCGGACCGCATTTTCCGGGTGAGACGCACGGCTTTTTCCTGTTCCTGCCCGGCGCCGACCGCCCGCGGCTCGGCGCGCCGATGGAGGAGCGCCTCGACTGGTTGGCGCGGAAACACTCCGAGCGGATCAAAACCGGCGCCCGCACGCCGCTCGGCGTCCCGCAGGCGATGCTGCGCGACGCCACGGCCGTCTACGTGCCCTTCCTGGCCGATCGTGGCGCCGGCGAGCACGAAATGGCTGACGCAATCCTCAGGCAGGCCCGGCGCCAGCGCGCTTGGC
>JBCBRF010000337.1:0-1503 GCA_039819865.1 Pseudomonadota bacterium | reverse complement strand
TCAGTTAAACGCAGTGGTGAAGTAATCGCGAGCCGACCCCATGCTGAAACGTCCCGGAACGCGCAATCGGACGAAAGCGCAGAAGGTCCGCTTCGCATTGGCCGAGGCGTCGTCCAACGCGTCGGCGATGCGGGCCGCGCCGATCCTGCTGTGCGCGATGGCGTTCTCGCCGTCGGGCTCGGGCGCGCTCAAGCCGCGCCGTCGCGATCGTAAGGAACCAGCGCCGCCTCGATCGCGTCGGCGATCCGCTCGACGGGCCAGCGCTCGGACAAAGGCGGCACGTGGAGGAAGGCGACCGCGACCGGCCCGTCGCCGCTCGGTCGCGCGCCCTCGTCCCGAACCGCGAGCGCCGCCGCATAGCTCGTGTCGCAGACATAGCCGCCGGCGTCCTCCGAGGCGCGCACCGCGCCGCCCGCCGCCCGGATCGCCCGCTCCGCCTCGGCCCAGCGCCAGGCCCCTGAGAACGCGCGCCCCGACAGATCGCGCCCGATCCGCTCCAGCCGGCACTCCCGATCGTCGGCCAGACCCGTCATCAGCACGATCTCCGGCCGATGCCTTGCGAGCGCCGCCCCGATCGCCTCGGCCGCCGCCGCGTGATCCACGGGCAGTCGGAGCGCCGCCACGTCCCGTCGACGCGCAGCGACCCGCTTGACGCCTTCCCAGCTGGAGTTGACCGTCCATTGATGGAACGGCTCGAACCCTGTGATCAGAATGCGGGCGCGCGCGGTTTCGCCGTGGGCGCCTTGGCTCTGAGCGCCTTCGCTCTGGGCGGTTTCGAACTGGACGAACGACATGACCGGCCTCCCCCTCGATCTGCGCATCCTCGTCACCGGCGGGACCCTCGACAAGGTCCATGACGCCCGCACCGAGGGCCTCGCCTTCCGCGAGGACGGCGGCTCGCATCTCGCTCGGATGCTCGAGGAGGCGCGCGGCCCGGAGGTCGCAGTCGAGATCCTGTTCCTAAAGGACAGCCTCGATATCGACGAGGCCGACCGCGCGCGCATCACGGATGCGATCGCCGCCGCGCCCGAGCGGTCGATCCTGCTCACCCACGGGACCAGCACGATGGGCCGCACCGCCCGCCATCTGGCGGAGCGGGCCGGCCGGTTCCCGGACAAGACCGTGGTCCTGACCGGCGCGATGCGGCCCTTCTCGCTCGCGGACTCGGACGCCTCCTTCAACCTGGGCGCCGCCATCCTCGCCGCCCAGATCCTCGACCCCGGCGTGTGGGGCGTCATGAACGGCCGCGCTTTTCCCGCCGCAGCGCTCGAAAAAAACGAGGAGGCCGGCCGCTTCGACCTCTGACCGGCGCGGCGCTCTCGACAACTGCGCGACCGTTCGGTTTCGACGCGCCGACGCGCGCGTTAGACTTCCGACTGAGCGCCCGCGGGGAGGGGAACGGGGAGGGGAACGATGGATGGACGACCGACCGAGAACACGGTGACGCCCGCCGCCGAGACCGCGACCGCGCCGATGAAGGTCTTCATCTCCTATTCGCGCGCG
>JBCBRF010000336.1:0-1545 GCA_039819865.1 Pseudomonadota bacterium | reverse complement strand
CGCGGCGCACGCAGGCGGGAACCAACTGATCCGCCTGAGGCGACAGGAGGCCTGTGTCGCCGACCCGAAAGACCGTGATCGGGCGGCGTCTGGACGGCTCGGTGGACGGGGAGGCGGTGCGCCGCGACGGCCGTCCGATCGCGGTCTTTCGGGTCGGCGACACAGGCCTCCTGTCGCCTCAGGCGGATCAGTTGGTTCCCGCCTGCCTGCGCCGCGAGCCTTAGGCCCGTCGCATCGAGGCGGCGGCGGCGCTCAGTCCGCGCGGTCGCCGAGCAGAATGCGCGCGGCGAAGGGCGCGATCGCCCGGTTCGAATGGCCGACCCCTTCGGCATAGGCGAGGCGCCAGGCGAACGGCGCCCCTTCGGCTTCCGCCAACGCCTTCGCCGCCGCGAAAAAGGCTTGCCCGCGCGCCACCCGATGCGGGCCCTGCGCTTCGGCCTGCGCCGTCTGGCGGAGCGAGCCGTCGCGGCGTCGATCCTCGGCGCCGAGCAGAACCGTCAGCGGTCGGGCGAAGGCTCGCGCCGCATGCGCCGGCTCGTATGGGGCGCCGTCGAGGCCATACGGATAGGGAATGTCGGGGATCGGCCGCAGCCACCAGCCCGCGTTCGCCGCCACCGCGGCCGACACTCGGGCGGCGGGGCGGCGGAACAGGAAGCGATGCGCGAACTGAGCGCCCGCCGAATGGCCGAATAGGAGATAGCGCTCGGCGTCGAGCCCAAGCGCGGATTTGAGCGCGTCGAACAACGGTTCGATCGCGTCGTGACTGCGCGCGCCGTTCACGCCCAGGTCTCCGAGCTGATAGCCCTCCGCCTTGGGAAAGTCTGGGCTCGAGAATTTCGGCGCCGCCACGATCGCGCCCCAGCGCGCGGCTTCCGCCGCCCAGGCGTCGCGATAGCCTCGGGCGCCCCGGGCGACGCCGTGCATCACGAACAGCAGCGGGGTCGCGGCTGTGATCGTCCGAGGGTGAGCGAGCGCGACGGGCAGGGCGGGACCGTCCCAAGCGTCGAACATGATCTCGCGCCGGACGACCGCTTCCGTCTCCGACCACGAGGCGCGCCCGCCGAGGCCGAGCGCGAGCGACGCCGCCAGCCCCTGAACCGCCGTCCGGCGGCCGGCCGATCGGCGCTCCGTTCGTCCATCCTTCATTCTTCCCTCCTATCAGCATGGCGTCCGCAGCCCTGGTCTGGAGTTTGCTTGCATCGGGCGCGGAGACGGTCGCGCGGGGGCGACGGCCGAAACGGCGACAGCGAGGGTCCGATGAACGAGAAAGCGGTCTGGCGGCGCGAGCGGATCAACTACTACACCGGCGGCCTGCGCTGCTATCGCGCGCTCACGGTCGAGGTTCCGGGGCGGAGCGAAGCGTTCCTCGTCACCCGCGACACGACTCCGGATCATTTCCAGGCCTGGTTCCGGGACACCAAGCAGCCGGGCTGGGAGAGCGTCGATCCCGAGATCCTGCACCGGGCGCGTTATGTCGGCTACGTCCAGCCGATCGTCGAGATGATCCATGCGGACAAGACGCTCGAGGACAAGGCGTTCGTCGTC
>JBCBRF010000335.1:0-1555 GCA_039819865.1 Pseudomonadota bacterium | reverse complement strand
TGATTCGGCGGAGCAGGATCATTCTGCTTGCCGAATCACCATTGCCACTGCGAGTGCACAAGGCGATTCAGTTTGAACCACCCTGCACTGCACCCGATTCACAGCGGGCATTTTGTCCACTTTTGTTCGCCTAAGTTCCAAATAGGTTCTCTCTTGATTCACATTGAGTTAGTAGTTCATTCTCAGCCAGAAACTAGATATGGGGTCTCAACCATGACAGAGTTAATCGAGGCTGTTCGCGCGCAAGATATCGATAGAGTCAAGCGCCTGCTCGCTGAAGCGACGAACCTGGAGGCTACAGATCATCTGGGCCGAACCGCATTGCTCCATGCTGTCGGCAACGGAGATATTGCAATCGTTTCCGCGCTGCTGGATGCTGGGGCTAATCCCAGTCACGAGGATGTGGGGCTACTGAGTGCGCATGATTACGCACAACTGCGACAAGATCAGCATTTATATCATCTTCTGAGGGGGACAGATGCCGGAGAAATTCCTACACCGTAGGATTCCGCTTGGCGGATTTCCACTTATTGTCTGCTACTGCGCGCCGAGGAAGAAGCCGGAACGAGGCCTTGTATTTAATCATTGCGAAGCAGTTGATGCTGCTTCATACTTTGATCAAGTAATTGATCTACCTAATAAAAAATTCAGAGATTATGAATTCTGGAATGAAAGATTTACGGGCTCGTGTTCTGGAAAACCACGAAAGGCCTTCAAATTCTATATTCAACATGTAAAGATGAAAAACAATGTTATAAGCCCATGCTACTTTGGGCATGATGAAGACTTGCGAATCTGCTATGGCGAGGTCCCTCCTGGTTATTATTGCCGTCCAGAAAGAACACCAGACGGAGCTTTGGAATGCTTCCCAGTATCTTTGGATGGCCAGTTCCGGTTTTTGAGCTGACTTATGCTTTCTGTTGATGATTGGGAGCGATTAGATCAAGAATCCCAAAGAACCCTTGTAAAACAGTCTTTAGATTCTGTCGAACGACAACTTCAACTGATTGAAGCCGATCGTGGAACAGCTTCGAGGAATTTTTTCAGAAATGACTTCAATAATAAGTTGTTCAAGATTATGCTCATACTTATAACTGTCGCAATCGGAATTATAAATGCATACTCTTTAAAATACAGAGTTTTTTTAGGCTGGGACGTGGACTTCGCTATTATAACAGTTTTTCTTGCTATTCTCGCAAGTGGAATTGCAAGTCTCGATTCTTTTTTGGGATACTCGAACAAAAGGAACATACAACAAGATACATTTAGCGCACTAACGAGTGTCAGGAACCGAGCGAGAGATCGACTAGCGTCGATAAACCTGCCCGGCTCCAGCGATTACATAATTTACGCGAAGGCTCGTGAACTTTCTAAGGGTCTCACGGACGACTGGAACGAAGCCAGGAGTGTTGGAACCGAGCGTCCCAACAAGGGAAGCGATACACAGCATTCTCAATCGACACATTGACGCGTCCTAGCCGTCCAGCCGAATCCGCTCGTTCTTCGGGTCGTACGGGCTGTCGACCTGGACCTCCGCGTCCCAGAGCTGGTCGAA
>JBCBRF010000334.1:0-1605 GCA_039819865.1 Pseudomonadota bacterium | reverse complement strand
GCTTATGCTCGCTTTACGAGCATAAGCGTTGAGCCGCGCAACCTTTAGCTCTTTAAAACGTGCATATTTAACCCCGATCACACGTTTTACGTGTGCCTCTCGTGGTGTGATCACGCCAAACGGCTACCGCATCTTGCGTTTGTCGCCGGAATCATCATAATCGTGCAGCACAAGAGGCTCCCCCGCACCCGCGGGGATGGACCCTTCAATACGCCTTGCGCGACCGCCTTCAGCAAGGCTCCCCCGCACCCGCGGGGATGGACCCGAAAAACGACGTCTTGGGACGGTGGGACGGTTGGCTCCCCCGCACCCGCGGGGATGGACCTCTTTCTGCATCGTCAAGGGCTTACGGTCTCCCGGCTCCCCCGCACCCGCGGGGATGGACCCCCAGCAGGTCCGCCCCCTCCAGGTCCGCCTCCGGCTCCCCCGCACCCGCGGGGATGGACCCTAAAGAGATGCTTGCAGAAGGGGGATATTTCGGGCTCCCCCGCACCCGCGGGGATGGACCCCTGCATCGAAGACGTCTCCGGTTTCGCTTTTGGGCTCCCCCGCACCCGCGGGGATGGACCCGGCAATAGACGTAGTCCATCGGCGCGGCGTAGGGCTCCCCCGCACCCGCGGGGATGGACCCGCCGCTGCGGTGCTGTTCGGATCAAGCGGGCGGGCTCCCCCGCACCCGCGGGGATGGACCCTGGTCGCAGATCGTGGCGCTCCGCGAGCGGATGGCTCCCCCGCACCCGCGGGGATGGACCCTCGCCATAGTCGTCTCGGACCTCATCCCACACGGCTCCCCCGCACCCGCGGGGATGGACCCAGGTCGGTGATCAGGTCGTCCATGACCTCGAGGGCTCCCCCGCACCCGCGGGGATGGACCCTTGCCGCGCCAGGGGCGCGAGCGGATCTTCGAGGCTCCCCCGCACCCGCGGGGATGGACCCTATGACGCCGCGGCGCTGTGTTCGCAGATCGTGGCTCCCCCGCACCCGCGGGGATGGACCCGTCACAATCCAGCTGGGCGGGCTTACGCCGCTGGCTCCCCCGCACCCGCGGGGATGGACCCGGCCGCTTGCTCGTAGGCGGCGTGCGTCTCAAGGCTCCCCCGCACCCGCGGGGATGGACCCCTCGATCTCGGCAATCGGGCTTTCGGCGCCGAGGCTCCCCCGCACCCGCGGGGATGGACCCATCAATGCGCTCGGCGGCATCTCGCGTGCGCTGGCTCCCCCGCACCCGCGGGGATGAGCCGGGCGGCGGCGGCTTTTTGAACGAGGTTGACGGGTGCTCCCCGCCCGCGCGGGGATGAGCCGTGGTATCAACAGCACATACAGCGGATGCAAAAGTGCTCCCCGCCCACGCGGGGATGAGCCGGGCCGCCCATTGATCGGCGGGGGCGCGAGCTCGTGCTCCCCGCCCACGCGGGGATGAGCCGTCGAGCCGTTAGACGCTATCGTGGATAGCCTTCGACCTGACCCCGGATCTTCATCCAGCCGGAACCGGAGCCTGGCGGTCGATCTGCGCGCCTGGCGCGACGGCGGCGAGGGGTGGTCGGCGGCGCTGGTCGGGGTTGGTCGCCGTGAGCCGCGCCACGCCGCCGCCGACCCAAGCGCCAT
>JBCBRF010000333.1:0-1619 GCA_039819865.1 Pseudomonadota bacterium | reverse complement strand
GTGGATCGTGATCAGCCGGACGCCCGCCTCCTCCGCCCGCCGCGCGATCTCCGGCGCGTTCAGCTGGCGTTCGTCCCAGCCGAGCCGGGTCTTCAGCGTCACGGGGACGGACACGGCGCCCACCACCGCCTCGATCAGCGCCAACGCGAAGTTCGGGTCGCGCATCAGCGCCGAGCCCGAATAGCCGCTCGTCACTTTCTTCGCCGGGCAGCCCATGTTGATGTCGATGATCGGAGCGCCCGCGGCCTCCGCCATGCGGGCGGCTTCGGCGATCCAGTGGACGTCCTTGCCGGCGAGCTGCACTGCGGCGAGCCCGTCCGAGGGCGTGATCTCCGCCTTCAGCGCGGTCTCGGCGCGCGCCTGCACGAACTCCTGGCTCGCCACCATCTCCGACGCGACGAGGCCGGCGCCGAAGCGGCGGACCTGACGGCGGAACGGCGCATCCGTGACGCCGGCCATCGGCGCCAGAAAAACCGGCGGATCGAGCGTGTGCTGGCCGAGGCTGATCGGTTTCAGTTCACTTCGCGCAAGATCCTGGCGCGAACCTTTGAAACCATCTGAGAGCGATTGCGTCATTTGCCTATTCCGTGAGCAACCTCCCCGATATCGCTCTCGGGCGCTTTCGGCAAGATTCAGACTGCGCGCGGGGCGAATGCAGGCGGCGCGACAGGGTCGCCCCAGGGCAAGAGCGCGCTCGACGGCGGCCGAGGCGACGCGTATCACCCGGGTCATGCGCGTACACGCCCTCATCGTCGCCGCCGGACGCGGCGCGCGCGCCGGCGACGGACCGGCCAAGCCCTATCGCGCGGTCGCCGGCCGCGCGTCGCTCGCGCGCGCGGTCGCGGCCTTCGCCGAGCATCCCAGAATCGAGCGCGTCCGCTCGGTGATTCGGGCCGAAGACGCCGCGCTCTACGCGGCGGCGGTTGCGCCCTGGGTAGAGCGGCTGGACCCGCCGGCGATCGGCGGGGCGGAGCGCCAGGACAGTGTGCGGCTCGGCCTCGAGGCCATGGCCGAAGGGGGCGACCCGGATCTGGTCTTGATCCACGACGCGGCCCGGCCGTTCGTATCGGCGGAGGTCGTCGACCGCACCCTCGACGCGTTGATGGGCGGCGCCGACGGGGTCTGCGCCGCCCTGCCGGTCGTCGATACGCTGCGTCGCGAGATCGATGGCGGGTGCGGCGAACTCGTCGATCGAACCGGGCTGGTTCGCGCGCAGACCCCGCAAGGCTTCCGCTTCGCACGCATTCTCGACGCGCACCGGCGTCTGGCCGCCACTGCGGTCACGGACGACGCCGAGCTCGCGCGCGCAGCCGGGCTGTCCGTCGCGCTAGTCGAGGGCGCGCCGGAGAACATCAAACTCACCACGCCCGCCGATTTCGCCTTTGCGGAGATCTGGGCCAAAGGCGCTGAAGCGCCGTCCGAGCCGCCGACCCCGCGGATCGGCCATGGCTACGACGTCCACCGGTTTGGGCCGAACGCGGACGGCTCCAGCGACCATGTGATGCTCTGCGGCGTCGCGGTGCCCCACGACACCGGCCTCGCGGGCCATTCCGACGCCGATGTCGGGCTCCATGTGCTGACCGACGCGGTGCTCGGCGCGATCGGAGACGGCGATATCG
>JBCBRF010000332.1:0-1710 GCA_039819865.1 Pseudomonadota bacterium | reverse complement strand
CCCCCCACTTTCCAACCCCCCCCCCCCCACCCTCTCTACTCGTGGGTTTGTGTTTTTCCCCGGTGTCCTCTCCCCACCCCCCCCGGGGGCCGGGCGCGGTCGCCGAGAGGGGCTCGACGCCCCTCGAGGCGAGGCCCTCTCGCCGAGGCCGTCGAGTCGAGGTTTCGGCCCGCGACGCCGCGGGCTGGGAAAGCGGGCTGGGAAAGCGGGCTTGGAAAGCGGGCTTGGGCGGCGGTTCAGAACTTGTAGGCGAAGCGCAAGCCGCCCCAGTGGCGACCCCGGACGATGATCGGGGCCGACAGGTCCTTCATCATCACGAACTCGCCGCCGCCCATGTCGCGGCGATAGGTCTGCAGCAGGAAGCGCTTCTCGTTGCGGCCGGCCTTCAGGCCGACGCGGTCGTTGAAGATCCGGCGGTTCCGGCAGTTCGCCGCGTTCCAGACCGGGTCGGCGCCTTGGGGTTGGGAGAATTTTCGGTTGTGGGTCGGCAGATAGCCGTTGCGGTCGACCGCGGCGCAGAACACGACCTTCTGGTCGAAGGCGAGCGCCGCCTCCTGGATCGGCGGCAGCACGCGGTCGGTGAACTCGGTGAAAGGCGCCATGACCTGCTCCGGGTTCGACCCCGGGATCGGACGGTAGCGCTGGTCGAACAGCGCCGTCTCGGCGATCCGGCCCTCGGCGACGCCCTGCTCGAACGCCGCCGAGACGGCGGCCGACATGCGCAGAACCTCTTCGATGAAGCGGCCGTCCTGTCCGCGCGCGCCGCCCAGCTCGGTGGAGAGCGACACCAGCTCCTCACTGACGTCGACGAGGCGCGAGATCCGGCCGCTCGACTTGTCGAGCGCCTCGGCGGTGGCGGTCGCGGCGGTCTCGAACTGCCCGATGGACGCGGTGAAGCCGGCATAGGCCTCATCGACCTGAGACGCCTCGCGCGCGATCTCCGACGCCGTCGCGCCGATGCCGCTCACGGCGGTCTCGATCTCCGCGAAGGCGCCGTCGATGCGCTTGGCGCCTTCGGCGGCTTCGGTCGCCTGGCCGTGGATCTCTCGGCCCTCCGCGATCACTTCGCCCGCCTGACGCTTCAGCGCCTGGAGATTGCTCTTCACCCGGCTGGTGGTCTTGGCGGTGGACTGCGCGAGCTCGGTGATGGCGGAGGCGACGACGGCGAAGCCGCGCCCGGCGGCCCCGGCGCGCACCGCCTCGATCGAGGCGTTGATCGCGAGGATGTTCACCTGCTCGGCGATGCGGGAGATCTCCTCGGCTTCGTCCTCGACCGCGCCCAGCGTATCCCGGAGCGTCTCGAAGCGCGCGCCGACGGATTGAGCCCAGCCGGCCAGCGCGCCGACCTGCGCCGTGCCCGCGGCGGCGGCCTCGCGCGAGCGGCTCGCAGCCGCCACCGCCGAGGCCGACGCATCGGACGCCGACTGCGCCGCGCCGCCCATGGCCGAGGCGCTCTGCTTCAGCGCATCGGTCAGGCGGACCAGCTCCTCCAAATCCTTCACGTTGGCGTCGTTGCGGGCGCGGATGTCGTCGAGATGGCCGGAGACGTCGACGATCTCATAGCCGAGAGGCGAGACGATCTCAGAGAGACGGGCGATCAACGGGTCGGCGCTGCGCCGATTCTGACCAGGCGCTGGCGCGACGGCGGAAGAGGCGGCGGGCTCGGCGGACATCGGGGCTCCCCTGGGCTGGAGCTCCAGCCCAGGGGAG
>JBCBRF010000331.1:0-1752 GCA_039819865.1 Pseudomonadota bacterium | reverse complement strand
GTCTTCGCGGTGGGCGCGAGGCGCGACATGCAGACCACCGCGCGCAGGCCCGCCATCCGCGCCGCATAGGCGACGCCGCGGCCGTGATTGCCGGTCGAGCAGCAGACCACGCCCTCGACTGTGGGCGGCAGAGCGCGCACCGCATTCAGAGCGCCGCGAATTTTGAAGGCGCCGATCGGCTGCGCGATCTCGAGCTTCAGCAGGAACTCGGTTCCGGCGACTTGAGACAAATGGGGAGAGGGGACGAGCGGCGTCCCGTCCGCGATCCCCGCGATCGCGTTTCGCGCTCTCAAGACGTCGTTGAGCGAGAATGCGTCCAACAGAAACCTCGCGTTGCGCGCCGAACGCCGCGCCGCGGCGTTCGGCGCGCGCGATCGCGGTTGCCACCACTGCGATCACGGGGTCAGGTCTGGGTCAATGACCCTCGGCCGCGCGGCTGCGCGCATCAGCGGCGCTTTCGCCGCAGCGCCCAGATCGAAAGGAGCCCGCCCATGTCCGAGTCTCGCGCGCCGTTCTCGCTCGACGAATACGCCCGCCGCCTGACTCTGGTGCGGACCGAGATGGCCGCCCGGGGACTCGACGCGTTGTTCGTCGAGGATCCCTCCAACATGGCCTGGCTGACCGGCTACGACGGCTGGTCCTTCTACGTCCATCAGGGCGTGCTTCTGGTCGGCGATCAGGATCCGATCTGGTGGGGGCGCGCGATGGACGCCAAGGGCGCGTTGCGGACGGTCTGGATGTCCGACGACCGCATCCGCGGCTATTCCGACGATTACGTCCAGGCGACGGACCGCCATGCGATGCAGCACTTGGCCGAACTGCTCGCCGAGTTCGGCGTCGCCGAGGGCCGCATCGGCGTGGAGCTCGAGAACTACTACTTCTCCGCCAAGGCCTATCTCACGCTGCGCGAAGCCGCCCCTCGCGCCGAATGGATCGACGCCACCGCGCTGGTGAACTGGAAGCGGCTGGTCAAATCGGAGGAGGAGATCGCCTTCATGCGCAAGGCGGCCCGGATCTCCGAGGCCATGGTCGACGGCGTCCTCGAGCGCATCGAGCCTGGCGTGCCGAAGAATGAGCTGGTCGCCGAGATCTACCGCGACGCCATTCGCGGGGCCGACGGGGCTTGGGGCGACTATCCGGCGATCGTCCCGATGCTGCCGAGCGGCGCCGACGCCTCCGCGGCCCATCTCACCTGGGACGGGCGGCCCTTCGCGTCCGGCGAGGCGACCTTTTTCGAGCTGGCCGGCTGCTATCGCCGCTACCATGCGCCGCTCTGCCGGACGGTGTTCTTGGGCGATCCGCCGGACGCCATGCGCCGCGCCGAGGCCGCGCTGGTCGAGGGGCTCGAGTCGGGGCTCGAGGTCGCGCGGCCCGGCGCCCGCGCCGGCGACGTCGCTCGGGCGCTCTACGCCGCTCTGGATCGGGCCGGGATCGAGCGCGAAGGCCGTTGCGGCTATCCGATCGGGCTCTCCTATCCGCCCGACTGGGGCGAGCGCACCGTCTCTTTCCGCCCATCCGACGACACGGTGCTCGCGCCGGGGATGACCTTCCACTTCATGCCCGGGCTCTGGATGGAGGATTGGGGCCTCGAGATCACCGAGAGCATTCTGATCCGCGAGGACGCGGCGGCCGAGTGCCTCTGCGATCGCCCGCGCCGGCTCTTCGTAAAATAGCCCCAGCGCTTGGCGGTCCTAGCGCTTGGCGGCCCCAGCGCCTGGCGGCCCGGGGCGAGGCCTCGATTTTGGGGGCTTG
>JBCBRF010000330.1:0-1822 GCA_039819865.1 Pseudomonadota bacterium | reverse complement strand
CTCATACGCCGCCACCGCGCGCAGATCCTTCACCGGATGCCACAGCAAATAGATCCCGGTCGCCCAGCGCCTAAGACCATCGCCGAGAGCTTGGAGCATCCGATCGAACTCGCCGGTTTTTTCAAAGGGCGGATCGATCAGCGCCACTCCGCGTCGCGGCGTCGGCGGGGTCAGCGCCTTCACGGCGAGCCAGCCGTCATCCTCCGCGACGCGCGCTCGAGCATCGTCTCGCAGATAACGTCGCAACGCCTCCGCCTCTTCCGGGTGCCGCTCCACCGCGACCAAGCGGTCCGACCCCCGCAAAGCGTCCCGGATCAGAGCGGGCGAGCCCGGACACCAGCGAAGCGCGTCCTCAAGGGCGCCGTTTTGGAAAGCCCGGACCGCCCGACGGTAGGTTTCGACCGCCTCGGGCGCCGCGCCCGGACCCGCATCCTCGCGCCCGACGATCCGGCCCAGTCCGGAGCGCCATTCCCCGGTTCTCGCCACCCGCTCATCTAATAACAGGTCGTATAAGCCCTGCCCTGCAAATAAATCCAAAGCCACAAAAGGCTTATCTTTCTCAACAAGCTTCCTCAACACCAGTAATAGAACCAGATGCTTCAACACATCTGCGTGATTTCCGGCATGAAAGGCATGTCTGTAATTCATAGTCGGTTCTACAACAGCTCTACATTGAAGGATCGTCGGCCGGCTGAAAGACGCGACGCTGTGAAAACGCCGCTTTCAAAATCAGGTGCGGATACTAACGGCCCATGTTACGCTTCGCGCAAGACTACCCGACCGCGGCGACTCTCAGCAGCGACCTCCGCCCGGGCTGTCGACGAAGAGAGACGAGACGACCCAGGAGTAGCGGCGACGATGCCAGCCGGGAAGATTAAGTGGTTTAATCCGGACAAAGGTTACGGGTTTATTGAGCCGGAAGAGGGCGGAGACGACGTGTTTTTGCACATCTCCGCACTGAAGAATGCAGGGTTTGAAACGCTGCCGAACAACCAGCCCGTGACTTTCGAGCTGGTGGAGGACCGCCGCGGCCGGATGTCGGCCGGCAACATCGCGCTCGACGGCGACCTGATCGAAGAAGAGGAGCGTCCGCGGCGCTCCTTTGGCGACCGTCCGCCGCGACGTGATTTCGGCGACCGCCCGCCGCGCCGCGACTTCGGCGATCGCCCCCCGCGCGATCATGGCGACCGGCCGCCGCGCCGCGACTTCGGCGACCGCCCGCCGCGTGATTTCGGCGACCGACCGCCCCGTCGGGATTTTGGCGACCGCCCGCCGCGCCGCGACTTCGGCGATCGCCCCCCGCGCGACCATGGCGACCGTCCGCCGCGCCGCGACTTCGGCGACCGTCCGCCACGCGATTTTGGCGATCGCCCACCACGCGACTTTGGCGACCGGCCTCCGCGCGATTTCGGCGACCGGCCCCCGCGGCGCGACTTCGGCGACCGTCCGCCGCGGCGTGACTTCTCCGGTCCGCCCCCAGGCGCCGCGCCGGAGCCGGGCGGCTTCGAGGACAAGCCCCGCCGCGACCCCAATCGCGGCAAGAAGAAGGGCCGCGACGACTTCGACAGCGATCGCGGCGGCTGGGACGACGAATAAGCCGATCCCGCCACCCGAACGACGAAAAGCCGGGGCGCGCCCCGGCTTTTGTTATGTCGCCCTGAGCTTGAGCTTCAGAGTGCGATCCAGATGAGCGCGAACCGGAAGCCCGACGCGGTCTTCCGGTTTGCGATCCGAGGCTTCGTCACCCGTCCAGCCGAATCCGCTCGTTCTTCGGGTCGTACGGGCTGTCGACCTGGACCTCCGCGTCCCAGAGCTGGTCGAA
>JBCBRF010000329.1:0-1837 GCA_039819865.1 Pseudomonadota bacterium | reverse complement strand
AAAACGGCGGTCCTCGCGGCCGCCGTTTTTCGTTTTTGCAGCGCCCCGCGCACGCTCGGCCCAGACCTCAGACCAGGCCTCAGACCAGGCCTCAGACCAGGCCTCAGACCAGGCCTCAGACCAGGCCTCAGACCAGGCCTCAGACCAAGTCTCCGAAGAGGGCTCGGCCCAGGTCTCAGCCCAAACCTCACCAGAGGAGCGGCCGACCGAGCACGAAATTCAACGCCAGCGCCGCGCCGCCGACCGCGAGCAAAAACGCGGCGAGCGCCATGAAGACCCTCAGCATCCGAAGCGCGACGAGACCGAGCGTCAGAGCCCCCGCCACCTGCGCGACCCTCTCCAGAGGCGCGGGCGCCGCCCAGGCTCCCTCCGTCATCCAGTCGACGCCGCGCCCGATCGCCTGGTCGAGGATCCGCGGCCCAAGAAAGCCGAGCAACGCGGCCGACAGCACGCCCCCAAGCGCCAACACTGCGACCATCAGGGTGAGGTCGGCCCGCGGGATCAACAACAGCGCTTCCGCCCGGCTCGAGGTGCGCGGCTCGCCGACCTCCTCGGCGAACTCCGCCTCGTCGCTGGCGGCGATGCGACGACGCCGGCGCACCCGCCCGACGCCGCGCAAATCGAGCGCGGGCGTCAGATAGACGAGCGCCAGCAGCGCCACGCAGACGAACATATAGATGACATAGGCCGCATTCGGCGCGGGAGTGGCGTCCATCTCGGTCTCCTCGGCTCGGTTCCCAAGCCGGCGGGATTCGCCGCGCGCCAAGGCGGCGGAGCGACGGCGGTTCGGCGCCGCAAAGGCGGTTCGAGGGCCTTCTCCGGGCGCGGCCGCGTTCTGAGCAAATGACTTAGCGTTCGGTTAACTTCAGCTCGATCCGGCGGTTCTTCGCATAGGCCTCTCGCGTATTGTCGGGATCGAGCGGCTGGAACTCGCCAAAGCCGGTCGCCGCCAGCCGATCGGGCGGCAAATCCTCGACACTGATCAGATACTCGACCACCGACAGCGCCCGCGCCTGGCTGAGCTCCCAGTTGTTCCGATAGATCCCGCCCGAGATCGGAACGCGGTCGGTATGCCCGTCGACCCGCAGGATCCAGTTCACCTCGTCCGGAATGCTCGGCGCGATCTCGCGGATCACGCCGGCGAATTTCGAGAGCTCCTGTTTGCCCGCCCCGCCAAGCTCCGCCGAGCCCTGGGCGAACAGGACCTCGGACTGGAACACGAAGCGATCGCCGACCACCCGGATGTCCGACCGTTCGCCGAGGACGTCGCGGAGCCGCCCGAAGAACTCGGAGCGGTAGCGCTGCAGCTCGTTCACTTTCTGCGCGAGCGCTCGGTTCAACCGCTGGCCGAGATCCTCGATCACGACCTGGTTCTCCTCGTCGCGCTGGTCCGCCTCGTCGAGTTGCCCACGCAGCGACGAGATCTCGCTTCTCAGATCCCGGATCTGCGCGTTGACGAGCGCGAGCGCCTCCCGGCCCGAAGAGCTGATCGCCTGCTCATCCGCGAGCTGCGCCTGCGCGAAGGCCTTCAGCCGCTGCTCTCGCGTGAGCTTTTCCGCAGCGGCCTTCGCCTCCTCGGACAGCTCCTCGGCCTTCTTCTCGGCCGCCGCGAGCAGGAGCAGCGTCTCCTCGGCCTGCTTGCGCCGCTCCTCGAGCGACAGCTCGAGCGCGGCGACCCGCTCCCTGAGCGTAAGCGTGGTTTGATTGAGCGCCTCGCGCTCCTCCTCGAGTTCCTGGAGCCGCGCCGATCGCGCCTCGAGCGAGGCCAGTTGCGACTGCACGTCGGCGCGCTCCGCCTCCGCCCGCTCCGCCGCGGCGGTCAGCGCCGCGACCTCCG
>JBCBRF010000328.1:0-1867 GCA_039819865.1 Pseudomonadota bacterium | reverse complement strand
GAACCGCCTCGCCCCGAGCCAAGCTTCGACTGCGCTTCGAGGTTCACCTTCGCCACGAAGAACTTCATGCCCTGGGCGAGGTAGCTGCCCAACACCCGCGTCGCCTTGGGCGGCACGCGGTAGCCGTTCTGCTCGAGCCAGGTCTGGAGGCCCCCGCTCTCTTTCGCGGAGAGGATCAGGATGTCGTATTCGCCGACGGAGTACTCTTCCTCGATGGTCACGCCGAGGGCGCGGGCGCGTTGGCCGCGGAGCGCGCCGGCGGTCGGCGCGGCGCTGAGAGAGCGCGCCATCTCCGCCATCACCCGCGGGCGGCAGGGATCTTCGTCGAAATACTCGACCACGCGCGGCGCGGTGTAGGCGTCGAGATGGTCGATCAGCTTGGCCTCGCCGACATTCACCTGTTCGCGCTTCAGAACCACCGGGGTCGGGATCACCATGGCGAACTCGGAGGGCTCGCCCTCGTAGTCGTTGGCCATGGTGATGACCGTGCGGTCGCCGTCGCGGACCATCACGACCTTGGAGGCGTTGTTGAACAGGTCGGCGTCGGCTTTGGCGACGTAGAAGCCGCAGAAGGCTTGGGCGGCGGGGGCGAGCAGCAGCGAGAGAACCAGGGCGGCGAGCGCCGAGACGAGGCGGTGCGGGATCATGCGGGTCTCCGATCGGCGTGACTGGAAGCGCGATTGGGGGCGTGGCTCGGGGCGAGGCGGTTCAGAAGCGGGACGAGCGGGGCGAGGAGGACGAGCGCCAGGATGGGGCCCGCATTCGAGACCCAGAGGGTTTGAAGCGCGAAGCCGAGCAGGGCGACGGCGCTCGCATGCAGGATGCGCATTGGGCGGACCCGGGGCGTGGTCGCCGGGTCCGAGATCATGAAGAAGGCGAAGACCAGCAGCGCGCCGGACTGAAGCTGATGAAGAGGGATCGCCATCGGATCGCCGAGCCAGAACGCGCGGGCGAAGGTCGCCGCGGCGAAGGCGCAGAGGAAGGCGAGCGTGGTGTCGAGGCGCGCGGCGCGGCCGGCGACGATGGCGCCGACGCCCGCGAGCGCGACAGCCAGCAGTCCGGTCGAGCCCCATTGGCCCGGCGAGATCCAGGCGCCCTCGTAGCACAGAGGCAGGCTCACCAGCGCGATGTTGGCGGGGTTGAACAGGTGCCGGCCGTCGATCCGTGCGACGAACTTCGAACCGATTGCGAGCGCTGCGGCCGCGGCGAGAGGCCAGAGCGCGTCGGCGCGGAGCAGCAGCGACAGCGACAGCGCGGTGATGGTCGGGCTCAGCGGATCGAAGGCGAGCCCGAGGCTCCGGCAGGCGATCGCTTGGACGGCGAGCGCGCTCGCCAGGATCAGCGGGGGGCCGAGCGGATCGAGATCGAAGCGGAGGACGGCGACGCCGAGGACCAGCAGGGTGGACAGGGTCGCGATCTGCCAGATCCGAGGGTCGATGCGCGCGACGCCCGCGGCGAGGCGCGCGCCCGCACGGGGCAGGGCGCGCGGCGCTTCAGGGGCGATGGCGGCGGCGTTTCGCATATCGCGACGCTGGCCTCGGAATGCGGCCGTTGTTCGTCGCGAATGGATCAGAGCCGCCGCGAGGATCTCGCGACGCGAGAGACGAGCGGCTTGTGGGGGATCGCTCGTCCCGGGCTCCGCCCGTCCTCGCTGAAAGCGCGATCAGGATAAGGGGAAACTCGTTATCCGTCCGATCGCGCGACCAAACGAGAGAGCGCGATCAGGATCAGTGGAGACCGGTTATCCGTCCGATCGCGCGACCAAACGAGAGAGCGCGATCAGGATAAGTGGGCCCCGGTTATCCTGATCGCGCTCTCTCGTTTGGTGGCGCGATCGGAAGGGTAACGAGTTTCCCCGTATCATGAT
>JBCBRF010000327.1:0-1953 GCA_039819865.1 Pseudomonadota bacterium | reverse complement strand
GGCCGCAAGGCCCGGGATCCGCAGGCGAAGGCCCTTCATGTCCTCGACCGAGTTGATCTCTTTGTTGAACCAGCCCGTCATCTGGACGCCGGTCGCGCCGACCGGGAAGGCCACCAGGCCGAGCGGCTCATAGACCTCATGCCAGAGCTTGATGCCGTCGCCGACATAGAACCAGGCGTTCTGGCCCTGGGTCGACATGCCGAACGGCACCGCGCCGAAGAACTGGGCGGCGGGCACCTTGCCGGCGCCGAAATAGCTGACCCAGC
Source organism: Pseudomonadota bacterium (assembly GCA_039819865.1). Taxonomy (GTDB): domain Bacteria; phylum Pseudomonadota; class Alphaproteobacteria; order Rhodobacterales; family Rhodobacteraceae; genus JBCBRF01. The sequence goes on along the minus strand of JBCBRF010000327.1, from coordinate 1,687 downwards.
CGTTGCACTCGACGACGCCCTGGCGGACCGCGTCGAAGCCTTCAAAGGCCGGAACCAGTTCGCCGCCGTGGAACACCTTGATGTCGAGCCTGCCGTTCGACATCGCGCGGATGCGGTCGGTCAGATCGGTCAGCGAGCCCGGGCCGACGGAGTAGAACGGCTGGCCCGGCGGGAAGGCCGTCGTCATGCGCCATTCGATCGTTGCGGCCTTGGCGATCGCCGGCGCCGCGAGCACGCCCGCAGAAGCGAGACCCGCCCCCGTCAAAAACTTTCTGCGTTCCATTTTTCTTCTCCGTCTTTTTCGAACTGCTCAGCAGCTTGCGACGGAGCGCCGCGACGTCAAGCCTCAGCTGACTGTTTTTTGCTCTTTCTTTGCTAAAAGCCTTATTTTCGCTCTCTGTATCCGCGTCTATGTCTATTTTTTGAGCGTGACGGGCGCGCTTCAAGCCTGATATGTCCAGTTCATGACCCGGTTGGCCTCGCATCACCGCTACCCGTTCTCCGCAATCATCGACCGCCCGAACTTCGACTGGCCGGGAGGCGCGCGGCTCGCGGTCTATCTCGGCATGAACCTCGAATGTTTCGCGTTCGGCGACGGGCTCGGGGCGGAGCTGGCGCCGGGCGGGCCGCAGCCGGACGTGCTGAACTACGCCTGGCGCGACTACGGGAACCGGGTCGGCGTCTGGCGGATGCTCGCGCTGTTCGACGAGCTGGAGTTGCCCACGACGGCGCTCGTGAACTCGGAGATGTACGCCGCCGCGCCCAGAGTGATCGAAGCGTTCCGGGCGCGCGGCGACGAGATCGCCGGGCATGGCCGCACCAACGCGGAGCGGCAGGGCGTGCTGCCGGAGGCCGAGGAGGCCCGGCTGATCGCAGAGTCGACCGAGGCGATCGCGTCCACCGAAGGACAAGCGCCTCGGGGCTGGCTCGGGCCCTGGATCTCGCAGAGCGCCGTCACGCCCGACCTGCTGGCGGAGGCTGGCTACGAGTATCTGCTCGACTGGTGCCACGACGATCAGCCGATCTGGATGCGCACGCGCGGCGGCTCGATCCTGGCGGTGCCCTATCCGCAGGAGCTGAACGACATTCCCCAAATCGTCGGGCGAAAGCGCGAGGGCGCCGAGTTCGCAGACATGATCGTGGACGCGTTCGAGGTCATGCTGGCCGAAAGCGCGGAGCGGCCTCTGGTGATGGGGATCGCGCTTCACGCCTATCTGATGGGCCATCCGCACCGGTTCAAACACCTGGTTCGCGCGCTACGCGCGCTGAAGAGCGCTGCGGACGGCCGCGTCTGGTTCACCACCGCAGGCGCGATCAACACGCATTTCCGCGCGATCCGACCCGCGCCGTCCTGAGCGACGGCCCCGGCTCCGGCGCGGTCGCGCGCCCCCTCCCCCGCCCCCTGCACGCGTCTGACCGAGGCCGCCCACCCGGGCCGCCCACCCGGGCCGCCCACCCGGGCCGCCCACCGAAGCCGCCCACCGAAGCCGCCGAAACGCCGGCGCGCTCGCGGCCAAGGCGCGCATCTGGGCGGTCGGGGCGGCCTTTCGCACTGCGGCGCCGATGTAACGGCTGGAGCGAACGCCGCGCGCCCCCGCCGTCCGATGGACGCGCGGCGCCTCGGAATGGCCCTTGCTTCAGTGTGACGTTCGAATCCGGCCGCCGACCCGAGGGCGCTTCCGATGAC
>JBCBRF010000326.1:0-1989 GCA_039819865.1 Pseudomonadota bacterium | reverse complement strand
GCCCGTCCCCCAAAGCCCGGCGCGCCCCCACCCCTGGCGCGCCAAATCCTCGAAATCGGTCGCCACCCAGTCCCAGCCGGCGAGCGGCTCTAGATCCTTGGTCTGGCCGGGACCGTGTTCGGTCGGTCGGGGCACGAAGGCGCAGAGCAGGCCGGCGTGGCGGGCGGCGAACAGATCGTCGTTGTGAGCGGCGACCATCGCCACCTCCGCCGGCGCGAGCCCCAGCATCTCGCAGGCGCGCAGATACGCCTCTTGGTTGGGCTTGTAGGCGCGCGCGGTCTCGGCGCCGAGCACCAGGTCCCAAGGGAGGCCGGCGCGCTTCGCCATGTTCGCGATCAGCGCGATGTTGCCGTTCGAGCAGGGGGCGATGAAGCGGCCCTGTTTCAATCGGGTCAGACCGGGCAGGACGTCCGGCCACGGATCGAGCCGCCACCAGGCCTTTGTGAGATCGACGCGGGCGGCCTCGTCGAAGCGCTCGCCGAGGCCCGCATCCTCCAGGATCCGGTCCAGGCTCTCGCGATGCAGCTGGTCAAGGATGGTCCAGGGGCGCACGCCCTGGCGGACCGGCTCCATCATCGGCTGGTAGTGCGAGCGCCAGGCGGTCGCAAAGTCGAGGGCGTCGAACTCCTCCTCGGACAGACCCGCGGCCTTGGCCGCGGCGGCGGCCTCGCGCGCGATCCCGCTCCGCCAATCGACGCAGGTGCCGAACACGTCGAAGATCAGCGCCTTCACTTCCCCCGGCTCGCTCATCCGATCCGCCCCTGGTTTTCGCCGAGCTGCCCGCGGTGCAGCAGCCAGTGGTCGAGCACGACGCAGGCCGCCATGGCCTCGCCGACCGGGACCGCGCGGATGCCGACGCAGGGGTCGTGGCGGCCCTTGGTGACGATCTCGGTCTCCGCGCCGTGGACGTCGATGGTCGCGCGCGGGGTCAGGATCGAGGAGGTCGGCTTCACCGCGAACCGAACCACCAGCTCCTGGCCGGTCGAGATTCCGCCGAGAACGCCGCCGGCGTGGTTAGCCAGGAACTCCGGCCCATTCTCGCCCATGCGGATCTCGTCGGCGTTATCCGTTCCGGAAAGGGAAGCGGCCGCGAAGCCGTCGCCGATCTCGACGCCCTTCACCGCGTTGATCGACATCATCGCCGCGGCGAGGTCCTGGTCGAGCTTGCCGTAGACCGGGGCCCCAAGGCCCGCGGGCAGGCCCGAGACCACGATCTCGATCACCGCGCCGACGCTGTCGCCCGATTTGCGGATGCGGTCGAGCTCCTCGGCCCAGGCCTCCGCAGTGGCGGCGTCGGGGCACCAGAAGGGGTTGGCGTCGACCGCGTCCCAGTCGCGCGGCTCGCAGCGATGCGGCCCCATCTGAACCATGGCGCCGCGGATCCGGATCTCGGGGGCGAGCATCTCGAGCGCCGCACGGGCGACGGCGCCGGCGGCGACGCGACCCGCCGTCTCGCGCGCCGAGGAGCGCCCGCCGCCGCGATAGTCGCGGATCCCGTATTTCAGCCAATAGGCGATGTCGGCGTGGCCCGGGCGGAACTTGTCGCGGATCTCCGAATAGTCCTTCGAGCGCTGGTCGGCGTTCTCGATCATCAGGCTGATCGGGGTTCCGGTGGTGCGCGGTCCGTTTGTGCGCTCGTCCTCGAAGACGCCGGAGAGGATCCGCACGGCGTCGGGCTCCCGGCGCTGGGTCGTGAAGCGGCTCTGGCCCGGTTTGCGGCGGTCGAGCCAATGCTGAATCGCCTCCGCGGTCAGGCGCACGCCGGGCGGGCAGCCGTCCACCACGACGCCGAGCGCCGGGCCGTGGCTCTCGCCCCAGGTGGTGAAGGTGAAGACACGGCCGAAACTGTTGACCGACATCGGCGGATTCCTGGCGTCTGCGCCCGGCGCGGGCTGGCAAGGAGATCGGTAGGGGCGGACGGGGCCGCGGTCAAATCCAGCCGAGCGCGTCGGTCAGGAGCCAAAGGCCCGCCGCCCTCGGCGCGGCGGG
>JBCBRF010000325.1:0-2017 GCA_039819865.1 Pseudomonadota bacterium | reverse complement strand
TTTCAGCGGCCGGGGCGCCCCAGCCCTCTCCCCTGTCCTCTCGCCTCCCCGCGCGCAGGGAGGGGACGCGGCGCCTGAGAACCGACCAGCGCGGAGCCGCCCAGCCATGACCGAACTCCCCGCCCAGACCGACACGAAGCTCGGCCTCGTCATCGACCTCGACATCTGCGTCGGCTGCCATGCCTGCGTGATCACCTGCAAATCCTGGAACACCGGCGGCTACGGCGCGCCGCTCTCGGACGTCGAGCCCTACGGCGACGCGCCCTCTGGCGCCTTTTTGAACCGCATCCACACCTTCGAGGTGACGCCCGACCAGGGCCCCGCGATGGTCGTCCATTTCCCGAAGAGCTGCTTGCACTGCGAGGACGCGCCCTGCGTCACCGTCTGCCCCACCGGCGCGAGCTTCAAGCGCGCGGAAGACGGGATCGTCCTGGTCGAGGAGGACTGGTGCATCGGCTGCGGCCTCTGCGCCTGGGCCTGCCCCTATGGCGCGCGCGAGATGGATCCGGTCGCGAAGGTGATGAAGAAGTGCACGCTCTGCGTCGACCGGATCGACAACCAGAACCTTCCCGAGATCGACCGAGAGCCCGCCTGCGTGCGGACCTGCCCGGCGAACGCGCGGCACTTCGGCGACCTTGGCGATCCCGCCTCCGACGTCTCCCGCATGGTGGCCGAGCGCGGCGGCATGGACCTCATGCCGGAGCAGGGAACGAAGCCGGTGAACAAGTATCTGCCGCCCCGCCCGAAACAACGCGCGGCCCCGACCCCGGACGCGTCCGACGCGCCCGGCGGCCTGAACCTCGCGGCCCTCGCCGATCCGACGCCGACAGGCTTCCTCGCCTGGCTCGACCGCACCCTCGAGAAGCTCTGATGCATCCAGCCTATTCGGTGATCGTCTTCACGGTGGCCTCCGGCGCCGGCTTCGGCCTGCTGGCGCTTCTGGGTCTCGCGCCGCTCTTTGGGCTCGGGACCGACCGGGAGCTGTCGGGCGCGCTTGGCTGGAGCGGCTTCGTCCTCGCCTTCCTGCTGGCGGCGGGCGGCCTGGCGGCCTCGACGCGGCATCTCGGCCACCCCGAGCGCGCCTGGCGCGCCTTCACTCAGTGGCGGACCTCCTGGCTATCGCGCGAGGGGGTTTTGGCGGTGGCGGCGCTCGGCGCGGGCGGCCTCTATGCGTCGGCCGCGTTGCTGTTCGGCGTGGCGTCGCCGCTCCTCGGCCTCGCGACTGCGGTTCTGGCCGTCGCGACCGTTTACGCGACGGCGATGATCTACGCACAACTAAAGACGGTGCGCCGCTGGAACACGCCGCTCACCCCGGCCTGCTATCTCGCCTTCGCGCTCGCGGGCGGTCTCGTCCTCCTCGCCGCGCTGCGCGCTTTGTTCGCCGCGATGAGCGGACCCGACATCGTCGTGACGCTCTCGGCGGCGGCGCTCACCCTCGCCTGGGCGCTGAAGCTGCGCTGGTGGACGGCGGGCGACGAGGCCCCCGCGCGCTCGACGCCGGAGACGGCGACCGGCCTCGGCGCGCTCGGCCGCGTCCGGTTGCTCGAGGCCCCGCACACCTCGGAGAACTACCTGCTGACCGAGATGGGGTTTCAGATCGCGCGCAAGCATGCGCTGAAGCTGCGCCGGATCGCCTTCGCGCTTGGCGGCTTCGCGCCGATCCTGCTGACCCTCCTCGCCGCCGCCGGGTTCGGCGCGGCGCTGATGCTGACCCTCGCCGCGCTCAGCCACCTCGCTGGCATGCTGGTCGAGCGCTGGCTGTTCTTCGCCGAGGCCGAGCATGCGATGATGACTTACTACGCCCGCAGAGAGCCGCCGGGCGCCGTGTCCGCCGGAGAGGCCTGAGGCGCCGAGGCCGCGATCCTCGCCGCCCCTTCGGCAGCCCCCCGGCGGCCCCCCCGGAGCCTCCGGGCGGCGCCTCGGTCCGCGCCGCTGGACAGCGCGCCGCCCGATGCCCTACCTGACGCGGCCGAGCGCCGCCGAGCGCGGTTCGGACGGGTGGCAGAGTGGTCGATTG
>JBCBRF010000324.1:0-2064 GCA_039819865.1 Pseudomonadota bacterium | reverse complement strand
GGGCGCATTTCCCGCCGTCCGACCCGACCTGGCGCGGCGCGTCCTCCGACCGTTTCCTGCGCCACGCCGTCGGTCTCGTCGGCGCGCGGGGCGGCCGGGTGGTCCATCTCGACGTCACGCTCATTTGCGAGCGCCCGAAGGTTCGCCGCCATGTCCAAGCCATGCGCGCGCGCATCGCGGAGATCGCCGGGCTCTCGATCGACCGGATCTCGGTGAAGGCCACGACGACCGAAGGCCTCGGTTTCACCGGGCGCGCCGAAGGGATCGCCGCCTCGGCCACCGCGACGGTGCTCCTGTGAGCGCGCGCGCGCCCGCCGACCGAGGCTGGCCGAGCCGGATCGCGACCCTGGGCCCTGTCGGGTATCTCCCGGCCGCTCCCGGCACCTGGGGGTCCGCGGCCGCGCTGCCGCCCGCGCTCGCGCTCGGCTTGCTGGCGCCGCCCGTGACGGCGGTTGCGCTGCTCGGGCTTGGCGTCGCGTTGCTCGCCGCGCTCGGCGTCTGGGCGACGGACCGCCATCCGTCGGACCGCGAGGACCCCTCCGAGGTCGTCATCGACGAGGCGGCCGGTCAATGGCTCGCCGCCCTCCCCTGCCCGCTGCTCGCGCCGAGCCAGGGGTTATGGGTCTGGCTCGGCGCCTTTGCGCTGTTCCGCCTGTTCGACATCGCCAAGCCCTGGCCCGTCAACCGCGCCGAACGGCTCTCGGGCGGGCTCGGCGTGATGGCGGACGATCTGGTCGCCGGCGTTCTGGCCGCCGGCGCGCTGCTCTGCCTTGTGGAGTTCTCGAATGCCTTTGTTTGACGACGCCATCGACGCCGCCGCGCGCAGCACCCTGGCGGCCTGCGCCCGTCGGGGCCTCACCCTCGCAACGGCGGAAAGCTGCACCGGCGGCCTTCTCGCCGGGGCCCTGACGGAGATCCCGGGCTCCTCCGCCGTCGTCGAACGCGGCGTCGTCACCTATTCGAACGCCGCCAAGACCGAGTTGCTCGGCGTGCCGTCGGCGCTGTTCGAAAGCGTCGGCGCGGTCTCGGAGGAAGTCGCCCGCGCGATGGTCGAGGGCCTGCTCGCCCGCGCGCCGGTCGATCTGGCGCTGTCGGTCACGGGCGTCGCCGGACCCGGCGCGTCGGAGCGCAAGCCCGAAGGCCTCGTGTTCCTGGCCGTCGGTTTGCGCGACAAGGAGGTCCTGATCGTCCGGGAAACCTTCGGCGCGATCGGCCGCGGCGCGGTCCGGCTCAACAGCGTCCGGCGCGGCCTCTCGATGCTCGAGGACATGGCCGTGTTGTCGGAGTAGCAGGCTCGACCGCCCGCCCCCCCCTGAACAAACGCGAGCGAAATCAGACCGTCTGCGTCGCGCCGCGGCCGCCGTAGAGTTGATCGGCGCGTCGCTCGAACGCCTTCACGATCCGCATCATCGCCTCGTTGAACACGACGCCGATCACGCTTTGCAGCAGCCGGCTCTTGAACTCGAAATCCACGAAGAAATCCACGGTCGTCGAGCCGTCTGGGTTCTCGACGAAGTACCAGTGGTTGTTGAGATAGCGGAACGGGCCGTCGAGATATTCGACGTCGATCTTCTTCTCTTCGGGGCGCAAGGTGACGCGGGAGCCGAAGCGCTCGCGGAACACCTTGAAGGAGATCACCAGATCGGCGTCCACCACCTCCACGCCCGGTTCGGTCTCACGGCGATCGCGGATCCGGCAGGCCGCCGTCCATGGCAGAAACTCCGGATATTTTTCGATATCCGCCACCAGAGCGTACATCTGGTCGGGCCGATAGGGCACGGGGCGTTTTTCAGCGTGGGTCGGCATGCATTGAAACCTAAGGATTTTCGCTCAAAGGGCCAGCCCCTGGGCCGCCTGACAATCGTTCGCCGCACAGAGGACGCGACCGATGACCAACCCGCCCTACGAGATCAAGGAGCGCATCTCGGCGGCCGACATCGCCGCCTCGGTGAGTCGCCTCGGCGCCGAAATCAGCGCGCACTACCGGGGGACGGACGGCCTCGTGCTGGTCGGGCTGCTTCGAGGCTCGTTCATCTTCTGCGCCGATCTCGCCCGCGCGCTTGA
>JBCBRF010000323.1:0-2072 GCA_039819865.1 Pseudomonadota bacterium | reverse complement strand
GGAGGGTTGGAGCGGGCGATCGGGATCGAACCGACGACATTCAGCTTGGGAAGCTGACGTTCTACCACTGAACTACGCCCGCTTGCTCCGGACGGTCGCTGAGCGTCTCGTTCGGAAGTGGAAAACAGATAGCCGGGACCGGACGGCCGCGCAATCGGCCGATGCGCGACCTCGCCAAACTCGCATGCCATCAGACCCGCATCCGATATCGTGCGCCAATGACGCTTGCCACCCGGCCCTCGGCGTAGGTATGTCCGCCGCGAAATCCATGGAGACCGACCGCGGTGCAGCACCTGTCCGATCCAGCCCGATCCGCCCCGCGCCGACGCCGCCCCGGCGGGCGCCGCCCTGCCCTCGCGGCTCTCGTCGCGCTCCTCCTGACCCCGGTCGCCGCGCTGGCGAAGCCGATCGCGTCCTCCGTGGACGCGGGCGCCCTGCCGGAGGGCAAGCGGACGCCGCTCGGCCTCTACCTGACTCCGGAGGACGCCCACGCCGCTCTCGAGAAAAACCCGGACATCCTGTTCCTCGACGTCCGCGACCCCATCGAGCTGAGCTTCGTCGGCCACCCCGAGGGCATGGACGCCAACGTGCCCCTCGCGCTCGCGAGCAGCGCGTTCGACCCAAGAGCCGGACGTTACCGAATGACCGCGAACCCGGACTTCCGCGCCCAGGCCGAAGCGGCCGCCGCCGCTCGCGGTCTCGACAAAAGCGCGCCCGTCTTCCTGATCTGCCGCTCCGGCGTCCGCTCCGCCGCCGCCGCCAGGATCCTCGCCGAGGCGGGCTTCAGCAATGTCTGGAACCTCATCGAGGGCTTCGAGGGCGACAGAGATAAGCTGACCGGCCGCCGCACCGCGAACGGCTGGCGGAACGCGGGCCTCCCCTGGGCCTACAAGATCCCCGCCGACGCCGCCTGGACCCCGGCGCGCTGAGGCTGCGGGACGGATCACGCGGCGGGACGAAGCTCCAGAATGCCTTCGTGTTCCATCAATCGATCGAGTTCCGCGACGCTGATCATGCCAAGCGACTGTAGGATTTTCTCTTGCGCCGTTGAACGAAGCGTAGCGACCGCAGTGATCGGAAGAATGCGACCAGGAATCGACATTACCCCGTTCATCGGACCACGACCCCGCGCCTCATGCTGCAGAACACCAATGTTTCGGAGCGTAAAAATCATGCTGCGAATGTGGCCCGGCCGAAAGCGAGGTTCAAAGTGTCGAAAGCAATCCTCGGAGACCTTCTGAGCATCCAGTGGCGCAAGCTCCAATTTCAAACTTAAAAAGTATTGAAAAACATCTAGAAAATCCTGACGACGAAACCAATGAATCTTCGGATCTGAGCGCCTCAGGAGACTAGCATAGTATTCACGATGATGCACCGATACAGCTCTCTGAACATTACCAAGTAGTGGATTCTTCAACATCTGAGACACATGCGCGATGACTAGATCGCCATCTCGATCTTTACGCTCAAAGAGCGCAAACGGAGTTTCATGGCAACAAACCGACGAAAACTGCTCAACGCTATCAAAGCCCGCAGCTTCGTAGTCTACACGTCTTTGGCCGAGAGCGCGTTGAAAATCAAAGAGAGAAACCCCAGCCCTTCTAAGGTCGAGGTGATTGGGACTGTGGTTCAGAAGCCAATCAATAATTGCTCGAGCGTGTCGGATCGACAGGCTTAAGTCGGCAGAAAAGCTCCTGACTTGGTCGCTTTGAAACCAATGATTAGCGGGACCTATCGCAAGCTCGATTGAACCCATGTCGACAACTGGCGACGCACGCGTCGCGATTTCAATGGCGCGCTCGTAAAGGACTGATTGAAACCCTCTCGAGTTTGGATCACCGATCTCTGCACATCTTAGTCCGTGCGCAGCATTCAAAGGAGCGGGTAGACTCTCGACAACATCATCTAGAAACAGTGGCAGCAGCTTCCGAAGCGCACGCCCGCGAAAGGCTTCGCCTCGCACATACTCGCTTCCTATAGAATTGTTAGTCCAGCAAACAATCAGGCAATTGCACGGCAAAGCTCAATCCCAAAATGGACCCTAAACAAAAACCAAACCTGCCAAAATTAGG
>JBCBRF010000322.1:0-2074 GCA_039819865.1 Pseudomonadota bacterium | reverse complement strand
TCGCTCGTCGATCGAGCCTCGAGCATTTTCCAGCCAGACTGACTCAGTCTGGCGACAAGAAAATGCGGCAAACAAAACAACCTGGAGCGCGAGACCTGACGCAGTCAGGTCGGCAAGCGCTCTAGAGCGGAATCCTACCAGTCTGGATCGTATCCGCAGGCGCTGAAGCAGTTGGCGCATTCGTCTGGGGTGAAGGCATTGACGATACGGCCGATGGCGGACCATAGGCCTTCGACGGTGCGCTCGGCGGCTTTTCGCAGGAGCGCCTTGAGCTTGGCGAAGGCGTTCTCGATCGGATTGAAGTCCGGGCTGTAGGGCGGCAGGAAGCGCAGCTCGGCGCCGGCGGCCTCAATGAGGGTGCGCACCCTCGGCCCCTTGTGGCTCGACAGGTTGTCCATGATCACGACGTCGCCGGGCCGCAGTTCGGGAACGAGCACGCGCGCGACGTAGGTCTCGAAGGCGTCGCGGTTGATCGGACCGCCGATCACGAAGGGCGCGATCATCCCGCGCCGGGTCAGGCCGGCCACGAAGGTCGTGGTCTTCCAGTGGCCGTGCGGGACGCTCATGCGCAGGCGCTCGCCGCGCCGGCAGCGGCCGTGGGTGCGGGCCATGCTGGTCTTGGCCCAGGTCTCGTCGATGAAGACGAGGCGATCAGGATCGAGGTCGAGCTGGCCGTCGAACCACGCCTGCCGGCGTTTCAGGACGTCGGGCCGTTCCTGCTCGCTGGCATGCGCCGTCTTTTTTTGCGCGTGATGCCGTGGCGGCGGAAGAACCGCTGCAGCGTGCCGTAGCCGAAGGCGTGGCCACGCTCGGCCAGCGCGGCGCGCAGTTCCTCGACGGTGATGTCCGGCGTCGCCTCGAGCAGCGCCTTGATCAGCGGGGCCTGCGCCTCGACGCGGGCGGATCGGCGGTCGCCGCCCAAAGGGCCGGGGCGGGCGTCGCCCTGTTCCCGCTCCAGGGCGCGCCAGCGGCTCACGCTCGCAGGACTGACGCCGAACCTGGCGGCGACCGCGCGATGACTGGCTCCATCGGCGACCGCCGTCAGGACCCGAACGCGGAGATCGAGGGAGAGGGCTTGCGACATGTCCGCCGGCCTCCTTCCCCGGCGCACATCTTGAATCAGACCTCGCACCCGAGGGGAATCCCCTACGATTCAATCAGATGGGCCCCCGCTCTAGCCGCGGACCGGCCACCGTCGGGGCACGCTGGCCCTGCGGGGCCGGCTTCAGGCGAGGTCGTGCAGGCCGGTCTCGGCGGTTACGAGACCCACGGCCTCGGGGAGGTGGAAGGTCTCGTCGTCGAGCGAGGTCTCCTCCTCGATCTTGAGCGTCACGCTCCCCGGGCCGGTCTCGAGCAGGCGGACCCCGGCGGTGTTGTTGCCGTTGAAGGTCTGCATCGCCGCCAGCACGCCAAGCTCGCCGTCGACCTCCTCGATCGTGGCGGTGGTGCCGAGATCCGTGACCTCCGCGACCGTGACCGCGTCGACCGCGCCCGCCGTGCCGCCCTCGATCGCCACCCAGTCGACCGTCTCCTGCACATGCCAGCCGTCGTTGGCCTCCTCCTCCTGCATGCGGAAGGTGAAGCTGTCGTCCTCGGCCTGGCCGAGGCGGGTGACGACCGCCTGGTTACCGTTGTCGCTCGACACCTGGGTCAGCACGATGGGCGTGCCGTCGAAGCCGGTCAGCGCCACCGTCTGGTCGTCCTCGCTCTCGGCGGTGGTGCGTCCGGCGCTGATCGTGCGCCCGTCGTCCAGCGTATGGGTGCCGGCGCTGACGGCCATCCAGCTCAGCGTCTCCTCCATGTGCCAGCCGTCGAGGTAGTCCCATTCGTCGACCTGGAATTCGAAGCCCTGGTCGGTGACCTCGCGCACGCGCAGCGACACCGGCTGCGGCCCGTTGCCGCTGAGCGGGCCCAGCACGACGCGGGCATCCGGGATCGTGTCGCTGAAGGTGACTACCTCGACGGCTGGCACATGGAGGAGACGTTCACCTGGATGGCCGTCAGTGCCGGCACCCATACGCTGGACGACGGGCGCACGATCAGCGCCGGACGCACCACCGCCGAGAGCGAGGAC
>JBCBRF010000321.1:0-2080 GCA_039819865.1 Pseudomonadota bacterium | reverse complement strand
CAGACCGCCGACGCGGCCTCCGCGACCGAGGCTGAGACCGACGCCCAGACCGAAACCCTCTCGGCCGCCGAGCGCGCCGAGATCTTCACGGGCGCGGAGATCGTCGTAAAGGCGCTGAAGGACCAGGGCGTCGACACCATTTTCGGCTATCCCGGCGGCGCGGTCCTGCCGATCTACGACGAGATCTTCAAGCAGCAGGGCATCAAGCACATCCTGGTGCGCCACGAGCAGGGCGCGGGCCACGCGGCCGAGGGTTACGCCCGGACCACCGGCAAGCCGGGCGTTGTGCTGGTGACCTCCGGTCCCGGCGTCACCAACGTCGTCACCTGCTTGCAGGACGCGCTGATGGACAGCGTGCCGCTGGTCTGCATCTCCGGCCAGGTGCCGACCTTCATGATCGGCAACGACGCTTTCCAGGAGGCCGACACCGTCGGCATCACCCGGCCCTGCACCAAGCACAACTGGCTGGTGAGGGAGACCGATCAGCTCGCCAAGACCATCCACCAGGCCTTCGAGATCGCCACCACCGGCCGGCCCGGCCCGGTGCTGGTCGACATCCCGAAGAACGTGCAGATGATGGAGGGCCGCTACCACGCCCCCGACCACGCCAAGCGCAAATCCTACCAGCCGCGTCTGAAGGGCGACCCGGACCGGATCCGCGAGGCGGTCGAGCTGCTCGAAAAGGCCGAGCGCCCCGTGTTCTACACCGGCGGCGGCGTGATCAACTCGGGCGACCGCGCCACCGAGCTGCTCCGCGCCTTCGTGCGCGAGACCGGCTTCCCCTGCACCTCGACCCTGATGGGCTTGGGCTGCTATCCGGGTTCGGATCCGCAGTTCCTGGGCATGCTCGGCATGCACGGGACCTACGAGGCCAACATGGCGATGCACGACTGCGATCTGATGATCTGCGTCGGCGCGCGCTTCGACGACCGGATCACCGGGCGCATCGACGCCTTCGCGCCCTATTCGGCGAAGATCCACATCGACATCGACCCGTCCTCGATCAACAAGAACGTGCGCGCCGACGTGCCGATCATCGGCGACGTCGCCACCGTGCTCGAGGACATGCTCTCGGCCTGGCGCGCCCGCGGCTCGAAAAAGCGCGACCTGGCCACCTGGTGGTCGACGATCGGCGATTGGCGCGCGGTCGACTGCCTGCGCTTCACGCCGTCGAAGGCCGCCATCAAGCCCCAGCACGCCGTCAAGCGGCTTTACGAGCTGACCAAGGACCACGACGCCTACATCACCACCGAGGTCGGCCAGCACCAGATGTGGGCGGCCCAGTTCTACAAGTTCGAGGAGCCCAACCGCTGGATGACCTCCGGCGGCCTCGGCACCATGGGCTATGGCTGCCCGGCGGCGATCGGGGTTCAGGCGGCGCGGCCCGACAGCCTGGTGATCGACATCGCCGGCGAGGCCTCCTTTCTCATGACGATGCAGGAGATGGGGACGGCGGTGCAGTACGACCTGCCGGTGAAGATCTTCATCCTCAACAACGAGCGCCTCGGCATGGTGCGCCAGTGGCAGGAGCTGCTGCACGGCGAGCGCTACTCGCATTCCTGGTCCGAAGCGCTGCCGGACTTCGTGAAGCTGGCCGAGGCGATGGGCTGCGTCGGCCTCCGCGCCGAGACCCCGGACGAGCTCGACGACAAGATCCGCGAGATGGTCGACGTGAAGCGCCCGGTGATCTTCGACTGCGCGGTCGAGAAGCATGAGAACTGCTTCCCGATGATCCCCTCGGGCAAGGCGCACAACGAGATGCTTCTGGGCGAGGCCGAGACCCAGGGCGTGATCGACGAGAAAGGCGCCGCGCTGGTCTGAAGCCTGCGCGAGCGCTGGGCTTCGGCCGGAGGGGCTGCGGGGGATCCGCCGAGAGCGGGGGCTCTCGATGGTGAGCCCGAGCGAAAAGCCCCGCTCTCGGCCGGCGCCGCCCTCCCCCGTCGCGGGACGGCGGCGACGAACCGGCGGACGGGCGACCCTCGATGGGTCGAGCGGCCGCAGCCCCTCCGGCGGCCTCGGCACCATGGGCTATGGCTGCCCGGCGGCGATCGGGGTTCAGGCGGCGCGGCCCGACAGCCTG
>JBCBRF010000320.1:0-2081 GCA_039819865.1 Pseudomonadota bacterium | reverse complement strand
CGCTCGGCGCGGGCGATGTCTGGTGGGCGGCGCCCGAGCTCTGCGCGATCTGGCGCGCGGTGATCCCCGAGTTCTGCGACTGATGCCCTACCTGCAGCTCGATACCCCCTTCGACCACACGGCGGCGCAGAAGCAGGCGCTGGCGCAGCGCTTCGGCGAGATCTTCGCCGAGCTGATGAACGCCAGCCCCAACCGCATCACGGTGGCGATCCGCTGCACCGGCGCCGGCAGCGTCTGGCGCTGCCAGGGCCCGGCCGAAGGGGGCCAGCCGCGCGAGGCCGCGATCCTGATGCTCGACATCCGCCGCGGCCGCCCGCCCGAGCAGCGCGCCGCGCTGGCCGCCGCGCTGATCGGGGCCTGCAGGGAGATCCTCGGCTACGAGGACCGCGACGTGAACGCCGAGTTCACCCAGCACGCCGGCGACGAGATGTACCACACGCTCTATGGCGGCCTCTCGGACGAGTGGGAGGCCGACGCCCCCGACCGGCTGGAGGCGCGCGCCCATGGCTGAGGAGCGCTCCGGCCTCGTCGAACGCGCGATGTTCGGGCGCATCGAGGTCTGGCTGGTCGCCGTCATGATGCTGGGCGCGGCCGGCGCCGGCGGCGCCTGGGTCTTCGCGATGCTCCGACACGATGCGTTCCCCGCGCCGATCGTCCGCGAGATCGCCGTCGCCGTGCGCGGAAACCCGGCCGACCGGCGCTCGCTCTCCGAGCGGCTCCTGTCCGACGTGGTCGAGAGCCCGCGGCGCCTGCGCGCCACCGGCACCCGCCCGCTGCCCGTCGACGAGGCCCGGCTGGTGCCGGTGACGCTCGCGCCCGGCTATCGCGGCCCCGAGATCGAGACCGGCGCCATGCGCGCGCTGCCGGCCGAGGGGGCGGTGCGCTACTTCCTCGCCTACGGCGCCTTCGGCTTTACAGGGCGCCAGGGCATCATCGGCACGGTGCTGATCGACAGCGCCGGCGCGATCCACCGCGCCTGGCACGCGCCCCGCGCCGACGAGCCCTATGCCGGGCCCCATATCGGCCTCGCCATCGACGCGGAGGGCCGGATCGCCACCAATGCCTATGGCCGGCTGACGGCGCTGGACTGGTGCGGCGGGCTCGCCTGGCAGGCGGACTGGGCACCGACCGAGGCCGACCATAACAGCGCCGAAAGCCTCGACTGGCACCACGACATCGAGGCGCATGGCGGGCGCTTCTACTCCTTCCAGGGCTTCGACATCGTCGCGGTCGACGGCGCGGACGGGCGCGAGGTCGAGCGCGTCACCGGCTACGACCTGCTGCGCTGGTCCTGGGCGCAGGACCTGCACATCCTCGACTTCCGCCTGGAGCGGACCATCCCGCGCGACCACAGCGACGCCGGCATCGCGCCCTCGCTGCCGATGGATCCGTTCCACCTGAACAAGATCGCGGTGCTGGGCGCCGAACAGGCGGCCGAGTACCCGGGGCTCGAGGCGGGCGACTGGCTGGTCAGCGTGCGCGACAGCAACGCGGTCATCGTGCTCCGCCCCTCGACCCAGCGCATCGTCTGGTCAAGCGTCGGCCATGTCTCGGACCAGCACGACGCGACCTTCGTCGACGGCGCGATCGAGGTCTTCAACAACGCGCCCTACCGCCTGCCGCCGCGGCCCGAGATCACGCGCATCGACCTGGCCAGCGGCGAGACGGCGACGGTCTTCGACCTCTCGCGATGGGGCGTCGAGATGCGCCGGCGCGGCAATTTCGAGCGCCGCGGCGACCGCCTGCTGGTCCCGGACGCCGACAACGGCAGGCTGGTCGCCGGACGGCTGGACGGCACGGTCGACTTCCTCTTCGAGAACGGCTTCGACGCCGACGGCGGCAACCGCACCAACCTGCTGCTGACGGCCGCGCTGGAGATCGAGGCCGGGCGCGTCGCCGCCCTCGAAGCCGGCTGCGGAGGCGCAGAGTGATGCGCGTGCGCCCCTACGCGCCCGCCGACCGGGCGGCCTTCCACGCGCTCTGCGCCGAGATGGAGGCCTATTGGTCGGGCGAGGATGTGCCCGGGCACGCCGTGCAGGCCGCGCGCATCGACCAGGCGCTGGCGACGCTGCGTGACATGC
>JBCBRF010000319.1:0-2134 GCA_039819865.1 Pseudomonadota bacterium | reverse complement strand
ACGAGTTGTTCAATCGCTATCGATCCGGCGTGGATTTCATCCAGAAGTACGTGTTTCCGGGTGGGATGCTGCCGAGCCCGTCCCGGCTGCGCGCAGAGGTCGAGGGCGCCGGGCTTCGCTGGGTCGACAGCATCGAGTTCGGCCAGGATTATTCGAAGACGCTGCGCATGTGGCGGCGCACCTTCGAGAGCCGCTGGGACGAAATCGAGAGGCTTGCGTCGGAGCGGCCGTTCGATCCGCGGTTTCGCCGGCTTTGGAATTTCTATCTGACCGTCTGCGCCGCGTGCTTCCTGGCGGGCACCACCGACGTCGCTCAAGTCGCGCTCAGGCGGGCGTGAGCGCGGGGTCGCGGGCGAAGCGCCGGACCGCCCGGCGCGACCGGCGGGGTCGCGGGCGACGCGCCCGCCTGCTCGGCGCGGCGGCGATGGCGACGACGGCGGGGGTGGCGTCGCTGACCTTTCTCGCTTCGCGCGACGACGTCTCGCTGCAACTGGTCCGGGAGGTCGCGCCGCTCGCGCTTCTGGTGGGGGCGATCGTCGGGTTCGTCGGCTTTCCGCGACAACCGAGGTCGCGGCCCGCGGGCGCGGTGCGCGGCGTGGCCGTGGTGGCGAGCGGTCTGGTGCTGTTCCTGATCGCCTACGCCACCGCCGACGCGGCGATCGAGAGCGCCGTGACGCCCGGCATCTCGTTCGCGGCGGTCTGGGCCGAGGCGGCGGCGCGGGTGTTCGGGGATCTGGCGGGCGCCGGCCCGGCGGCGTTGGCCACCGGTGGGATCGCGGGCGCTTTGACGGCGCGCGGGTGATCCGGCGCGTCGGGCCTCATCGTACTCACAGCATGACCGACTCGTCCTCGCCGCCCCTGCACACGACCGACGTCCAGCCTGCGACGCCGCGCCTGACGCTCGGCGTGCTGGCCGCATACGCGGCGCCCAACCTGGCGCTTGCGGCGCTCTATTTTCCAGTCTTCGTCTATCTCGCGCCGTTCTACGCCGCGGAGCGCGGGGTGCCGCTCGCGATCATCGGCGCGATCCTGATCGGCGGGCGGCTGCTCGACGCGGTCACCGACCCCTTGATGGGGGTGATCTCGGATCGGTGGACCACCCGGTTCGGCCGCCGGAAGATCTGGCTGGCGGCGGCGACGCCCGTCACTTGTGTGGCGGTCTGGATGGCGATGGTCCCGCCCGAGGATGCGGGCGCGACGCATGCGGCGATCTGGCTGACGGCGCTTACGCTCGCCTGGACCGTCGCGCTGACGCCCTATCAGGCCTGGGGGGCGGAGCTTGCGACGGATTACGCCGGCCGCGGGCGGGTCTCGGGGTGGCGGGAGGCGGCGTTTCTGATCGGCACGCTCGGGGCCGCGGTGATCTATTTCGTCGCCGGCGGGGGCGGCTCCGGCTTGCGCGCTGTCGCGATCGCCGTGGTAGCGTCGCTGCCGCTCCTGACGCTTTGGGCGCTTCTCGGCGCGCCCGAGCCGAAGGATCGGAGCGTGCGGCCAGTTTCCTGGCGCGAGGGCTGGCCGGCGCTTCGGGACAACAGGCCGTTTCGGCTCACGCTCGCGTCTCAGTTCGTGAACTCGGCGGCGAACGCGCTGCCGGCGGCGCTTTATCCGTTTTTCGTGACCCAGGTGCTCGGGGCGGATCAGCAGACCGTCGGCGGGCTCTTGGTGCTCTATTTCCTGGCGGCGGTCGCGGCCATCCCGTTTTGGACCTGGGCGGCGGCGCGCTGGTCGAAGCACCGGGCATGGGGGGCGGGCATGATCTACGCCTCGCTGGTGTTCGCGACCGTGCCGTTCCTTGGGGAGGGCGACGTCTTCGCCTTTGCGGTGATCACGCTGCTGACAGGGCTCGCCTTCGGCGCGGACATCGCGCTGCCGCCGGCGATTCAGGCGGATGTGGTCGATGTCGACACCGCGGCGTCCGGCTCGCAGCGAACCGGGCTCTATTTCGCGTTCTGGTCGGTCGCTACGAAGGCGGCGGCCGTCAGCGCGGGGGTCGGGGCCGTGGCGCTCGACTGGGTGGGTTTTCAAGAGACAGGCGAAAACGGTCCCGAGGCGCTGCTCGCGCTCACCCTCCTCTACTCGGTCGTCCCGATCGTCCTGAAGATCTGGTCCGTTCTGATGATCTGGTCCCTGCCGC
>JBCBRF010000318.1:0-2161 GCA_039819865.1 Pseudomonadota bacterium | reverse complement strand
CAGAGCGATCTGGCGACGACCGCCCGCCAGCCTCGCCGGGAGGCGGCGGGCGCGCATGTCGCCGTCGAGGCGATCGGCCATGTCTATCGGCGCGTCGACGGCCCCGTTCTCGACGCGGTCTCGCTCACCGTCGAGCCCGGAGAGATCGTCGCGCTGATCGGCCGGTCCGGATCTGGAAAATCGACGCTGCTGCACGCCATCGCCGGGCTCATCCGTCCGAGCGAAGGCAAAGTCTTCATCAACGGGACGCTCGTGCAGGCGCCGTCGCCGCGTTGGGTGATGATGTTTCAGGCGCCGTCCCTGTTCCCGTGGATGACGGTCGCGCAGAACATGGCGCTCGGGCTGCGGTTCGCCCGCCGCTCGGCGCAGGCGGAGACCCGCGTGCCGGAGGTCTTGTCTCTGGTGGAGCTGTCCGAGTTCGCGGACCGCAATGTTCAGGATCTGTCTGGCGGCCAGCAGCAGCGGGTGGCGCTGGCGCGATCGCTCGCGCCGTCGCCCGATCTGCTCCTGCTCGACGAGCCGTTTTCGGCGCTCGACGCCTTCACCCGCGGCGCGCTGCAACGCGACGTGCGCGCGATCGCACGGCGGCTCGGGCTGACGCTGATCCTGGTCACGCACGACATCGCCGAGGCGGCCTCGATGGCCGATCGCGCAGTCTTTCTCACCTCGGGACCCGGCCGGGTCGCCGCCGACGACGCCATCGGCCTGGCCGACGATGCGCGCGACGGGCGGTCCGAGGCGTTCATCGCGGAGGTCGCTCGGCTGAGCGGTCTCTATGCCGAGATCGCGGGCGTGGATGCGGCCGACGACGCTGATCAGCAAAGAGAGGGGACGACATGACCGACCCAACGAAAGGCGCGGGACGCGCCGAGGACGCATGGGACGACGACGACTATTTCGCGGCGGACTTCACGCGACGGCAGACCCTCGACATGCTGGCCTCGGGCGCGCTGATGGCGTCGCTCGGCGCGCTGTTCGGCGCCGCGCCCTCGCCGGCCCGCGCGGCCGACGACGAGGTGGTTCGGATCGGCTATCTGCCGATCACCGACGCCACGGCGCTCCTGGTCGCGCACGCCAACGGGTATTTCGAGGACGAGGGGCTCGAGGCGGAGCAGCCGACCTTGATCCGGGGCTGGTCGCCGCTGATCGAAGGCTTCGTGTCGAACAAGTTCAACCTGGTGCACTTCCTGAAGCCGATCCCAGTCTGGATGCGCTATAATAACAAGTTCCCGGTCAAGATCATGGCCTGGGCCCACACCAACGGCTCCGGCTTGGTCGTCGGCAAGCACACCGACATCGTCGATTTCAGCCAGCTCGGGGGCAAGCAGGTCGCGGTGCCGTTCTGGTACTCGATGCACAATATCGTGCTGCAGTACGCGCTCCGAAATTCCGGGGTGGTCCCGGTGATCAAGGCGCAGGGCGAGCCGCTGGCGCCGAACGAGTGCAACCTGCAGATCATGCCGCCGCCCGAGATGCCGCCGGCGCTCGCGGCCCGCAAAATCGACGCCTACATCGTGGCGGAGCCGTTCAACGCGCTTGGCGAGATCAAGGCCGGCGCGCGGATGCTTCGGTTCACCGGCGACATCTGGAAGAACCACCCCTGTTGCGTCGTCTGCATGCATGAAGAGGCGACCGAGAAGAAGAAGGAGTGGACCCAGAAGGTCGTGAACGCGGTGGTGCGCGGCGCGATCTACGCGAGCCAGAACAAGGCCGAGGTCGCACAGATGCTGTCGCGCGACGGCAAGGGCTATCTGCCCGCGCCGGGGCCGGTCGTGACGCGGGCGATGACCGACTACGATCAGGACTCCTATGCGGCCTCCGGCGCGAACAAGCACGCCGCCGAATGGCGGAACGGCCGGATCGACTTCCAACCCTGGCCCTATCCGTCGGCGACCAAGTTGATCGTCGAGGCGATGGGCGAGACCGTGGTCAGCGGGGACAAGACGTTCCTCGACGGGCTCGACGCCGACTTCGTCACGCAGGATCTGGTCGCCTACGACTTCGTCAAAACCGCGCTCGAGAAGTATCCGGAGTGGCAGGAAGACCCGTCGGTCAACCCCGGCGATCCGTTCAACCGGACGGAGGTCCTCGAGCTGTGAGCGCGGTCGCCCCCCCTGCCCTCGCCGCCGCGCAGAGAGGGATCGCGTCGCTCGGCGCGGTC
>JBCBRF010000317.1:0-2192 GCA_039819865.1 Pseudomonadota bacterium | reverse complement strand
GACCGCGCCCTCGCGGCGGCGCAACGCGCGGTCGACCTCGATGCGTCCAACGCGACGGGTCTGCACGCCCTCTTTCTGATCCACTTCATCCGGGGCAATCTTGCGGCCTTCGACGAGGCAGCCCTGCGCGCCGTGGAGGCGAACCCCAACTACCCCGAAATGCTGGCCGACCTTTCGATCTGTCGCGGTTTCGCGGGCGACGTCGCCGCGGCGCGTGCCGCGATCTCCCGGGCTCTGGACCTTTGCCCTAATCCGCCTGGCTGGTTCCACGCAGCAACCTTGCTCATTGAGTTCATAGAGGAGCGATACGATCTGGCGCTTGAGGCGTCGCGGAAAATCGGTGACGCGCTCTGGACCGGGCCGGAACTCTACGAGGCCATCTGCCTCTCCCTGCTCGGGCGCATCGACGAAGCCGATGAATGCCTGAGCCGGTACATAGAGGCCCATGGCGATCCCCTGGTCTTTCTGGAAGGCACGTTCGAAATTTTCGACAAGCCCGCCTATCTCCGCGAGCGCATCCTCTCGGCGCTCGACGCGATACCTTCGGGGCGGCGAACGGCCTGACGCCCGACGACGGGTTGGCGATTGAGTGTGGCGCGGTGGCTTGGAGGGCCCGCCTCGCGCCTAGTCTCTCTGCGCTTCGCCCGCGACGACGCGCTTGGAACAAGGGCCGCCTGGCCGGTCAGAAGCGACCGCTGCTCCCGAAACATGTTTGGGCGATCCGCGTCAGGCGGGAACCTGCTGAAGCGATCCGCGACCTCGCCCTGTTCGACACGGTTATCGACAGCAAACTCCGAGGCTGTGATCTCGTCCGCCTGACGGTGGCGGACGTCTTCGCCGCAGGCCGGGTGAAAGAGCGCGCTTCGGTCCTTCGGAGCAAAACACGCAAACTGGTCCGCTTCGAGTTGACAGAAGGTGCGCGCGCATCGCTGAGACCGTGGTTGGACGATCCGATCATGATCGGCTCCGGGTTTCTTTGACCCGGTCGACCCCATGAAAGGCCGCCCATTTCGACGCGCCAATACCCGCGCCTCGTTCGAGGTCGGCTGTGCGGACGAAGCGGACATGAAGGCGATGTCCGCGTTAGGGATGGGCGCTCAAACCCTGAACGCTCTCCTTATGGTCTCACTCATCGCGTCACAAACCGGCCCGACGCCTCCGACGCCGCGCTGGAGGACGAGGAAGGTCGGATGCCGGTCGGCCAGACCACCGACCGGAGCAAGGTCGGCGAGGTCTTCTTCAGTGCTGAGCAAGCCGACAGCAATGCCCGACTCCACGGCTGCGCGGATCCCGACCGAGCTTTCACTGGTGAAGACGACCTCGAAGGAGCGCTCTGACGCTTCCAGGCTCGACAGGGCGATATCGCGCCACCAGCAACTTCTGTCGAACAGCGCGACCGGCAAGGGGTCAGCCAGATCGAAGTCTCGGTCTCGGCGGCCTCTCCAGACCAGCGCGCTCTCGCGAAGAACCTCCTGACCCTTGTGCGGCTTCTCCGCGTCGAAGACCGCAACGTCAAGCGTTCCAGAGATAAGCGCGCTCTCGAATCCCACGCCCAGCGCGCACTGCACTTCCAGTTCAACCTTGGGGTGCAGGCTTGCGAAGTCGGCCACGATGCCAGTCAGCACGGAGCGGCCGTGGTCATCAGGCATTCCGATCCTTAGGCGTCCGGTGAGGCTTTCGCCGCGAAGGTCTGCGAGCGTCCGATCGAGGGATTGGACAACCTGGCGCGCGACGGGCCGAAGCAGTTCTCCAGCCGCTGTCAGGACCACGCCGCGCCCATGCCTTTCGAAAAGAGGCTTGCCGACGACCTCCTCCAACTGGCGGATTTGCATGCTTGTCGCCGATTGCGAACGGCCGATGCGGTCGGCACCCCCCGTCACGCTGCCAGCCTGCTCGATCGCCAGAAAGGTGCGCAGGTGATCGCTGTTTAGCTGGGACATGTTAGCTGGGACCCGGCATTCAAGAATCCGATGGCTGATACGCAAACTACTCGTTTCTCATATGCCTTTTCAGAGCTTACCTTCCGGATCGAAGGAGAAAGCCATGTCTGTCACCGAAATCGTTCGAGTTGCAAAACCAGGAGTGGGCCACGTCTATGCTCTTCTCCTCCTGACGCTTCTCGGCCTTGTGCTTTGGCAGCCAGAACTGGCGCGCGATACGGCGCTGTTCGTAAGTATCGGCATTGTTCATGT
>JBCBRF010000316.1:0-2232 GCA_039819865.1 Pseudomonadota bacterium | reverse complement strand
GATGGTCGGCGCCATCTCGCGCCCGCCCTCGAGCTTCACCGCGGCGCAGCCGGTTTCTTTGACCACGCGCGCGGCGTGCCGGTCTGCGCCCATATCGGCCTGATGCCCCAGGCGATGAACACCACCGGCGGCTTCAAGACCCAGGGCAAGGACCGCGCGGATTGGGACGCCATCCTCGACGACGCCCGCGCGGTCGAGGATGCGGGCGCCTTCGCCGTGGTCGTGGAGGGCGTGGTCGAGCCGCTTGCGCAGAAAATCACCGAGGCCGTCTCGATCCCCACAATCGGCATCGGGGCCTCTGCGGCGTGCGACGGCCAGATCCTCGTGTTCGAGGACATGATCGGCCTGTTCCCGCGGGTGCCCACTTTCGTGAAGCGCTACGGGGCGATGGAGGAAATGATGCGCGAGGCGATCGGGCGTTACGCCGACGAGGTCCAGGCGCGGCGCTTCCCGGGCTCCGAGCATGTGTATCAGCCGAAAACCGAGACGGGCGAGAGCTGAAGACATTCGTGTGGGCTTCCTGGAAAACGGTTGGCCTTCCGCGGTTGCGTCGCTAAAGGCGGGGCGAACGGAGAACGATCCGTCACGCCCGAACGCAGGCCTTCGACCCCGGCCTCGCCCAGGGCTTTGACCCCGCCGCCGTTGCGGCCGCCAAGCTGTTGAGACCGACGTGAGCGATAAGCGCCCCGCCTCCACCGCCCGCCCGCTCGGCCGGCTGCAGCGTCCGAACCGCGGCAAAGCGTCGGGCGCCAAACAGAATCCCGCCGCCGGCGCCAAGGATCCGATCGAGGACGAGGCGCTCGCAGCAGCGCGCGCCGCCGCCGGGACGCGCGGCGCGGAGGCGGGCGACAGTTTCATCGACGAGGTGACCGAGGAGCTTCGCCGTGAGCGTTTGTTCCGGGCGCTGCGCACCTACGGGCCCTATGCGATCGCTGCGGCCGTGGCGTTGGTGGTCGCGGCGGCCGTCCTCGAGTATCGCGCCGCGACCTCGGAGGAAGCCGCCCGTTTCGTCGGCGGCGCTCTCCTTGCGGCGGAAGACGGAGAGGGCGCGCCGGCGACCAAAGCCGATGCGGTGCTCGCCGCCGCCAATGCGGACGGGCCCAAGCTCATCGCAGAGCTGCGCGCCGCGGAACTGCGCCGCCAGGCCGGCGACGAGGCGGAGGCGCTCGCGCTGTACCGTGAGATCGCGGGGCGGCCCGATCTCGACCCGAAGTATCGCGACCTCGCGGGCGTGAAGGCGGTGATGATCGATCTCGAGACCGGCGAACCCGCCGCTCTGCTCCGGGCGCTCGATCCGCTCGTCGCGGACGGCCGCCCCTACCGGCCTCTCGCGCTCGAGCTGCGCGCCTCCGTTCTGCTGCGCCAGGGCGACCGGGACGCCGCTCGGCAGGCGCTTGCGGATGCGCTCGACAGTCCCGGCGCGCCGCAGGGCGTATCGAGCCGCGCGGCCGCGTTGCTGCAGGCGCTCGGCGGCCGGCCGGAGCCCGCCGAAGCCCCCGCCGCAGCCCCCGCCGCCCCCCCCGTCGCGCCGGAGACGGAGTGACGAAAGACCGCGTCGCGCGTTCCAACGCGACTGCGCGCCACGAGCCACCCGAACCGCGACGGGCCAGCCGGGGCGTCGCGTAGGACGTCCGGCGAGAACGTCGCGACACTCTTCGGAGGAAGCACCATGACCCGTAGCCCGAACCCGGTCCCCTCGATCCGCAGGCTCGCCCGCCCGCTGATCGCCGCAGCGCTGCTGAGCGGTCTGTCAGGATGCGGCTATTTCTGGGGCGATGAGGACGATCCGCTCGAAGGCACGCGAATCCCGGTCCGGCAGATCGCCTCGGCCACGGCCGCCGTTTCCGGCTCCGCGCCGCTTCCGACGCCGCAGCCGGTGGCGATCTGGCCTCAGGATGGCGGCGGGGCGAACCGCGTTGCGGGGCACCCGGCGGGTTCGATCGCCATGGAACGCCTTTGGAGCGTCTCGATCGGCGCAGGCTCGGACAGCGAGTCCCGCGTGACGGCGGCGCCGGTCGCCACCGCCGATCGGATCTACGCGCTCGACGCGGCGGCGCAGGTGACCGCGGTCGGCGCCGACGGCCGCGTGATCTGGCGCTCCGATCTAACGCCCGAGGACGAGGATGGCCGCGACGGCTTCGGCGGCGGCTTGGCCCTGACCGGCGGGTCGCTGATCGAGACGCTCCAAAGGCGTTCCATGGCGATCGAACCCGCCGGGTGCCCCGCAACGCG
>JBCBRF010000315.1:0-2261 GCA_039819865.1 Pseudomonadota bacterium | reverse complement strand
CGCCCGCCCGGATCGCAGCCGGCGGGCGACGACGGATCGGGCGGGAGAGGCGATAGGCCCTCTCTCGATGGTGAGCCCGAGCCCCGAGCCCCGAGCCCCGCGCCCGGTCCGGAGATCCGTCCCGACGCTTCGGAGCGGGGCGCCCAAGGCCGGCGGCGAGGCCTCGATGGCCGAGACGACGGCGACGCTTCAAACCAGCCCGGCGGCGAGGCCTCGATGGCCGAGGCGACGGCGGCGCTCCAAACCAGCCCGGCGGAGGGGGCTCGAGGCCCCCAGCCAGGAGCCCCCGTCAGGAGACCCCGTCCGACGCGCCTCCTCAGGCGATGGTGTCGCCGGGCCCGACCTTCTCGCCGACCACCGCGACCCGCAGGATGTTGGTGGTGCCCGCCACGTTGAACGGGACCCCCGCCGTGACGACGATCTTGTCGCCCTCTTCGGGCGCGAACCCGTCCTCCTGCGCGTGCTTCAGGGAGGCGATCACCGCCTCCTTGAACCGTCCGAGATCGCGCGTCACCACGCAGTGCGCGCCCCAGAGCAGCACCATTCGACGCGCCGTCTTCCGGAACGGCGTCATCACCATGATCGGCGAGGCCGGGCGCTCCCGCGCCATCCGCATGGCGGTCGTCCCGGTATGGGTGAAGCAGCAGATCGCCTTCACCTCGAGCGTCTCGGCGACCTCGCGCGCGGCCGCCGTGATCGCATCCGCCGTGGTCGCGTCGGCCGCGGTGCGCGTGCCTTCGATCAGATGTCGGTAGCCTTCGGTTTTCTCGGTCTCCCGCGCGACCTCGTCCATTGTCGCCACCGCCTCCGGACCATAGGCGCCGACCGCCGATTCCGCCGACAGCATCACCGCGTCCGCGCCCTCATAGATCGCATGCGCCACATCGGTCACTTCGGCCCGCGTCGCGGTCGGGTTCTCGATCATGCTCTCGAGCATTTGCGTCGCGACCACCACCGGCTTGCCGAGCCGGCGCGCCTTGGTCACCAGCGTTTTCTGGATCGGCGGCACCTGCGCGAGCGGCAGCTCGACCCCCAAATCCCCGCGCGCCACCATGATCCCGTCCGAGACCGCCATGATCTCGTCGATCCGCTGCATCGCGCCCGGCTTCTCGATCTTCGACATGATCGCCGCCCGATCGCCCGCCAGCTCGCGCGCCTCGGCGACGTCCGCCGCGCGTTGCACGAAGGACAGCGCCAGCCAGTCGATGCCGAGCTGGCACATGAACTCGAGATCCTCCCGGTCCTTCTTCGACAGCGCCGCCAGCGGCAGCTCGACGTCCGGGACGTTCACGCCCTTGCGGTTCGAGATCTGCCCGCCGACGATCACCTCGGTCTCCGCATGCTCGGGGCTCGCTTCGAGCACCCGCATCCGGATTTTGCCGTCATTGACCAGAAGCGTCTTGCCGGGCTCGAGCGCCTGCAGGATCTCCGGATGGGGCAACCGCACCCGCTTGCCGTCGCCCGGCGCCGCGTCGAGATCGAAGCGGAACCGCGCCCCCGCTTCGAGCAGCGCGCCCGCCTCATGCTCGAAAGTCCCGATCCGCAGCTTCGGGCCCTGGAGGTCGGCCAGGATCGCGATCGGCCGCCCGATCTGGTCCTCGACTTCGCGCACCGCCGCGTGGCGTTCCGCGGCGTCTTCATGGCCCCCATGGCTCATATTGATCCGGAACACGTCCGCGCCGGCTTCGTAGAGCCGACGGATCTTGTCCGGCGTCGAGGAGGCGGGGCCGAGGGTGGCGAGGATCTTGACGTTGCGCTGTCGCCGCATGGCGGGTCTCCGTCCAATTGCCGCGCTGGACGAGGATCGCCCGCCGGCCTTGTGAATACGTCGCGCGCAACTTGCCTCGCCAGGCCCGATGGCACAACGTCCAGGTCCAACTCGCCCTCGGATCATGCCGGAACCTTCGATGAGCGCCGCTTTCCCGCCCGCTATTCCCCGCTCCGTCGCGGCCCTCGACCCGGCCGTGCAGGGCGTGATTCTCGCCGGCGGCCGGGCGACGCGCATGGGCGGCGGCGACAAGGCGCTGCGGACCCTCGCGGGACGCTCGATGCTCGCGCATCTGATCGAGCGCTTCGCGCCCCAGCTGCCGAAGGGCGAGAGCGATCTGGTCCTGAACGCCAACGGCGATCCCGCGCGCTTCGCGTCCTATGGCCTCGAGGTGGTCGCCGATCAGGTGGGCGAGGACGCCGAGGCGCGCGAAGGGCCGCTCGCCGGGATCCTCGCGGGTCTCGAGCGGGCCGCGGCGCGCGGTCGGCCGTTC
>JBCBRF010000314.1:0-2270 GCA_039819865.1 Pseudomonadota bacterium | reverse complement strand
CGGGGGACCCAACAGAGGATCGCGTCCATGACGCTCGCCCCCATGACCGTCGCCTCGGCGATCGAGCCCGCTCTTCCGACGGCCCCGCCCATGCTTGACCAGGTCGACGAGATCTCTCGGACGCGGCTCGCGCCGATGGCGAGGGAGATCGACGCCGGAGCGTATCCGACCGAGGTGATGCGCGCGTTCGGCGCGGCGGGCGCTTATGGGGCGCATCTGCCGGAGGCCGGCGCGGCGGCGCTCGGCCCCGATCTCGGCGACGCGATCCGCGCGATGGCGCGGGCGAGCGAGGAGTGCATCTCCACCGGGTTCTGCATGTGGTGCCAGAATGCGCTCGGCTGGTATGTCTACGCGTCCGAGAACCCGGCGCTGAAGTCGGGGATCGGCGAACAAATCCGCTCGGGCGCGATGCTTGGCGGCACGGGACTCTCGAACCCGATGAAGACCTTCTTCGGGATCGAGACGATGCGCTTGAAAGGCGTGCGCGTCGCCGGCGGCTATCAGGTGAAGGGCGCGCTGCCCTGGGTCTCGAACCTGGTGCCGGACAGCGCTTTCGGCATGGTGTTCGAGGTCGAGGACGCGGCGGCGCCCGGCGGCGTCCGGCAGGTGATGGCGGTCGCAAAGACCGCGACCGACGGGGTGAAGATCGTCGAAGACCACGACTTCGTCGCGATGGGCGGCACCCAGACCTATGCGGTGCAGTTCCGCGACGCGCTGATCCCCGACAGCCAGATCCTCGCCGACCCGATCGACGACTACCTGAAGCGCATCCGCGCCGGCTTCGTTCTGATGCAGTGCGGCATGGCGCTCGGGATGGTGAAGAGCTGCATCGCGCTGATGCGCCAAGTCGAGCGCCAGCTCGGCCATGTGAACCGGTATCTCGAGAAGCAGCCCGCGGATTTCGAGGAGGCGCTCGAGGCGCTGGAGGCCGAAGTCTACGCGCTGGCGAAGACGCCGTTCGATCCGGATCCCCAGTATTTCCGCCGGGTGGTGCAGGCCCGGCTCGATGGCGGCGAAGCGGCGATGTCGGCCGCGCACTACGCCATGCTGCATTGCGGCGCGCGCGGCTATGTCGGCCAGGGCGTCGCCCAGCGTCGGCTCCGCGAGAGCTATTTCATCGGGATCGTGACGCCCGCCACCAAGCAGCTTCGCAAGATGCTCGCGGAGCTGCCGCAATGATCCGTCTGCTGCAGCGGCTCATGCCGTCCGCCTCGCCCGTCTCCCAACCCACCCAAGCGTATCAGGAGGATCAGGCCATGACGTCCGTTCTCGTCACTCCCACCGAGCTGAAGTCGATGATGGGGCCCGATACGGTGATCATCGACACCCGCGACCCGGACAGCTTTGCGGCCGGGCATATCGACGGCGCGGTCAATCTGCATGAGATCTTCACCTATCTCGCGACGTCGGACGCGGACGGGATGGCGGCGTTGTCCGGCAAGTTCGCGGAGGCGTTCGGGGCCGCGGGGCTCGACGGCTCGAAGACCGCGGTGCTCTACGAGCAGTCGATGAACACCGGGTTCGGCCAGTCCTGCCGCGGCTACTTCCTGCTCAAATATCTCGGCTATCCGAAGGCCATGGTGCTCCATGGCGGGCTGCAGGCCTGGGTGGCGGAGGGGCTGCCGACGACGACAGAGGCGTCCACGCCGGCGCCGGCGAGCTTCCCGGTCGACCCGGCCGGCGCGTCGATCATGCTGACGCTCGAAGACATGAAGACGGCGCTCGGAGACGAGAGCATCGCGTTCCTCGACGTGCGCGACGTGGACGAGTGGATCGCCGACAGCTCGTCGCCCTATGGCAAGGATTTCTGCCCACGCAAGGGCCGGATCCCGGGCGCCAAGTGGATCGAATGGTACCGGCTGATGAAGCCGACCGCGTCCGGCCCCATGATCAAGTCGAAGGACGAGGTGCTCGCCGAGTGCGCCACCGTCGGGATCTCCACGGACACGCCCGTCTATCTCTACTGCTTCAAGGGCGCGCGGGCGTCGAACAGCTTCCTGGCGCTCAAGGAGGCCGGGGTGAAGGACGTGCGGATCTATTTCGGCTCCTGGAACGAGTGGTCGCGGGATCCGTCGCTGCCGATCGAAGAGGGGCGGCCCTACGCCGCCTGAGCCGCGCCCGACACCCTTCGGCCCGAGACAGGACCCGCGCCCATGGCCCCGCCCGTCATCGAGTATTTCTACGCGCCGATCTCCGGCTTCGCCTATCTGGGCGAGCCGCGGCTGCGTGCGATCGCGGCGGCGGCGGGCGCGGCGATCCGGTATCGGCCG
>JBCBRF010000313.1:0-2275 GCA_039819865.1 Pseudomonadota bacterium | reverse complement strand
ACAGGATGTCGTCGACCCGGATCTTCTCGGAAAAGCGCGGATCGAAGGGCGGACGCATGGGCGAGGACCCCGAGGGCCGGGCGCGGTCCGTGCCGGCGGGCGTCGTCGTCGAGCAGATCAAGCGGCTGGTCGATAAGGGCTATCAGGAGGTGGTGCTGACCGGGGTCGATCTGACTTCCTGGGGCGGAGATCTGCCCGGGACCCCGCCGCTCGGCGATCTGGTGCGCCGGGTGTTGAGGCTCGTTCCCGATCTGCCGCGGCTCCGGCTCTCCTCGATCGACAGCGTCGAGGCGGATCCCGCGCTGATCGAGGCGATCGGCGGCGATGCGCGGTTGATGCCGCATCTGCATCTGTCGCTGCAGGCGGGCGACGACCTGATCCTGAAACGGATGAAGCGGCGGCATCTGCGGGCGGAGTCGATCCGGTTCTGCGCGGAGATGCGGGCGGCGCGGCCGGAGATCGTGTTCGGCGCGGATCTGATCGCGGGCTTTCCCACGGAGACCGAGGCGCAGTTCGAGAACACGCTCCGGCTCGTGGAGGAGTGCGGCCTCACCTATCTGCATGTGTTTCCGTTCTCGCCGCGCAAGGGCACGCCGGCCGCGCGGATGCCTCAGGTCGCCCGCGCCGCGATCAAGGAGCGCTCGACGCGGCTCCGCGCGCTCGGGGAGGCGCGGCGGCGGGCCTATCTCGATGCGCAGGTGGGCCGGACGCACCGCGCGCTGATGGAGGGCGAGCGGCTCGGGCGCACCGAGACTTTCGCCGAGGTCGCTTTCAGCGAACCGCAGCCGGTCGGCCGGGTGGTCGAGCGCCGGATCGAGGCGGTTCGCGCTTGCCCTGACGGGACGCTCCGTCTCGCCGCCTGAGCGCGCTTCCGTCCCGCGCCTTTGGGGCGGGCGCCGTCGTCGTCCGCCCCTTCGAGCGCAGGAAAGACGCCGCTCCTGCGAGCGATGGCGGACCTTGCACCGAACGACGGCGCGGCGCGGCTCGACCAGCTCGGCCCGCTCGAGGCGGGGCGAGAGCGAGGGCGCCCTTTTCGGAAGCGACGAGAGCGCCTAAGGGTCGAACGCCATTCGAGGAACCGTGCGCATGTCCTTTTTCTCCCGCCTGAAAGACAGGCTGTTCAAATCCTCCTCCAAGCTCGACGAAGGCGTCGAGGCGCTGATGGAGAGCGGCGAGGAGGCGGAGGCGATCGAAGAGACGCCGCGCGCAGAGACGCCGGCCGCGGACAAGGTCGCCTCGGAGCAGGCGCCGCCGGAAAGCGCGCAACCCGGGATCGCGACCCGGGTGCTCGGGGCGTTCGGCGGGCGGGCGGAGAAGACGCGGGTGCTCGACGACGCGATGCTGGAGGAGCTCGAGGATCTGCTGATCCAGAGCGATCTCGGCGTCGAGACCGCGATGAAGATTTCAGCCAATATCGCGGAGGGGCGGTTCGGGCGGCGGCTGGCGGGCTCAGAGATCAAGCGTTTGCTGGCGGGCGAGGTGGCGCGGCTGCTCGATCCGGTGGCGAAGCCTCTGCCGCTCTACGCCAAGAAGCCTCAGGTCGTGCTGGTGGTGGGCGTGAACGGCTCGGGCAAGACGACGACGATCGGGAAGCTCGCCTCGCAGCTTAGGGGCGCGGGCAAGTCGGTGATGATCGCGGCGGGCGACACGTTCCGGGCGGCGGCGGTCGAGCAGCTCTCGGTCTGGGGCGAGCGGGCCGGGGTGCCGGTGTTCAAGATGGCTCAGGGCGCGGACCCGGCGTCGCTGGCGTTCGATGCGCTCAAGGCGGCGCAGGAGCAGAACGCCGACGTGCTGCTGATCGACACCGCCGGGCGGCTGCAGAACCGCGCGGATCTGATGGAGGAGCTGGCGAAGATCGTGCGGGTGATCCGCAAGCGGGACGAGAGCGCGCCGCACAACACGGTTCTGGTGCTCGACGCGACGACGGGGCAGAACGCGATCGCGCAGGTCTCGGAGTTTCAGAAAATCGCGGATGTGAGCGGTCTGATCATGACCAAGCTCGACGGTACGGCGCGGGGCGGGGTGCTGGTGGGGCTCGCCGACAAATCCGGTCTGCCGATCCATGCGATCGGGGTCGGCGAGGCGATCGAGGATCTGCAGCCCTTCGACCCCAAGGAGTTCGCAGGCGCGCTCACCGGGGCGGAAATTTGAGTGTTGGTGGATTTTTCAAACCGCACCCCGAACGTGAATTTGAGTTGCTTGTCGAAAAGTGAATCAACTCCAAACGTTCGACTTCGTTTTGAGATGAAGATGGTGAAGCTTTTCAGGGGTTTGA
>JBCBRF010000312.1:0-2327 GCA_039819865.1 Pseudomonadota bacterium | reverse complement strand
CGATCGTGATGTCGAGATCGGCTTCCTTGAAGCCGGCCACCGCGAGCGTGATGCGATAGGCGTTCTCGCCGCGCATCTCGATATTGTAGGGCGGATATCCGTTGGAACCGGATTTCGCCGCCCGCTCCACCATCCGCTCCACCTCGTCGAAACCGAGCAGGAACGGGTGGCCGCTCAACGACAGTCGCGTCATCGCCGCCTCGTCTCTCACGTCCGAAGACCGTTCGAAGCGGAGCCGTTTCGGCCTCCGCCTGCACTCAAAGTGGGCGTGAGGGGCGCCGCGATCAAGACCGCGCCGAATCATCTCCCTCGGCGGTCGCGCGGCTCATGCCGTGGTCGCCGAGGCTTCCGACCACCAGATCCGCCGCCGAGGGGCTTAGCGCGATCGGCGTGTCGTGCAGCGTCGCGAGTCGCGTCAGCGCGAGGAAATCGACGTCGCCGCCCTGCGGCGCGGACGGGTCCGCGAAGAACACCACCGCGTCAAGCTCGCCCGTCGCGATCAGCGCGCCGAGCTGCTGGTCGCCGCCGCGGGCCCCGCGCGACAGCCGCCGCACGCTGAGCGAGGGCGACGCCTCCGAGATCAGCGCGCCGGTCCCGCCTGTGCAGATCAGCCGATGGCCCGCGAGCGCCGCCGCATGCCGGAGCACCCAAGCCTTCAGATGAGACTTCCGAGCGTTGTGCGCGACCAGCGCGATGCGGCGGGGCGTGCGCGACCGCGCCTGCGCCCGGCCGGCCATCGCCAGGATCGAGCGCACCTGATCCGCGAACCGCTCGCCGTCGGCCGGAAACGCGCCGTCGAGCGCCGCCGTCCCCACCGTGAAGCCCGCCGCTCCCGCCTCTGCGCAGGCGACGACGCGCGCCTCGCGATCGATGCTGCCCGCCACGATCACCGGCTTCGCCACCGCCGCGCAGACCCGCGCCATCATCGCCTCGACATCCCCGCTCGCGCGATAGGCCAGCAGATCGAGCCCATGGACATGCTCGAGCTCGGCGAGCGTCCGCGCGCTCTCCGCGATCTCCTCCGCCGAGCCTTCCAGCACGCTCGGATGGCCGCTGATCCGACCGGGGAAGGGATAGTACCGCACCGGATGGTCTCGCGTGATCTGCGTGACCTCCGCCGCCCGCGTCCCGCCGAGCAGGCAATCCACGTCGAGCGACACCGCTGCGCGCGCCGAGGCAAGCTCCCGCGCCGCATCCAGGCTCACCACTTCGAGATAGGAGCGCCCGCCCGCCGCGCGGATCGCGTCCGCCAGCGCCTTCAACTCCTCGAACGGCAGGCCGACATCCTTGAAGCCGATATGCCGCGCGCCTCCTTCGAGCGCCTCTTCGAGCCGCGCCCGCGCGTCCGGGATGGTCCGGTCCTGCGCCGTCAGCATCAGGATGAAGTTGAACGCCATTGCGCTGCGCCTCCGGTCATGCTCAGAGCGGCGCGCCCGGAATCGGCGCGGCTTTGCTCCAGTCAGTCTCGCCCGAACCGCCGCCCGCTTCGAGCGCCAAATGCGGCCGACCGAGGCTGGTCTCGATCAGCGTCTGCAGCTTGCCGAGCGCCGACCCGGTTTCGAGCCCCGCCGCCAGCAGCCCCGACAGAACATCGCCGACGCCATGCGGCGCGCCGATCCGCAGCGGCGTGCGAAACGCCCGCGCCCCGCCGCGATCGACCACGAGCAGCCCGGTGGTCTGAGGCTCGGGAAAGGGTGCTGAAGTGACGATCACGCCGCCGACGCCGAAGCGCGCGCGCAATCCCTCCGCGGCCTCGCGGGCGGCGTCGAGCGTATCGGTCGGCGCGCCGCTCAACCATCCCAGCTCGAAATGATTGGGTGTGATCAGATCCGCTTCGGGCGCCAGCCGGTCCCGGATCGCCTCCGCCGCGGTCGCGGGCGCATAGAGACCTTTCGGCGCATCTCCGATCACCGGATCGACCAGAACGCGCGCCGCCGGGCTTCGTGTCCGCGCCAACGCCAGGAACTCGGCGGCGGCGTCCGCATGCGCCGCGCTCGGCATGTAGCCGGTCAGCACGGCGTCGAGCCCGTCGAGGAACCCGTTGGCCGCCATGGCCTCGATCATCCGGCGCAGCGTCTCAGGCGGCGTCGCCGACCCCGCGGCATGGGCGAAGCCCGGATGGTTCGACAGCATGATCGTCGGCAGCTGGGCGCATCGCCCGCCCACCCTCTGGATCGCCGGCGCGATCGCCGACAGGCCGACATGCCCGACCCCGACCCAGCTCGAGATCGCAAGGACGCGGGCCCCGCGGGTCACGCCGCCGCTCCGAGCGCCAACAAAATCTCAGGAACCTTCAGAGGATCGAAGACCGGGGTGGTGGAGCCAAG
>JBCBRF010000311.1:0-2368 GCA_039819865.1 Pseudomonadota bacterium | reverse complement strand
GATCCGCGCTTTTCCGAGAAGATCCGGGTCGACGACATCCTGTCGGCCACCGAGACCTCGGTGCAGCGATGATCGCAGCCGTTCTGCACTTGAACATGCGCCCGCGAGCGCGTGCCGAACCCGTCGATCAGATGCCCCGAGGTCTCGGTGGCCGACAGGATGTCGTCGACCCGGATCTTCTCGGAAAAGCGCGGATCGAAGGGCGGACGCATGGGCGAGGACCCCGAGGGCGTGGCGAGGGGCGTGGCGAGAGTCGTGGCGACCTCTGGCGCGGGGCGCTCTCCGCTCGACCGCCCTGCGCCACCCGCCCCTGCGATCTCCTCCCAGGTCCCGGAGCGCATCTTCTCGAGATTGCCGATCACCAGATCGACCTCCTCCATCGCGGCGAAGGTCTCGGGCTCGGTCTGCGCCGCGCAGCCCGTCACGATCACCCGCGCCTGCGGGTCCGCGCGCCGGATCCGGCGAATGCTCTGGCGCGCCTGACGCACCGCCTCCGCCGTCACCGCGCACGTGTTCACGACGACCGCGCCCGACAGGCCGGCCCGCTCGGCGAGCGCCCGCATCGCCTCGGTCTCATAGGCGTTCAGCCGACAGCCGAAGGTCTCGAACCGCGGCGCGGCGTCCTCGGGCCGCCCGCTCATTCCGCGCCGCCCGCGCCGAGCGCCGCCGCCGCGAACTCCGGGCTCAGCGCTCCCGCGAACACCATCCGCACGGGTCCGGTCATGTAGACGACGTCGTCCGCCTCCGACCATTCGATCTCGAGCGCTCCGCCGTCGAGCAGCACCTCCGCCCGCCGATCCACCAGATCGCGCCGCACCCCAGCGACCACCGCCGCGCAGGCGTTCGAGCCGCAGGCGAGCGTCACCCCGGCGCCGCGCTCCCAGACCCGGAGCCGGAGCCGGTCGCGTTCCAACACTTGGGCGAACCCGACATTGGCGCGTTCGGGGAACATCGGATGGTTCTCGATCATCGGCCCGATGGTCGCGACCGGCTGGGCCTCGGCGTCCTCGACGAAGAACACCGCGTGCGGATTGCCCATATTCACCGCGCCCGGTCCCCAGAGCGACGGCGCCCCGATAGGCCCGAGCTTCACATCGATCCGCTCGGTGTCGCTGGCCTCGGCGAGCGGGATCTCCCGCCAATCGAGTTTCGGCCGCCCCATGCCGACCCGGATCCGCCCGTCCGCAAGTCGCGCGCAATCGAGCCGGGCCGCGACGCTCCGCAACGCAAGCGCTTCCACGCCCTGCTCGCGCATCAAGAGGTCCGCCACGCATCGGGTCGCGTTCCCGCAGGCCTGCGCCATCGAACCGTCGGCGTTCCAGAAATCCACCGCCGCCGCGATCCCGCGCTCCGCGCTCTCCCGGATCACGACGAGCTGATCGAAGCCCACGCCGCGATGCCGATCCGCGATCGCGCGCGCCAGCGCGGGCGTCACCGGATCATCGCCGCCGCGTGCGTCGATCAGGACGAAATCATTCCCGAGCCCGTGCATCTTGAGAAACGGGATCGGCGGGAATTCGCCGGCCTCAGGAGTGTGCGCTGCGTCCGTCATCGCGCCGATATAAAGAACCGCCGATCCTTCCGCCAGCGTCGGCGACGCCAAATCGAGATCGCGAGCGCCATTCCCGAGCGCCGGTCTCTTGACCCTGCGCGCTCTGCGTTATATCCGCCCTGCACCGGCGGAGGCGTACGCGTCATCCGCCGGTTTGGCTTTCGGAAAGCGCCATCTTTCGCGAGGCCTCATAGCGCGGCGTTCGGGTCGACAGACCCTGGCGTGCTGGCGAGGGCGGGTAGCTCAGTGGTAGAGCAGCTGACTTTTAATCAGCTGGTCGTGGGTTCGATCCCCACCCCGCTCACCAATTCTTTCAATGGCTTAGCTGAAGTAGAGCGAGCCGAAGTCCTTCGCTGCCCACCACCGGCCTACCACGCTCAACGAAGCTAAGCGCTGTCACGCGAAGCGTTTGGAGGTGTTGGCTGGCAGCGCCTACCCGCTATCCGCTGCTAAGCAGCCGTTTCGCGCCAAGCGTTCGATGCCTGGTCGTGACCCAAAGGCGAAGTTCGCGGTGCGCGTGCGAAAGTCCGCTTCGAGCCCAATGTGTTATCATGTTGCGTTGCCGCCAATCTCCGCTACGGTCGATCTGACCAGCAATCATCCGACCGATGTCCGATCAGTCCCAGGATTGTCTGGTTCCATCAGGGGCAACAGTCATCACCGACCTTACTCAACTCGTTTATTCGTCACAACCTTTTGGGTATGATGATATAATGCTGAACGGCATTCTGAATGATGCGCGAAGATGCAACCTGCGCGATGACATTACCGGCGCCCTTGTTTGCCGACATGACATCTATCTCCAGTTGCTTGAAG
>JBCBRF010000310.1:0-2373 GCA_039819865.1 Pseudomonadota bacterium | reverse complement strand
CGAACCCCTCGTCAAGCAGTCGACAGCGCTGCGCGATGTCGCTGAGGCGGGGTTCGCGCCGGACGGGCTCGAGACGCGCCTCAGCCCCGATGCGGGCGCTTTGAGCGTGCGCCGACGCAGTCGGCTCGCGCTCGCTCGCGCCATCGCCTCCGGCGCGCGGGAGATCGCGGTGGACGCGCCGGCCCTGCTGCTGCGCGCGCGCGATCGTAAAATGCTTCGAGACCTCGCCCGACATTTCACGCTCCGCCTCGTGGTGCGCGTCGGGGATCTGGCGGCCGACGAGTTGTCGAGCGGCGTTGCGCGCGTCGACAAGGGCCGATTGCCGACTGAAGCGCGACCTGAATGAAAGGGACCGCTTCTGGCCCGATCCGGCGCTGTCGGAAAGCCGGCGAAAAGTCTGCTATGGGCCGCCTATGGAATGTCGCCCGAGAAGCAGGACCCAGCGGAGGCTGACCTGAAGGCGAAGGTCCCGTGGCGCGTGTGAGCGTCGGCTTCGAACCCGAAGTTAAAGATGCTGCGACCAGAACGTATGTCTGCTTTAACCAGTCTATGCGGCAGCGACGACCTCAATTTCCAGCAGCCATGCTTCATCATAGATTCCCGTGATGATCACGGTCAAAGCCGCTTCAAGGTCACCGAGAACCTCTTGTCGAACTTCGGAGTTGATTTGGCGATATCGCCGATCACTGAGAAATGTCGTGTGCTTTATGATGTTCTCCAGCCCCATATCCGCTGCACGGAGTTGCGCTTCGACGTTGCGCCAAGCCAGTTCAGCCTGCTCTCGAAACGTCTCCGGCACCTTCCCGTCTGTCGAAACAGGTATCTGTCCGCTGACGTATACGATGCGCTCTGAGCCAATTGTTTCGACAGCTTGCGCGTAACCTCCTGAAGCTCCGGGGGCTTCTGGTGAATTGATACTGCGTTTGTCCATTTTGAAATCCGTACGCTACTCGATTTTAGGGAGAATCTGAGAAAGAGGGCCTAGGTTTGAAACCGAAAGCGGCCATTCGAATCAGGAACGCAAACGTCCGTTTTGTCCGCGCTGCTGACCTTACCGCAACGCCCGGCAAAGTCAGCTCCTGGCCCAATCCGGCGGTCACGGGCGCCGCGGGCGCTGTGGGGTTACTTTACACAGCGGACGGACGCGCTTTCCGGTCCGCCATGCGGCGCAGCCGATCGCAATCCGGCAACCCGGATCCACCGGTTTACGGTCGGACGTGTCGGACGACATCGCCCCGGGGGACGTCCTACCTGTCCGCCATTCGCGCCGTCGCCGTCCGACGCTAAGAGGCTGTTAAATTAAAGACTCCCGACACGTCCGACGTCAGAACGAGCGATCCTGGATTTTGCGCGGCGCACCCGGGCTCATTCTCGAGGATCCTGGCGGCGATCTTATAGACTGATCGGCCCCATCGATGGGTCCGTCGGGATTGTTCTTGGATTGAGAAACGTGATCCGCCGCGACCGGGCTTAAGCCCAAACGGCGCTTCGGTCCCCACTCAAAAGGCCGGTTTTTAGGCGCGTTCGACGCGACCTTCCTGCGCGGGATCTCCGGGCGCGGCCGTCCGCGCCTCCAGCCGCTCCTCTTGCCGCTTCGCTGCTCTGCGCCCCTCCGTTCGCGCCAACGCCGCGAAGCCGATGGCGGTCAGCCGCTCGGCTTCTGGGTCGCCAGCACGAAATGGGCGACCTTTGGCGCGCCGTCTTTCTCCAACATCCTGAGGCGTTCTTGGACCTCCTTGTCCGCGCCGGCCACCCGAGCGTGATGGCGCATGTGTTGGAGCCAAGAGGCCTCGAACCAGGTCTCCACATGGCGCTCAGGGTCGGCGGCGTCCTGCATCAGCGTCCAACTGTAGCCGCCGCTGCGGCGGCGGGCGTCGCGGAGCAGGCGCATTTCCGACAGGAAGGCTGAGCGGTTCTCGGGCGCAATCCGATAAACCACCTGGATCATCACCGGACCGCGGTCCGCCTCGACGTCTGCGGCGACCTCTTCCGCCACCACCGGCTGCGGCCAGTGGGCGGAGGGCGCCAGATCCATCCCCTCGCCCTGGTTCAGCTTGAAGGCCCAGGTCAGCGGCACCATCGCGGCGGCGCCGGCGGCGGCGATCAGCAGCGCGCTCTCGACGCCCCATAGGCTCGCGATTTGGCCCCAGAGCAGGCTGCCGCCGGACATTGCGCCGAAGAACACGGTCAGGAAGACGGACAGGCCGCGGGCGCGCACCCAGTCCGGCAGGGCGGTCTGGGCGGAGAGATTGAGGCTGGAAAGCACCGCGATCCAGCATAAACCGCCGAGCGCAGAGGCCGCGCCTTTCGCTCTGAACGCCGTCAGCTTCATCGGCATCTTGTTGGCGCTCTGGTGGTGGCGCTCGCCCGAGG
>JBCBRF010000309.1:0-2398 GCA_039819865.1 Pseudomonadota bacterium | reverse complement strand
GCCGTTTCAGCGGCCGCCGTCGCGGCGGCGGCCCGCAGCTTTTCGTTCGCGCGACGCGCGAGCATCGGCATCAGCATCGCGTCGAGCGCCATAAAGGCGAGAATGCCGAGGAAGGCGTAGAGCGATACGTCGTTCCAAAAGGTTTGCGCGGCCTGGGTTTCTTCGAGGCGCGGCCGGGCGGTCTCCAGCACGACTTCGGCTTCCGCCACACGCTCCGAGCTGGTCTGCAGGCGATCCTCCGCACGGCTCAGCCCGCGCTCCGCCCGGCGGCGATCGAGCACGGTGGCATCGGGGTCGGCCTCGACCGCGGCGACCGCCTCGCGCAGCGCCGGAAGCTCTGCGCGCAGCTCTTCGATCCGCGGGCGCTCACGCTCGAGCGCGCTTTCGGCGCGGCGCACATCGTTGGCGGCGTTCGAGACGAGCTCCCGCGCCGAGCGCTGTTCGCCATTGGCGTAGAGAATCACCAGAAACAGCGGGAGATAAAGGAGCCCCCACAGGTTCTTCATGTACAGGCGGTGCAAACCGAGAATGCCGCCGGTGATCAGGATGAAATAGCCGATCGGCAGCGTGCGCTCGGACGAGCGCATCGTCTCGGAGCGCCGCGCCATCACCATGGCGAGCAGCGGGAAGCCGATCAACAAGCCCCAATACATCCAGTGGGGCAGCACAAAGGTTAGACTCGGCATTGACAGCCCCTCACCCACGCCTGCGCAGACGCAAGCCCACAGGCCGCGTCCGCCACGCAAGACGTCCCGACTCGGTTTCGTCGGATTGTCAGCAAGATCGGGGCCGCCGGCTTCACCCTTCGCCGACGGCCCCTTGGTCACGCTCCGATCAGAGCTTCAGCTCCTGACCAGCGGTCGTCTCGTCGGTGATGTAGCCGAGCGAGCCGGAGCGCATGTAGTCGAGGTGGATCTTGAACACGCGCGCCGCGTTGGTGTCGCGGTTGGCGTATTTGAACCAGATCGGCACGGAGACCTCGGTCATCAGCTCGACATCCTCCTGGCCGAGGCGGGACACCTCGACGCCGTCGGCCTCGAACTTCGCCCAAGCCTCCTGATCCGCCTTCTGAATCGCGGCGTGGTGCATGTCGGAGTAGACGTGCGTCTCCATCTCGACGAACTGCTTCATCTGCGGCGACAGCTTGTCCCAAGCGGCCTGGCCGACCGTGAGGTCCATCAAGTCCACCGGCTGGTACAGCGACATGAAGCCCGGAGGGCCCATGGAGATGTATTTGGTGACCTGGCTGAAGCCGAGCGCGTAGTTCACCGCCGGGCCGACATAGTCGGCGACGTCGATGGTGCCTTTCTCGAGCGCCGGGAAGATCTCCGAACCCGGAAGCTGGGTGGTCGCGGCGCCGATGGCGGCGAACACTTCCGACACCATGCCGCCCGGGACGCGCATCTTGCGGCCGCGGAAGTCGTCGATCGAGCGAATCGGCACTTTCGAGTGGATGATGTTCGGGCCGTGGTGAATCGGACCGACGAAGTGCATGCCCTGCGCCGAGTAGAGCTCGCGGGCGATGTCGATGCCGCCGAGGCCGTAGTAGAACACGTCCCACTCATGCGGGTTGCGCAGGCCGAGCGGATAGGACGACAGGAACACCGCCGCCGGGATGATGCTCTGGGCGTAGATGGTGAAGGGGTTCACCGCGTCGAGCACGCCGTTCTTCACCGCGTCGAACAGCTGGAAGTCGCCGACGACGTCTTTTGCGCCAAAGGCTTGGAAGGCGAGCTCGCCGCCCGTCTTCTCTTCGATGGTGGCGCACCAGTCCTTGAAAATCTGGAGGCCGGCGCCGCCCGGCCACGAGGTCTGGATCTTCCAGGTGGTGGTTTGGCCCTGAGCCGTGGCGATGTGCGGCGCGGCGAGCGCGCCGGCCCCCGCCACCGAGGCGCCGAGCAAGAAGCTCCGGCGGTCTTTCTGGATGCGCATTTGGTCCCTCCCGGTTTCCGGATCGTTCGTTCCGCCACGCGATCGCGCAAGACCGCGTGTGCGCACTGACCATAGGAGGCCGGGCGCCGCAGGGGCAACGCCTAATCCAGATTGCTCGAGATTCAGCGTCCCAGCGACTGCGGCCTCGTTCCTGAAACGGATCAGCGCGCGGGAGTTCTGCGAAGCGCCGCGACGAGGTTCAACAGACAGAACTGCCCGAACAGCGCGACGACGATGGTCGGACCGGACGGCGTGTCGAACGCGACGGAGGCCTCGAGGCCGAGCAGCGCGCCGAGCGCGCCGAGCAGGGAGGCCGCGACCGCCATCCGCTCCGGCGTGACGGCGAGCGGACGGGCCGCCGCCGCCGGCAGAATCAGCATCGCGGTCACGAGCAGCAGGCCGACCACCTGCATCGCGACCGCGACGATCAGGGCCAGCGCGAGCATCAGCAGCAGCCGGGCGGCGT
>JBCBRF010000308.1:0-2414 GCA_039819865.1 Pseudomonadota bacterium | reverse complement strand
CTCGAAATCCTTCGGCGTGTAGACCCGCGCCACCCCGTAGGCCTGAAGCTGCGCCGCGTCTTCCGGCGGTATGATCCCGCCCGCCACCACCGGCACGTCGTCGAGCCCCATCTCCCGCATGCCGTCCATCACTTCTTTGATCAGCGGCATATGGGAGCCGGACAGGATCGACAGCCCGACCACATGGACCCCTTCCTCGAGCGCGGCGTTCACGATCTGCGCGGGCGTCAGGCGGATGCCCTCATAGACCACTTCCATCCCGCAATCCCGCGCCCGCACCGCGATCTGCTCCGCGCCGTTCGAGTGCCCATCGAGCCCCGGCTTGCCCACCAGGAACTTGATCCGCCGTCCGAGCTTCTCGGACACCGCCTCGACCGACGCCCGGATCGCCGCGAGCCCTTCGGAGGAGAGGCTCGCCGCTTTGCCGACGCCGGTGGGCGCGCGGTATTCGCCGAACGCCGCGCGCATCACCTGGCCCCATTCGCCGGTGGTGACGCCCGCCTTCGCCGCTTCGATCGAGGCCGGCATCACGTTGCGGCCCTCCTCGGCGGCCGATTTCAACGCGGCGAGCGCCGCGTCGACCGCGCTCTGGTCCCGGCTCTCGCGCCAGGCGTTCAGCCGCGCAATCTGCTCCGCCTCGACCGCTGGATCGACCGTTTGGATCGACTCCTCGCCGGCGGACAGCGGGCTCGGCTCGGTCTCGACATACTTGTTGACGCCGACCACCACCTGCTCGCCGCTTTCGATCCGCGCCAGCCGCTCCGAATTGCTCTCGACCAGCCGGGCCTTCATGTAGTCGATCGCCGCGACCGCCCCGCCCATCTCGTCGATCCGGGCGAGCTCCTCGCGCGCACCCTCTTTCAGCGCCGCGACCTTCTTCTCGACCGCCGGATTGCCGTCGAACAGGTCGTCGTATTCGAGCAGGTCGGTCTCGAGCGCCAGCACCTGCTGCAGTCGGAGCGACCATTGCTGGTCCCACGGCCGCGGCAGCCCGAGCGCCTCGTTCCAGGCGGGCAGCTGCAGCGCCCTGCAGCGCGCCTTTTTCGACAGCGTGACCGCCATCGCCTCGATCAGGATGCGGTAGACGTTGTTCTCCGGCTGCTGCTCCGTCAGCCCGAGGCTGTTCACCTGGACGCCGTAGCGGAACCGCCGGAGCTTCGGATCCTCGACGCCGTACCGGCGCTCGCAGATCTCGTCCCAGAGATCGACGAATGCGCGCATCTTGCACATCTCGGTGACGAACCGGATCCCGGCGTTCACGAAGAAGGAGATCCGCGCGACCACTTGCGGGAACTCCGCTTCGGAGATCTCGCCCCGCGCCTTCACGGTGTCGAGCACCGCGACCGCGGTCGCCAGCGCATAGGCGAGTTCCTGCTCCGGCGTCGCGCCCGCCTCCTGCAGATGGTAGCTGCAGACGTTCATCGGGTTCCATTTCGGAACCGCGGTATAGGTGTAGGCCGCGACGTCCGAGATCAGCCGCAGGCTCGGCTCCGGCGGGAACACATAAGTCCCGCGCGAGAGATACTCTTTGATGATGTCGTTCTGCACCGTGCCTTGCAGCTTCGAGACGTCCGCCCCCTGCTGCTCCGCGCAGGCGACATAGAGCGACAACAGCCAGGCGGCCGTCGCGTTGATCGTCATCGAGGTGTTCATCTGATCGAGCGGGATGTCCTTGAACAGCGCCCGCATGTCGCCGAGATGCGCGATCGGCACGCCGACCTTGCCGACCTCGCCCCGCGCCAGCACGTGATCGCTGTCATAACCCGTCTGGGTCGGTAGGTCGAAGGCCACCGACAGCCCGGTCTGCCCTTTCGCGAGGTTCGAGCGATAGAGCGCGTTCGACTTCTCCGCGGTCGAATGCCCGGCGTAAGTTCGGAGCAGCCAGGGTTTGTCGCGCTGGGGCGTCGCCCCGGTCTCAGAAGCGGTCATGGCGATGCTCTCAATTTGGGACCGACACGGCGCGTCGCCCAATCCGACAGGACGGCCACGCTGCACTGCACACGGGTGAAGCGAAATTAACCTGCGTGATCAAGCGTTTTCTAGCAATTTTGCAAAAGTCGCGCCGATCTGACGAAGCGCAGTTTAGGCCGGAGCCGTCGGAGAGCCCAGCCCAACATCGAGCGGATCATCGATCCCCGCCGCGGCGTTTCGCCAATCGCGCGCGCTTCGACGCAGGTCCGTCATGACGTCCTGCCTCAGCACCGGAGAGGTCGAACCCGCCAGGCGCAGCGTCTCGAAATGGAGCGCGGCGACCCCCGCCACATGCGGACAGGCCATGCTGGTTCCATTGTCGACCACCAGCCCGTCGCCGGCGTGATCGGCTGACACCACGCCGACGCCGCAGCCGACGAAGTAGCGTGGCGCGCCCCGCTCCGTCGTGGCGTTTGAGAACGACGCCACTCGCCCGTCCTCCG
>JBCBRF010000307.1:0-2427 GCA_039819865.1 Pseudomonadota bacterium | reverse complement strand
CCCATCCGGTCGCCGGCCCTGCGGCCGGCGTGCGGCGCAGGTTGTCGCCCCCCGAGAGACCGAACCGACCGCGACCGCGATCCAGATAGAATGCAGGAAGCGTTCCGTCGTCCCACAGCGAGAATCCGCGCGGGAGGGACGGCGACGGGGCGGCGAGGGCGGGAAGAGGCGGTCAGCGGCGCGGTTTGGGTTTCTTCTCGGGCGTCCGGCCTCGGCCGGCGGCGCGCGCGCGTTCGGCGGCGGCCATCAGCTCGTCAGCGATGTCTTCGGCCTCTTCGGGTTCGAAATCCAGCTCCGCCAGGCCGGTGGGCAGCTGAATGATGAAGCGCACCATGCCCGTGTCGGTCGGGCCGACCTGGAGGGCCCCCGCTTCGTCGTCTCTCAGTCCGTCGGTCATTGCGCCGTCGCTCCGCGGGGCCTTGATTTCGAGATCCGATCGGCGCAACAACGCACGCTCTCGGTCGACTTGCATTCACC
Source organism: Pseudomonadota bacterium (assembly GCA_039819865.1). Classification (GTDB taxonomy): domain Bacteria; phylum Pseudomonadota; class Alphaproteobacteria; order Rhodobacterales; family Rhodobacteraceae; genus JBCBRF01. Next base: position 1,950 of record JBCBRF010000307.1, on the reverse strand, counting down.
TGACCCGACCGTTACGTCAAGCGACGCGCCGCCTTAGCTCAGTTGGTTAGAGCGCTGGATTGTGGATCCAGAGGTCCCTGGTTCGAACCCAGGAGGCGGTACCATTCTCCGTCTTCGCAGCGTCTGAGCCGGTTCAAAGGTCTCGCCGACCAGTGGCGCGGCTTCGCTCAACCCTGTCGTCGCGCCGCCAGACTTCGCAGCAGCTCCTCCCAGGCGTCGAAGACGCTCGTCGGCGTGAACTCCGCGGCGCGCCGGGCGGCGGCGGCGGCGGCGGCGGCGCGGACGCCGTCGTCGAGCACGGTTTCGAGCGCGTCGGCGAGATTGTTCGCGAGGCTCGCCACGGATCCGTCGCCCTCGGGCGCGAGGCGGCCGGCGCCGTCCCGGAGCAGATTGGCGACGCCGACGCAGCTCTCGAAGCCGACCGGCGCGAGACCCGCCGCCATCGCCTCGCTCAACGCGCGGGGAAAGCCCTCGACGGCGGAGGGGGCGCAGATGATCTGGCCGGAACGGTAGGCGGCCGGCATGTCGGATACGACGCCATGGAAGTCGATCCGGTCCGAGAGGCCCAGGCGTTCGGCGCTCGCTCGGAGCGTCAGTTCCTCCGCGCCGGCGCCGAAAAGGCCGACGCGCCAATCAGGCGCGCGTTCCGCGATCGAGGCGAAGGCCTCCAGCAGCAACGCCGGGCGCTTCTGCCGCTCCAGCCGGCCGACGAACAGGATGCGACGGGGACGTTCCAGCAACGGGGTCGCGCGCGCGGCGGCGAATTGGGGGACGTCGACCTCGTTCGGGATATAGAGCGCGCGGTCCCGGACGGTCTCGGGCAGTTGATCGAGATATTGCGGCGCGAGGACCGTCAGGCGGTCGAACCGCCCGAGCGCGTCGCGCATCCAGCGGGCGCGGAGCGCGCCGTCGAGATCGCCGGGCGACGCGGTCAGGACGTAATCCGGCTCGTTGCGGAAGGCGAGGACGCTCGGGGTCGGGACGCGCTGCAGCGCCGCCGCCAGGTGCGGGGTGATCGTCGGCAGGAAGGCGATCGCGACATCGGGCCGCTCGCGCGCGAGCCAGTCGGCCAGATCTCGCACGACGGTCCGGTTGCGCAAGGACCAAACGCCGGCCCGAAGCGGGCGGCTCTCGATTTCGAGTCGCTTCGCCAGGGCGCGCAAAGGCCGCGCCTTGGTCCGCCGGGGCGCGCGTCGAGGCGGGACGGCGCGCGCGTCGGAGGGCGCGTTGGAGGGCGCGTCGGGGCGCGGATCCGGCGGGGAGGTTTCAACGGCGGCGCCGAGCCGGACCAGCGTCACGCCGTCGGGGACGGGATAGTGCGGCGGGGCGGCGGCGCGCTCATGGGTCACGATCGAGGCCTGATGGCCGCGGGCCGTCATGGCGCCGGCCATGCTCAGGGCCGCGCGCTCCGCGCCGCCGACGACGCCGGCGAGGTTGCGTATGAATAGCGCGATCTTCAACGGAGGGCGCCTCGTCGGATCTGAGCGTGCGGGAGGAGGGGACGCGCGCGGGTTCTCCGCTCATCTTCGCTCGGGCGATCGTCCGCAAGGCGGATTTGGCGGTTGACGCGCGGACGCCGGGCGGCCGTTGTCGCTGCGCCTGGAACCGCGGGGCGCCGCCATGGCGGCCGACGCGTCCCTTCTGGGCCGAACGAGAGGCGGCGGGGTCGATGCCGATTTTCCAGACCGAGCGGCGTTCGCTGCTCTTCCTGCATGTGCCGAAGACCGGCGGCTCCTCCATCGAGCAGGCCCTGCGCGCCTGTCCCGGGGTCTCCGAAGCGCCGATCCCGGGCGGGGAGGCGGCGCCCTGCCCGCCGCAGCATTTGCACTACGCGTTGGTCGCAGAGCGCGCGGACCCTGGCGCATTCGACGCGCGCATCGCGGTCGTTCGGCATCCGCCGCCGCGCCGTCGAGACCCGGTACTTGTACTCGCTGACGAATCGCGACAGCG
>JBCBRF010000306.1:0-2455 GCA_039819865.1 Pseudomonadota bacterium | reverse complement strand
GCGGAGCTGCTCGACGCGCTGGAGGCGCGCCTGGCGGCCGCGGGCTGGACCGTTGCAATCGCTTTTCACCGGGACGACGAGGGCGCTCTCGCGCGGTTCGCGACGGTGCTGGCTGGACGCGAAGCGGAGGCTCTGATCGTGCTGCCCGGCTCCCTCTCGGATAGCGCGCTGACCGAGGCGCTCGCCCCGCTCGAGCAATCGGGGGCCGAGCGCATTCGGATCGGCGGCGAGCCCTCGGCGACGGCGCCGTCCGAAGGGGCTCTCGTCACAGTCCCATCCACGCCAGAGCCCGGCCATGAGGTGCGCGCCGCGGTCGAGCGCTTGCTCGCCGACGGGCGCCGCCGCATCGCGCTGATCGGCGGGGCGCTCGACGACCCGCAAGCTGATATCCGCGGCGAGGCGTATCGCGCCGCGCTCGACGCAGCGGGCGTTCCTTGGGACCAGTGGCTCTGGTTCCGCGGACCGAGCGGGCCGGAGCGCGCCATGACGTTGCCGACGCCGGTGGACGCGCTGATCGCCTGGGATGGGCCAACCGCCGCCGCCGTGCGCGAGCTCGCCGCGCTTTATGGTCGGCGGCTCGAGGTGGATCTCGGTTTCGTCGCGCTCGACGCGTTCGCCTCCGCTCCCGATCCCGGCCATCTCGCGGATGAGGCGGTGGCCGCGCTCCATGATCGGCGCCCCGGCGCTGGGCCGGCCTCGCAGTCGACGGCCCCGAACGCCGCGGCGGCGGCGACGTCTCCGGCGCCGGCGGCCCAACCCTCCGTGAGCGCTGAGCCCGAAAGCCCGGCGCCGACGCCCGTGCGAATCGATCCTGTCGCGGCGCCGGATCTCGACCCGGAGCAAATGGATCCGGTCCCGCTCAGCACCCTCGGCCTGCTGCGGCGAACCGGCTGAACCGGAGACGCGACCCGCGCAACTGTCTCGCCTTGGCGCGACTTTTGTGCGACGGGTTAACTTTATTACAGCCCGCCAGCAGCTTGGGCCCCGGCGGCCCTTGATCGTCTGGCACGCATCCGTCATCGTTCCGTCATGGTTAACGACCACGGCCGGACGCGCTGTTCAGCGTCGTCAACGGCCGGGCAGGGAGGGTGCAGGGCGCGATGAATAGGTTGCTCATTCGGGTCGCGGAAACCGAAGACCTCGCGGCGATCCGGCGGGTTAGTCTGTCCGCCTTCACGCCGGTCGCCCATGCGCTCGGCTATCGTCCGAGTCCCATGACGGCCGACTATCGCGACGCGGTGGAGGCCCGCTTCGGGTTCGTCGCGGTCCTCGAGACCGAGGGCGAGACCAAGGGCGAGACCAAGGGCGGCGGCGGTTTGGACCTCGGCTCCTCGAACATCGTGGGCTTCGCCGTCACGCGGCCCCGCCCGAGCGGGATGACGCCGCCGGGCGTGCTCCTGGAGCGCGTGCGGGGCGGCGAAACTCGGGACGAGCGGCTTGACCGCGCGATCCGCCGCGACGGGGCGCTCTATGTCGAAGCGCTCGCCGTCTCCGCAGGCGCGCAACGCCGCGGCGTCGGGCGGGCGCTGATGGAGGCGGTCGAGAGCCTGGCGGTCGGGCTGTCCCTCCCGCGCGTCCAGCTTCACACCGATCCTCGGCTCGCGCAGGCGAAGAATTTCTACGTGTCCCGCGGCTATGTCGCGAGCCTGCGCCCCGAGACCGGCATCGGTCCGGGCGCGCGCACACTTTACTCCAAGCGATTGAGCACGCTCCTTCAGCAGAAACTGGCGAGCGGCGCGTCGGCCTTGCGGCGGTCCTGAGGGCGTTAGCCAGGGATCAGCTCCGGAAGCGTGACGATCTCGATCCCCGCCTCCTCGAAGCTGCGGCGCACCGCGGTCGCGACCGCTACGGCGGTCGGCTCGTCGCCGTGAAGGCAGAGCGTGTCAAACCCGAGCGCCATGCGCTCGCCGGTGCGGGCGACGATCTCCTGATCGAGGGTCATGCGCAGCGCGCGCTCGGCCACCGCGGCGGGGTCCTTCAACACCGAGCCAGGCATGCTGCGCGGCGTCAGCGTGCCGTCCGCTTCGTAGGTCCGGTCGGCGAAGGCTTCGAGCGCGATCGGCAGATCCACGGCGCGGGTCGCGGCCTCCATCTCCGTGGCGGGCATGACGACGTGGATGAGCTTCGGATCGACCGTCTTGACCGCGCGCGCGATCGCATCCGCATAGGCGCGGTCGACGCAGGCCATGTTGTTGAGAGCGCCATGCGCTTTCACATGGGTGATCTTCTGGCCGGTATAGGCCGCCATGCCCATCGCCGCGCCGATTTGGTAGGCGACCTGGTATTCGAGTTCGTCCGACCGCATCTGGATGCGCCGCCGCCCGAAACCCCAGAGATCGTTGAAGCCCGGATGCGCGCCGAGCGACACGCCCGCCTCCTCGGCGGCCAGCATGACCCGGCGCATCACGCTCGGATCGCCGCCATGGAAGCCGCAGGCGATGTTCGCAGAGGCGAC
>JBCBRF010000305.1:0-2455 GCA_039819865.1 Pseudomonadota bacterium | reverse complement strand
CCTGACGGGCGTCTGGGCCGAGGCTCAGCCGTCGTGGCCCTTGATCACCATCACGCCGCCGGTCGAGGCGGCGTCGCGGAACTTCTTGGCGGCCTGGTATTCGGGGGATTGGTAGCAGGCCATCGCCTGCTCGAAGCTCTCGAATTCGATCACCACGTTGCGGGAGCGCGGCGCCTCCTCGGACACGCCGATCTCGCCGCCGCGGACCAGGAACTTGCCGCCGTAGGCGGCGACCACGGGCGTGTCCGCCTCGACGTACTTCTTGTAGGTCTCGTCGTCATGGACGTCGATGTGACCGATCCAGTAGCCCTTCGCCATTTCAGCTTTCCTCCTCAGACCGTTTTCCCGCTAGGATCGTTGTCCCGCTTAGACCATTTTCCCGCTTAGACGGCGATCGCTGTTCTGCGAACCACGATCATCCTCTAGCCGTTTCGCCGCGCGCCCCGACTATGACGGAGCGCCGAGGAAGCGTCCAACTCCATCCTTTTTTCGGACGTTCCGCTCGGTTAGAGCGAAACACCGGTCAAACCGCCTCGCATTGATCGGAAATGCGCCAACCGCCTCGAGCCGTTGCGCTGTTCCGCCCGACTGCGTCAGACGGAAAAGCGCTTTAGCACTGGCGATCTTTCGACACTTCCGCCCGGAGCGCCGCCTTATGACCGCCCTGCCCCTCGACATCGGCGCCATCCATTTCGTCGGCATCGGCGGCATCGGCATGTCCGGCATCGCGGAGGTCATGCTGCGGCTCGGGCACAAGGTGCAGGGCTCGGACCTGCGCGAAAGCCCGATCGTGGCGCGGCTGCGCGAGCTCGGCGCGGCCATCGATGTCGGGCAACGGGCGGAGAACCTGCGCGACGCCAAAGTCGTCGTGGTCTCCTCGGCGATCAAAGCCGACAATCCCGAGCTGGTCGCCGCCCGGGAGCGGGCGCTGCCGGTCGTGCGGCGGGCCGAGATGCTCGCGGAGCTGATGCGGCTCAAATGGAACGTCGCGGTCGCCGGCACGCATGGCAAGACGACCACGACCTCGCTGGTCGCGAGCCTGCTCGACGCGGGCGGGGTCGACCCGACGGTGATCAATGGGGGGATCATCCAAAGCTACGGCTCGAACGCCTATGCGGGTTCGGGCGACTGGATGGTGGTCGAGGCGGACGAGAGCGACGGCACCTTCGTGAAGCTGCCGGCGACGATCGCGATCGTGACCAACATCGATCCGGAGCACATGGATCATTACGGGTCCGTCGAGGCGCTGCGGGGGGCGTTCCGCACCTTCGTCGACAACATCCCGTTCTACGGCGCCGCGGTCTGCTGCATCGACCATCCGGAGGTGCAGGCGCTGATCGGCCGGGTCCGGGACCGCCGGGTGGTGACCTACGGGTTCTCGCCGCAAGCCGACATCCGAGCCGTGGGGCTCGGCTACGAAAAGGGCCAGGCGCGGTTCGACGTCGAGATCCGCTCGCGCCGCGACCAGACCGAGCGGCGGATCGAAGGGCTGTCGCTGCCGATGCCGGGCGAGCACAACGTGCTCAACAGCCTCGCCGCGATCGGGGTGGCGCGGGAGCTGAAGCTCTCGGACGAGGCGATCCGGGAGGGGCTCGCGCAATTCTCGGGCGTAAAGCGGCGCTTTACGGAGGTCGGCGTCTGGAACGGGGTCCGGATCATCGACGATTACGGGCATCACCCGGTCGAGATCGCCGCGGTGCTGAAGGCCGCGCGGGCGAGCACCGAGGGCCGGGTGATCGCGGTGCACCAGCCGCACCGCTATACGCGGCTCCGGGACCTGTTCGAGGATTTCTGCGCCTGCTTCAACGAGGCGGACGTCGCCGCGATCGCGGAGGTCTATGCGGCGGGCGAAGATCCGATCGAGGGCGCGGACCGCGACGCGCTGGTCGACGGACTTCGGGCCCATGGCCACCGCCGGGCGGTGGCGCTCACGGGGCCGGAGGCGCTCGCGGATTTCGTGCGCGCCGCGGCCCAGCCCGGGGACATCGTGGTGTGCCTCGGCGCGGGCACCATCACCGCCTGGGCGAACGCGCTGCCGGAGCAGCTGGGCGAGGCGTAGGTCGCGGAGCGCGTCGGTCCCCAAGACCCGCCCCCTAAGACCCGCCCCCTAGGAACCCGCCCCCTAAGAACCCGCCTGAAAGCTGCGCTCAGCCGGCTGCGAGCAGGTCCGCGAGCTCCTCGCGAAGCTGCTTCTTCTGCACCTTGCCCATGGTGTTTCGGGGCAGGGCGTCGACGAACAGCACGCGCTTCGGCTGCTTGAACTTGGCCAGCGTCTCCGCAAGCGTGGCCTTCACGCCGGCTTCGTCGAGCGTCGCGCCCGCCTCGGGGACGACCACGGCGACCACGCCCTCGCCGAAATCGGGATGCGGGACGCCGATCACGGCGCTCTCCAGCACGCCCGGCAGGTCGTCGATCGCGCTCTCGATCTCCTTCGGATAGACGTTCAGGCCGCCCG
>JBCBRF010000304.1:0-2461 GCA_039819865.1 Pseudomonadota bacterium | reverse complement strand
CCCGGAGGGCCGGTCCGGTGGACCGATTTCAGTCGCCGAAAGTCCAGAGGACCCGCCCATTGGATCGATTTCAATGGTTCGATGGTCGGAGACCGGCCCAGCAGGCTTGCGCATCGCCCGACGGCGCCCGCGCCCCTCACTTCGGTCGGCAGAGTTGCACGCTCCAGAGCTCGGCGGGGCGGTTCGGCCAGCGCTGAGGCAGCGCAGTTCCGCGCTCGAGCGCCCAGCAATGGAACGCCGCCCAGTCGCAGAACGTGTCCTTCTTGAAAAACTCGCGCGCCGAAGCCGGGTTCGCCACCCAGGGCAGCGGGCCGGGTTTTTCATCTGCGCTGAACGCGACATATTCCGAGCCGTACCGCGCCGCCACCTCGCGCAGCCAAACCCAGTCCCGCCGGCCGCAATTGGCGCGCATCGAGGCGAACCACTCCTCTTTGGCCTGCTCCGCAAGGCATTCCGCCCGCTCGCAGCCCAGCGCCTGCTGGAAGGTCGCCTCCCGCCGCGCGTCGAGCTCCGCCTCGCTCCGCGCCGCGGCGGCCCCGGAATCGAAGCGCAAGGTGGCGGGGGTGGGCGCGACCTTGAACGGCTGCGGCGGCGCCTCGGCGAGGCCGTCGCCCGCCCACTCCGCGCCCGCGCCCGCGGTTTCGGCCGGGCCGACCGAGGCGTCCGCGCGGCGCTCCATCGCATCCTGCAGGATCGCGGCCCCGAGCACCCCGAGCAGAACGAGGGTCGCGCCGAACGCCGAGCCGGTGCGCCGGCGCGGGCGCTGCTCCGGATCGGCGCGCAGGCGGTCCTCCCCTTGGGATCGGCAGGCGATGCAGGGCCCAAGTTTGGACGGCGTGCGGGCGCCGCAGAAGCCGCAGGTATAGGCCATCGGTCAGTTCCCCTTCGCTACGAGCCTACGCCAATCGCGCGCTGTGGAAAACTCTGAATGCGCGAAGCGGGCCAACGCGCCGGCGGCGAAAGGCGAGCGGCGAGAGCCCGCCGCCCGACGCGCGCATCGGTCTCGCCTCGAAAGAACGCGCGGGGGGGGGAGGGGGCCTCGGCGCGCCCGGCCTGGTTGAGCGGCGCGCGCTTTGCATCGCCTCGCACGATCGCTCCGCCGGCGCCGGATGAGAGGCCGCGCCCGCCATGAGCCCGAAACGGCCCGCCCGTGGCCAAGGCGTCGAGGACCAAGCCCGTGTCGCAATTCGAACGCGTTATCCTGCACATCGGAGCCGAAAAGACCGGCACGACCGCCGCGCAGACCCTGCTCTATCTCAACCGCAAGAAGCTGCTCCGCCAGGGCGTCGCGCTGACCGACGCCTTCGGCGTCGGCAACAACCGCGCGCTCGCGACCTACGCGATCGATCCGGAACGACAGGACGACGAGCTCTACCGTTGGGCGGGCGTCCGCACGCTCGAGGAGCGCCTGGCCTACAAAGCCAAGCTCCGAGACGATTTCCTGGCTGAGATCGCGGCGCTGCCGAAGAAGGTCCACACTCTCGTCCTGACCAACGAGCACTGCCATTCCCGCATCCGAACGGCGGAGGAGGCGGAGGCGATCTTCGACCTGCTGGCCCCGCTCAGCCCCCGCATCGAGGTGCTGGTCTATCTGCGCCGGCAAATCGACATGGCGGTAAGCGCCTACAGCACCACGCTGAAAGGCGGCCGCGCCGGCGTCGATTTCGAGGGCGGCGGCGGCCGCGACCCGAGCTATTACGATCATCTTGGCCTGCTCGAGCGCTGGTCCGACGCTTTCGGCCGCTCCGCCATGGCCGTCCGGATCTACGACCGCGAGGAGCCGGTTCCGTTTCTGACCGACTTCCAGGCCGCGCTCGGCCTGTCCGAGATGCAGCTGCAGGCGCCCGAGCGCTCCGAGCAGAACCGCGAACTCAGCCGCTCGGCCATGGCGATGATCCGCAAGATGCCCGAGGACATGCGCGGGCTTGGCAGGACGGTCGCCGGCCGCGCCGTGATCGCGCGCTATGTGAACGCCGTCGCCGAAGCCTCCACCTCGATCGGCGACCCGGCGGGCTTCCGGCCGTCGCGCGAGGAGGCGGCGGCGTTCCAGGCGCAGTTCGAGGAGGACAACGAGCGGATCCGCGCCGAGTGGTTCCCGGACCGGCCGCGGCTCTTCCCCGACAATCTCGACCGCTATCCGCCGGCGGCCGAGGCGACGCCGCTCGACCATCTCTCCGCGGAGGACGCGGGCGCCTACGCCAACGCGATCTGGTGGCGCGAGGCCCGTTCTGCGATGCGCCATGAGGCCTACGCCAAGGCGCTGGAGGCGCGTCTTCGCGCGCTCGACGGCGATGCGGTCGGCGCCGAGACGCTGCGCCGCCAGGCGCTCGAGATCGACGAGGACTGCGCCGCCGCGCTGACCGATCTGTTCGTGGCGCTGCTCGAGAGCGGTCGGGTCGAGCAGGCGCGCGAGATGGCCCCGCGGCTCGATCGCCTGGCCCGGCGGGTGGAGAAGAGCGGC
>JBCBRF010000303.1:0-2506 GCA_039819865.1 Pseudomonadota bacterium | reverse complement strand
CGTCGTCGGTGTGCTGCGCGCCGTCCGGAACAGACCTGACGTCATGTCCCGTGACGCTCACGATATCGGAAACCGCGTCGACAAGGACGCCGGCTTTCTGATCGCCAAGCGCGACGATCAGGACCACATGGTTTTCGGTCGCTTCCGTGAGCGCGCCTCCGAAACGCGCCCGGAGATCATGGACCGGTATGACCTCGCCACGAATGTTCAGGACGCCGCGGGTATATGCCGGCTGGTTTGGCAAGTCGGAAACCGGCGCCCATTGGCGGATCTCGACGACGCGGGTGATTTCGAGCCCGTAGACGCGATCGCCGTTCTGAAAGGTGACGTATTGGGCGACGCCTTCGCCGTCAGTCTCGTCCGAACCTAGATCCATCGCGGCATCTCCAACCTGTTCTGCACGACCACGCCCCACGCCGACCGCTTTAATAGTGCTCGAAGGCGGCGGCGGCGGCTGGCGCCGGAGCGACGGCGCGGGCTTCAGCCGTTCGCCAGGCCGCATCTTCCGTCGCCTCGGTGGGCCGAGCGTTCGTCTTGAAAAACGCCACCAGTTCTTGGAGCTTCGTCGCCCGGGCGGCGAGAGTGCGCGCATTCGACGCGCTTTCATTGGCCATCGAGGCGTTTTGCTGGGTGATGCCGTCCATGTGGCTCACCGCGGTCGTGACCTCGGCGACGCCTGAGGCTTGCTCCGTGCTGGCGTCCGCAATGGCGCGGATCGAGTTCTCCACTTCGGAGATCGCCTTTACGATCCCGGAGAGCGACTGGCCGGCCTCGCCGACCAGCCGGACGCCATCCGTCACTTGGCCATTGCTTTGCTCGATCAACTCGCGGATGTCGCGCGCAGCCTCCGAAGAGCGCTGAGCCAAGGTCCGAACTTCCGAAGCAACCACTGCGAAGCCTTTTCCAGCGTCGCCGGCGCGCGCCGCCTCGACGGCGGCGTTGAGCGCGAGGAGGTTGGTTTGGAACGCGATGCCGTCGATGACGCCGATGATGTCCGAGATCTTCGTCGCGCTCGCTTCAATGCTCGTCATCGCGCCGACGGCGTTCTCGACCACCTTGCCGCCGTCGACAGCCCGGGTCGACGCGCCTTCGGCGAGCATCCGCGCGTTCGAGGCGCTCTCCGCGTTGTTTTTCACGGTCGCAGACATCTCTTCCATCGTCGCGGCGGTCTCTTCGAGCGACGAAGCTTGCTGCTCGGCGCGCGCAGAGAGCTGGTCGGCCCCGTCCGCGATCGTCGAGACGTCCCCTTGGATCGCTTGGCTGGTCGAGCCGAGGTTGGCGATCAGTTCGGCCAGCCGATCCATCGTCTCATTCACGCTCGCCTGGAGGGTCGCGAAATCGCCTTTGAAGGTTCCCTGCATGCGATCGGTCAGATCGCCGTCTGCCAGCTTCTTGACGATGCGGCCTGTCTCGGAGACGCCAGTGTCGACGGCGTCGAGCATGGCGTTCACGCCGACCGCGATTTCGTTGTGCGCAGGATCCGGGAAGTCGGTCCGCATGCGCTGACGGAAGTCGCCGTCGACGGCGGCGTCCACAACGCTCGTCAGCGCATTGGTCATCGCCTGCCGCGCCTCTTCGGCCATACGGTCCGCGTCTTCCTTTTCCGCGGTCATGGTGCGGACTTTCTCGGCATTCTCCTTGAAGACGCGCAGCGCGCGCGCCATGCGGCCAATCTCATGCTGGTGCTCGTCGCCCGTGATGGCGATGTCGAGATCGCCGGCGGCGAGCTTGTCCATATTGTCTGCGGCGGCGCCGACGCTGGTGGTCAGCGACCGGGCGATGAAATACGCAGCCGCCGCGCCCAGGCTCAACGCCAGAAGGGCGAGAACGGCGATGACAATCTCTGTCCAAAGGATCGTCGCCACGCCGTCCGGTCCGATCACGTTCTGGCGGTTGGAGATTGCTTCAAGGATCTCGTCGAACTCCGCCTGCATCCGCGGTCCGACCGCGTCGAGCACGCCGGTGCGAAGCGCGTTCCGGTCCGCGATCACGCCCGACAGCGTCTCGACGGTTGCGAGATAGCCGGCCACGTCGTCGCCCGTCGCGGTCGCCAAGCGGCGGCGTTCCGGGTTCTGCAGCTCCGCCAGAAGATCCTGCACTTCGGACTGCGCTTTGGAGAGGTGAGCGGTTGCGTCTTCGAGCGCGTCCGCGGCGTTTGTGAGGAGATATCGCTCGGTGTAGAAGCGACCGAGAAGGAGTTCTTGCTGCGCAAGACCGGCGTAGTAGGCCGCGCGCGGGTCGCCGTCGCGAAAGGCGGTGTCCATCACCGCGGTCAGCTGCTTTCGGGACTTCGGCCCAAGCTCGACCAGCGTGGCGACCAACTCTTCGCGCTGAGCTTGGAGCGTTTGCATCTTTTGAAATGCGTCGCGATACTTCGTGGACTCTTCGGCGAGCTGAACGATCGTCGCCTTGTTCGGGTCGCCCTTGGCGAAAAGCTGGTCGACCAGCGCAACGTCCCGCAGGATTTCGTCGATGTTGCTCTCGACTTCTTTGGCGTTCTCCGGCG
>JBCBRF010000302.1:0-2515 GCA_039819865.1 Pseudomonadota bacterium | reverse complement strand
AGGTGACGTGGCGCGACAGCACCCGCAGCTCGCGAAACCGAGACAGCGCCGTCAGGATGTCAACGCCGAAGGCGAGGGCGAGGTTCTGCAGGGACGGATCGGCGCTCAGGTTCTCGAAGGGCATGACCGCCACGGACGCACGGGGGTCGCCGCCGTTCGCGCGTGACGGAGGGCCCGAGACGTCATCGGCGGCCTCGATGACCGGCATGTACTGGCCCTTGGGAAGCTTGATGCGAAGCCGGTCGCCGCGCCCTTCCTGTGCGTAATAGGCCTCGAGCCGGGCGCGCAGCTTGCTCGCCTGGACCCGCACGATGGTATCGATGCCGGGGTCGAAATCCGCTGGCTTGTCAAAGACATCGACGCCGAGGGCGTAGCCCTTCAGCGACTCGGGCCGCCCCTCCAGCGTCTCGGTCACGATATGGATCAGAAACCGCTTGAGGCGGGTCGTGTCCGCGAAATGACGGCTCTCGACGACACGCGCCAGATGGGCCTCGATCATCAGGCGATCGGGCTGTTGTGCGGACCCTCTCGGCGCCACCGGTACCTGGTCGTTCACAGTGACTCACTCCTTGCGCCGGCTCGATTCTGCACAGTCCTTATGCACCAAGCATCGAGCTCTCAACAAAAACTCGATAGGTATGAGGGGTGCATACTACTATGGCAAGATGGACGCGGACCCGCGGGCGCAACTCTGGCGGAGGCGCAGTGTCGACCACCGTTCTCGCCTTGGCTCTTCTTTTGGCGCCGGCGGCTGAGGAGGCACGCGCCGACAGCCGCACTCTGCTCGACAGCGGGCTTTCGCCCGAAGAGCGGGAGATCTACTGGCACAGCACCGAAATGGATCCGAAGGCCGACGTGGGCCTGATCCCCGAGGCGTGGTTCCGGGCGCTCGAGGGCTATGATGGCGGCCTCATTATGGAAAACCTCGAACGCGAAGGTCTGACCCCGAACTTCGTCGATCCGACCGGCATGCCGATCGGCTTCGGCGCGGAGAACGGCTGGGTCGGCCAGAACTGCGCGACCTGCCATTCCGCGGAGATCCATTATCAGGGCACAGTGATGCTCGTGCCCGGCGCGCCCAACTCGCTGGGAGGCGGTTTCGTCAAAGATCGCCTGACGCGCGGTCTGGCGGCGACGGCGACGAACCGCGAACGGCTGGCGGCGTTCCAGAACAGGGTGCTCGGCGCAGATGCAGGAGAGGCCGACCGCGCGAAGCTCGAGGCTGAGATTAGGCACTGGCTCGAGTCCTATTGGGGCGACACGCCCGAGAACATGATGGCCGACTTCGCAGCCCAGGATCGCGCCTACGAGACCGAGGGCACGCGCCTCATTAGCCCCGATCATCCTTTCGAGTCCGTGCGCAACGTCTGGATGGGCCCCCAGAACTATTTTGTCAGCGGAAGCTTCGTCGACGTTCCTCAGATCTGGGACGTCGAGAAGCAGGCGAGCATCCACTACAACGGGAACACCAACTCGCTTGTCGAGCGCAACATCATCTCGTCGATCGCCACCTTCCCCGCGCCGACGCTCGAGGCGGTCATGGACGCCGATCCGCGCAGGCTGCACAAAATCGAAGTTGTCACCCGACAGATCGAGGCGCCGCTCTATCCCGAGGACGTGTTCGGTCCGATCGATCGCGAGAAAGCAGCGCTCGGCGCAGAGCTCTACGCCCAGCATTGCATCGCCTGCCATGCGCCGACCCTGCCGGAGGGCGAGGTGACCGACCTGCCGCGCTACCCGGCTGAGGAGACCGGGACGGATGAGGCCTATTACGACGTGTTCGAGAAGCCGGCTCTCGGCATCGCGGGCGTGGACGAGCAACCCTTTGACCAGGCGCTGATGGCTGTCATGGCCGACTTCCGCCAAAAGTGGTTCGAACGCTACGAGATCACGGATGAAGAGGCAGCGGAGTTCGAATCGGTGGATTCCTACTGGAACTTCGAGCGGGTCTGGGTCGGCAAGCCCATGAGCGGGATCTGGGCGACGGCGCCGTATCTGCACAACGGGTCGGTGCCGACGATGTACCACCTCCTGCTGCCGGCGTCCGAGCGGCCCGCCCAGTTCACCTATTTCAGCCGCGAATACGACCCCGTGAACATGGGTTTTCGGTGGGATCAGTCGCTCGATGCCGCGCCGCTTCTTGCGACCTACGATACGACGGTACGGGGCTGGGGGAACCAAGGGCACGAATACGGCACGTCGATGACCGACGACGAGCGCTACGCCCTGATCGAGTATCTCAAGACCATCGGGCAGTAAGGCTGCCGAGGGGCAGTGGCGCCGGGTTCCATCTGGAGCCCGGTGCCGGGCGCCCGCCTTACATCTCTCAGATCAAGAAGGACTGCGCCAATGCCGCTCCGCCTTTTGACGGTGGCCGTCATCGCCCTCGCTGTTTCGACGCAAACGCAGGCGAGCGATCACATCGACCAGGTGGGAACGCTCGGCTCGCACGGACAGGTCGATATCTCGGATCTCTACGCGTATTTCGGCGAGCGCGATTGCACCGCCGCCGCCG
>JBCBRF010000301.1:0-2536 GCA_039819865.1 Pseudomonadota bacterium | reverse complement strand
CAGGGTTAGTCGCTCGTTAAACGAGCTAAACACTGAGTTTTGGAGGCATACGATGGGTATGGAAGTTCTCGTCCCCGCTCTGTTCGCACTGAAAGCGACGGCCATCATTGGATTCGCCGTGCGCCAAATCATCGTTGTGCGACGCGAAGAAGTCTAAGGCGCGAAACCGGGGACGAGAACTTCCATACCCATCGTATGCCTCCAAAACTCAGTGTTTAGCTCGTTTAACGAGCGACTAACCCTGTTACGAGGTGAGGAATTTCTTGGATCACAGAAATTTCGGAAATTTCTGAAGACAGGGCGCATTGAGCCTGTCGGAATTTTTTCTTATGTCAGCCGACGATGTTGTTGAGGCGATCTTGGGCGCGTCGGGTCTCAGGACCCTTAAACCCCACGAGTAAACCTGACGAGTAAACCCCACGAGCCATAGGGCTCTAAGCGTCGCGCCGATGCGGCGATCACGTCGTCGCCCGTCGCCGGGTCCGCAGCAGCGCGAACAGCCCGGCCCCGACCACGACCGCCGACCCGAGCACTAGCGGCGCGTCGATCACCTCTCCGAAAAAGCTCGCCCCGATGATCGAGACCAGCACCAACTGCAGATAAGCGTATGGCTGCAGCAACGACGCCTCCGCCTGCTCATAGGCCTTGATCAGCAGGTAGTGCCCGCTCGCCCCGAGCACGCAAAGGAGCGCCATCCAGGCCGTCTCGGCGGGCGTCATCGCGCTCATGAAGAACGGCCCCACCAGCGTCAGCCCCGCCGCCCCTGCGACGCCGGTATAGAAGAAGCTGACCGCCGGCGGATCCGAGCGCCCGACCCAACGCGTGAGGATCCCGTAGGTCGCGAACATGAAAGCGCCGAGGAGCGGCAGCAGCGCGGCCGGGTCGAACACGCCAAAGCCCGGTCGGAGCAGAATCAGCACGCCCAGAAAGCCGAGCCCCACGGCCGCCCATTGCGCGGGCGCCACCCGTTCGCCAAGCGCGACCGCGCCGAGCCCGACGATCAGGAGCGGATAGAGCGCCATCACCGCCTGCGATTCCGCCAACCCGAGAATGACGAAGCTCGCGGTCATCAGGACGATCTGCGCGCCGAGCAGCAGCCCGCGGAAGATCTGCGCCAGCGGCCGTCTCGACCGCGCCGCGGCCCGGATCCCGCCCGGCCGCCGCGCCGAGATCGCCAGCACGAACGCCGCGAACGCCCAGTAGCGGATCATCACCACGAACACCGGCGCATGATTGGTCGCGAGCAGCTTCGACACGCCGTCCTGCAGCGCGAACACGGTGACGGCGGCGACCATGAACGCGACGCCGCGCTGATCCGATGTCATCGGGGAGAGCCTTCCGGAAACGGGACCCGCTCCTCTTAGGTCGCGGGCCGCCCGCGGGCCAGCGGCCGCGCGCCGCGCCGCCCGCCGTCAGGCGATCTCCCCGTCGACATAGAGCCACCGCCCGTGTTCCCGGCGAAACCGGCTCGTCTCGGACAGCGCGCCCTTCTTCCCGTCGACCGCATAGCGCGCCGTGAAGGCGACCGTCGCCGCATCCGGTCCGGTCTCGGTCGCCGCATGGACCGTCAGCCCGGTCCAGACCCGCCTCGGATCGAGCCCGACCGACGAGGGGCGCGTCTCGGGCGCCCAAGTGCGGAGCAGATAGGCCGCCTCGCCGCGCGCGAAGGCGCTGTAGCGGGACCGCATCAGCCGTTCCGCGGTCTCGGCCTCCGCCTGCCCGAGATGGAGGCGGGCGCAGCACGCCGCATAGCTCGCGCCGCCGCAGGGACAGGGTTCGAACATCGTGCGCTCCGTCTCAAACTGACCCCGTTTCCGCCCCGTTCGGCCCAAGCCCAAGCCGTCAGATCCCGGTCGGGCCGTCAGATCTTGGTCGGGCCGTCAGATCTCGGTCGGGCCGTCAGATCTCGGTCGGGCCGCCAGATCAAGCGCTGCACGCCCCCGTCCCATCTCGTCGAGAGGTTCCGATGCTTCGCCCAGATCTTCGCGCCGCGCTCTGCGCGCTCGTCCTCATCGCGACGTCCGCCGAGGCTGTCGCCCAGGAATACCTCGCCATGAGTTCCCGGCAAAACCGCCTGGTGGCGCCCGAGCAGCAGCCGCATGTCTCGGTTCCGAAGCGCCCGGACTTCTACGTCCGCCCGGCGCTCCTGATCTGCGACACCCGCGACCCCGCCGCGCGCGCCCGCGAGCTCGAGGCCAGCATGCGCGCGCTCCTCGCCGCCGCCGCCGCGGACCCGGGCGTCGAGACCGCGATCCTGCGCCGCTCCGGAGAGGACGCCTTCGCCATTCCCCTCGAGGATTTCGACCTGTTCCAGAACTTCGTGACCCCCGGTCCGCGCCCGGACAGCAGCCAGGTGGCCTTCCTGGTCAAAACCCCGGTCGCGGCGGACGACGATCTGGAGAGCGTCGAGGACCGCCTGGAGGCCTTCCGCGGGGGCGTCGCCATGGACGGCCGCACCGAGCTTCTGCTGCAAGGCCCGCCGGAGCTGAGCCTCGTCGATCCGCGCCAGTATCGCCTGGAGGTGATCCAGGCGATC
>JBCBRF010000300.1:0-2539 GCA_039819865.1 Pseudomonadota bacterium | reverse complement strand
CCTTCCACCGCCTATGTCGAGCCCTATGCGCTCTCGAAGGCGACCGGGGCGGCGATGATCGCGGATCCGGAGATCCTCGAGCAGATCCTGGTCAAGCGGGTCGGCGATTTCCCGAAATCCGAGATCGACGATCGGGTGCTGCGGCCGGCCTTCGGCGACAGCCTGCTCACCGCCTCGGGCGAGACCTGGCGTTGGAAGCGCCGGCTGGTCGCACCCGCCTTCGCGCCGACCGCGATGGCGCCGCTTGCGCCGGTGATGGCGGCGCCGTTCGAACGGTTCGCCGAGGCCTGGGCCTCGGGCGCGGTCGAGAACCCGGTGGACGTGGCGCTGGCGATGCGGGAGGCGACGCTCGCCGTGATCGCGGAGACCCTGTTCGAGGATCCGGCCGAGCTCGACAGCGGCGCGATCGTGCAGGCGATCGAAGCCTTTCTCGAGCCGATCTCCTGGGTGGTGGCGCTCGCTGCGCTGAAAGCGCCTCGCTGGACGCCGCATCCGGGTCGCGGGCGGATCCGGCGGGCGGCTGCGGCGATGCGGGCCTCGGTGGCGAAGACGGTGGCGCATCGGCGCGGGATGGCGGCGAAGGACGATCTGTTCGGGCGGCTGATGGCGGCGAGCGATCCGGAGACCGGGCGGCCGCTGACGGACGAGGATCTGGTCGATCTGATCCTGACGCTGGTGGCGGCGGGGCACGACACCTCGGCCAATACGCTGACCTGGGCGCTGTTCCTGCTCGCCGAGCAGACCGATCTGCAGGCGGAGCTTGCGGCGGAGGCGGCGATCGGTTCGGGCCCGGCGGACTGGCCGAAGATCGACGCGGCGCTGAAGGAGACGATGCGGCTGTTCCCGGCCGCGCCGATGATGGGCCGGCGCACGACGCGGCCGGAGCGGTTCGGGACGCTCGAGCTGGCGGCGGGGACGATGATCCTGATCCCGATCTACGCGCTTCATCGGCACGAGGCGCTGTGGGAGCGGCCGGATCAGTTCGATCCGGCGCGGTTCCTGGGGGCGCAGCCGCCGCGGACGCAGTTCATGCCGTTCGGAGCGGGGCCGCGGATCTGCGTGGGCGCGAGTTTCGCGATGCAGGAGATGGCGTTGGGGCTCGCGGCGATGCTGCGCTCGGCGCGGTTCGGGGTGTGCGACGAGACGGTGTGCGACCCGGTGCACCAGGTGACGCTGAGGCCGCGTGGGCCTCTGTATCTGACCGTGCGGGCGCGGTGAGAGAGGGTCACTCTTCGGCGGCGATATCGACCCAGACCAGCCGGTGATCCGAGCTGACGACCGGGAACCCCTCGCCGACCAGGCGGCGGAGCGGGTCGGCTTCAGCGGGCCAGAAGACGCCCGAGCCGAGCACGATCAGGTCGGACGACGGCAGCACGTAGTCGACCCGCAGATTGCCGGGCGCGCCCCCGCCCTCGTCCTTCCAGTCGGCCGTGTCGCGGGCCGGCGACCCGCGATGCCGGGCGTTGACGCCGCCCTGCGCGGCGGCCTCGGCGCCGCCGGCGCTCTCGGGCGCGGTCGCCGTGATCCGCGGATGGTCGAGCAGCGTGCGGATCGTCTCTCGCCGGCCGTCGCCGTCCTCCGGATCAGCGTTCAGATCGCCGAGCAGCACGAAGGACGCGTCCGCCGCCAGCCCTCCGGCGCGGCCCCGGTCGTCCCGCGGCCAGTCCGCGCCCGAGACGTAGTCGGTCCAGAAGGTGATCTCGGCGGCGTTCCGGAGGCCGTTGCGGTCCTCCGGCCCGTCGAACACCGGCGGGGTCGGGTGGCTGGCGAGGATGTGGAGTCGACGGCCGTCCGGAAGGCGGATCGGCGCGTCCCAATGGCTTTTTGAAGAGAGGCGCAGCGTCCGCCAGATCTCGGGCGGGTAATAGGGCGCGCCCTCGGGCGTTCGGGGCGGCTCGGCTCCGGGGACGGCGGACCAGAGCAGCGTCCGGAAGGTGCGGGCCTGGTCGCGGTCGATCGGAAAGCGGCTGAGGATCGCCATGCCGAACTGGCCCGCGAACACGCCCCAGCCCTGCGCGTCGGCCGGACCGTTGGTCGCGCCGTCGCCGTCGAGGTCGAAGCCGGTGCGGAGCCCTGCGTTCACCGGGGCTTGGAAGCGGTCCGCGAAGGCGATCGGCTCGGCGCCGCCTCTGGGCTGCGCCAACGCCGCCTCGAACAGGCTGAGGGCCTCGCCGGCCGGGTCGTAGTCCAGTTCCTGGATCAACAGGATGTCCGGGCGAACGCGCTGGATGATCTCGGCGAGCGCCGCGACCTGCGCGCGGGTGCGGGGCTCGTCGGCGCGGAAGGCGTCGATCAGCGCGCCCTCCGCGTTCCGCGCGAGCGCAACGTTGAAGACGGCGACGCGGATCGAGGCGGCGGGTTTGGCGAGGGTCCGCGCCAGGTCCTGAGCGGTCGCGCCCGCGCCGATGAGGCTCGCCAGAACCAGCGCGGCGACGATGGTCGCTGTGCTCCTCATCTCGCGCCCCCCCCCTCGCGCCCCCTCGCGCCCCCTCGCTTCGCCCCAGGATCCTAGCGTCGGCCCGGCGGCTCCGACATCGCG
>JBCBRF010000299.1:0-2541 GCA_039819865.1 Pseudomonadota bacterium | reverse complement strand
GGCCTCGTTTCCTTCCTTCGGGGCTGCTCGCCGATCAGCGCCAAACGCCTGTCCAATACAGCCGCGGCGTCCCGGCCACCGGTTTGATGGGGATCGCGAGGGTCGCCGGCGGCTCGATCGGCGCCGAGCGCGGCGCGGGCGCGAGCGCCTTCAAGCGCGCGATGCGCTCCGCGGTCGGCGGATGGGTGCGCAACAATGAGGGCTCCGGGATCCGCCGCCCCGGCAGGATCAGCTCCTCCCAGAACCGCCCCATGCGCCGGTCGAGCTTCGCGAGCGCCGAGGCGATGCCCGCCGCGTCGCCGCTCAGCGCCGCCGCCCCGCGATCCGCGTCGAACTCCCGCGTCCGCGACAGCGCGAGCTGCATCAGGCTTGCGACCGTCGGCGCTAAAATCAACGCGAGCGGGCACCACCAGCTGATCACGCTCTCGCCCATCAGCAGCAGCGGGATGTTCAGCAGGAGCAGGAACTGCCCGAGATAGGACAGCAGGGTCGTCAGCCGAGACATCGCGTCGGCCATGCCCATGATCCAGAGGTCCCCATGCGCCACATGGCTGACCTCATGCGCCAGGACGCCGACCAGCTCCCGCGGCGTCAGCAGGCGCAGCAACCCGTCGCTGACGCAGACGGCGCTGTCCGCGCGCGAGCCAATGGCGAAGGCGTTCGGCGCGGCGCTCGGCAGGTAGTACAGCGCCGGCGCCATCGGCAGCTCCGCCCGCTGCGCCAGGATCTCGAGCGCCCGCACCCCGCCCGGAAAGCTGCGCGCGTCGAGCCGCTTCGCACGGTATAGGCTGAGCAGCGCTTCTTTCGGGGCCCTCGGCGCGAGCAGCGTCGCCGCGGCGAAGCCCAGGACCGCCATCGCGCTCGTGAACGGATCGAACACCGCGCTGGCTGAAATCCACACGGTCGCGGCCATGCCGAGCAGCAGCAGCGCCGAATGAGCCAGATTGATCAGCTGGTGTCGCGCATCGGCTCGCATCGCGCGCTCCCGTCGTCTCCTCGCGGGCGATGCCGCGCCCGTCGAACCGCAGATAGGCGCCGCGCCGCAATCCGCGAGACCCTACGGCGACGCTACGACCCCCGAAACGCCCGCCGGAGCGTCAGATTGATCCGGCCGCCCTCCGCAAAGCCGTTCTCCGCCAGCAGGCTCGACCCGCCGCCCTTGATTCGGTCGACCCCGTGATAGATCAGCCGCGCCGGCCCGCCCATCGCCAGGACGTCGCCGGAGCCGAGGGTGATCGAGCGGGTGCGGTCCTTCCGCGCCAGCCCGCCGATCCGAAACACCGCCGGATCGCCGAGCGAGATCGACACGACCGGGCAGTCCAGATCCTCCTCCGTATCGTCGCGATGAAGCCCCATCCGCGCCGACCCGACATACCAATTGACCAGGCAACTGTCGGGCTCCCTCGGCGCGTCCGGCGCGACCGCGCGCCAGATCGACAGGAAAGCCTCGGGTATCGCGGGCCAGGCGAGTCCCGTCTCGGGATGCGTCGGCTCATAGCGATAGCCGGCCCGATCGGTGATCCAGCCGACGGCGCCGGCGCTCGTCATTCTCACCGAAAGCGGTTTGCCCCAGGGCGCGGTCTGCTGAACGAACGGCGCCGCCTGGGCGATCTCCGCGATCGCCCCCAGCGCGTCGCGCTGCGCCTCGGCCGACAAGAACCCCGGGCGCCAAACCAAACCCGCGGGCGCGCCCTCGATCGCCAGCGCCGTCATGGGCGAAACCCGCGCTTGTCGTCGGCGGCCGACACCCCGTATCGCTTGCGCGATTCGTCCGAAACCCTATATCCGCAGGGAATTTCGTCCGGGCGAAACGCCCGGGCGGCGTTCGGGAATAGCGCGAGAGGCCGCGCCCGGATCTCGCCGAACTTCGCCAACAAGAGGACCTCTATGCCGAAAGTCATTGGTATCGACCTCGGGACCACCAACTCCTGTGTCGCCATTATGGACGGCGCGCAGCCGCGCGTCATCGAAAACGCCGAAGGCGCGCGCACCACGCCGTCGATGGTCGCTTTCACCTCCGACGGGGAGCGGCTGGTCGGCCAGCCCGCCAAGCGGCAGGCGGTGACCAACCCCGAGAACACCCTGTTCGCCGTCAAGCGTCTGATCGGCCGTCGGTATACGGATCCGACCGTCGAAAAAGACAAGAAGATGGTGCCCTACAACATCGTCGAAGGCGGCAATGGCGACGCCTGGGTCGAGGTCAAGGGCGATCGTTATTCGCCCAGCCAGATCTCGGCCTTCATCCTGCAGAAGATGAAGGAGACCGCCGAAAGCTATCTCGGCGAGACCGTGAACCAGGCGGTGATCACCGTTCCCGCCTACTTCGACGACGCCCAGCGCCAGGCGACCAAGGACGCCGGGCGGATCGCGGGCCTCGAAGTGCTCCGGATCATCAACGAGCCGACCGCCGCGGCGCTCGCCTACGGCCTCGACAAGGAAAAAGACCGCACGATCGCCGTCTACGATCTGGGCGGCGGCACCTTCGATATCTCCGTGCTCGACATCTCCGACGGCGTCTTCGAGGTCCGCGCGACCAACGGC
>JBCBRF010000298.1:0-2586 GCA_039819865.1 Pseudomonadota bacterium | reverse complement strand
CGCATCATTCGGCGATCCACCGCCGCCGCCGCCGCCGGCTCCCCCACCGCCCCCGCCGGCGCCCCCGCCGCAGACCGGCGGCGCTCCTGATTTTGTCGTAAACCCGCCTGCAGATCTGCAATCGTCGGCTTATGCGCGCTCTGATCTTCTGGGATCGACGCCGAACCAGACGACGCTCGCCAACTTTTCACCCCATTCGTCCTTGTTGCAGAAACCGCAGCCGACGCCTCTGGCGCGCACGGCGAACCCGATGCCGACGATCCGTATCCATGCAGAAGCGGCGGGCGAATGCCGCCGGCGCTTCGGGATCGGCGTCGATAAGGGACACATTTACCCGTGGGCTGAGGGCGTGCGTCTGACCTCCGGCTCCGGTCAGAACCCGCGCATGTCCGTCTGGGGCTGCACTTTGTGGGACGACGGGTCCTATAAGACGATTTACGGATCTATCACCGACGCGGATTTCTCCAGCGCCGGCTATCGCGATTACACGTTTGAGAAGACATCCTCGCCTGTGCCGTATCTTTCCAAGGAGGATGCGACGCCTCTCAGCAGCGCGCTCGCCTATTTCTCCGCAAACGGCCTGAGCGCGCCCGCATTTTCGCCATCGAACGTGACCCAGATCTCCGGCTCAGTCCCGGTCAACTTCTCGCCTTCCGTGGTTCGCTGGGGCGAGACGACGCCTGTTCGCGATACGCCGATCGCAGCATCGGCGGATCTCGACATCCGTCATGTCGTTTACAATCTGACCCAGGACGGAATCACATACTGCCTCGCGTTCGAGGTGCATATCTGGAAAGACCCTCAGGGTGCGGTCGACCGGGTCGACTATCTTGCAATTCTCGACGATTCGATGATTACGAACACGAAGCGTCGGACGATCGAATACGACTACATGATCGGCCACACGGGCTCGCAGGTTTCGGAAACGAACGCCGGCCATATCGGCTTCACCAAACGCGCGTTCTTCCGCAACAACACAGGATGCGTTCTCTTTTCAACCGCGCCGGAAGACGTCACTTGGCTGGAGAACGACGCGGAGCAGCTGATCCAGATCGGCCTCGTTGCGCCGATCGACGCGAACTGGGACCGGACCGTGATTAACGGTCAGGGCGGCGAGTCAACATTTTCAGGCGCGCCCGATACACATTCAACGTATACGTATGGAACCGAGGGCGCTTTCGGCCGGCGGTTCCCAGGGGCGACCGGCGGCTATAACGGTCGCGGCCAGATGTTCGACGAGGATTTTTTCTGGCTCAACCGGATGGGCGTCAACGCCTACAACGCCTGCATTGCGCTTCCCTATTATCCGGGGCACTGGCCGGGCGGCTCCAACCGGCAGCCGAACTGGAAAGTCAGTCCCCTCGAGTTTCGCGGCCGCCTCGACGGCGCGGTGGACGTGCCGTTCGACTACGGAGACTTCGACGGCTTCGTCGCGCCTGACAACAACAACGTTCGGCGGGGCACGCAGTCGTTTGCAGATATTGACGATGACGGGATCAACCAGATCGACGGGGAGGGGAACTTCCAGGCCCCGTCGGACGCCTCTCACTGGCCGAACTGGTGCGTCGTGCAGGCCTTCATCGATCCGCGCCCGATGGTTTTTGAGCTGAACCTCGATTGCGTTCACCACCCCGCCATCACATCGGGAACGGCGGCGCCTTTCGCCATCCGGATGCCGGTCTTCGGATATCTGGATGAAACGGTCCCCGACACGACCGCGTGGTCGCCGATCTTCGTCGAGATGGCGTCGAATTCCGGCGGCATCACCAACAACAGGTCGGCGGCCTGGACGGCCCACGGGCTGTCGACGCTCGCGTTCACGCCGCATGACATGGATATCTATCCGTACGCCGCGAAGTTAGCCCGGCACTATTCCAACTGGTACGTGCAGGGTCAGGCCGGCGCGCCCCAGTCCTGGAAAGACCTCGGCATGGGGCCGATCTCCGGGCTCGGAAACAGGGATCTCTTCATCCCATGGCTGTCGTGGACGGCGATGCGCCTCGGCGTCCTTTGGGACTACCTGCCGGTGTTCGAGTGCGGAATGGCGTGGGCGAACCACGCCGCAAAGTGGATCGCGGCTGGGGAGCTCGGTCGTCTGCAGTCGTCGTTCACTCCTCAAAAAAATATTCACGTCCGCACAAACGGCTCGATCTCTGAGAGCGTCGTCTCGCCGATCGGTAAAACGAACATCGACAACGTGCGTCGGTACACGATCGGAAACGAATATCTCGCGCCGGAGGACCTCGTTTACGAAGGGATCTTCTCGACGCCGGTCGGCGTGTCAGATCCTGGGGAAACCTTCAATACCTGGGAAGAGGGAGGCCCGGGAAACCTCAACCTGCTCGTGGACAAGGCGACGAAAATCAACATCGCGGACGGCGATATCGTTCGCTTGCAGAACTATTCTTTCAATGGCGGTCCGATCACAGACTGGCCTATCCTGGTTCCAACGTCCCCCGGCTATGACGGCTCTCAGACGCTCTACACCCGCAACATCGACCGGTCCGGCGCTCGCCCGACGTTTCAGACGTCACTTTCGCCGAACGGCCCCATCATGCAGTGGACGGTGAACTCCGGCGGGCTCGC
>JBCBRF010000297.1:0-2618 GCA_039819865.1 Pseudomonadota bacterium | reverse complement strand
TTCTCTCTTGGTCTCGCGGCGCGCGGCGCCTCCGACGGGGCGGCCTGACCGGCCGGCGCGCGGGCGCGCTTGCTTGGGTGCTTCTCTCTTGGTCTCGCGGCGCGCGGCGCCTCCGACGGGGCGGCCTGACCGGCCGGCGTCCCGGTGCGCCGGGTCGAGGCCATCACCGAAGCGCTCTAGGGAACGCGGGTCAGACCCGACCGCCGGCGCGTCCATCTTTGCACCCGGCCGCTGCCGACCCAGGACGTCGTCGAGAAGTATCCGAATATTCGCAACTGGCGAGACGTCGCCGAAGAGGGCGCGGCCTTTTCCCGCTTCCATGCGCTCTACCAAGACATTCTGGCGGAGGCCCTCGCCAGGGCCGGTTTCGGGCTGCTTCGACAGCCGGCGAGCACGCTCGGTCCGCGCGGTTTGACCAAGGAGGCGTTCGGACGCGGGTCGGAGCGGCTGGGCGAGGGCGACGCGCATGAGAGCGACGACGTCATGCATATGAACGCCGAGTACGGCGCGGCGGCGATGCGAGCGCATCTCGACCGCCTGCTCGACGAGCCGCTGGCGAGCGTTGCGTACTCAGATCAACTCTGTACCTACGATCTCAACCCCGAACGCCGCGGCGCCCACGTAAGCGCGTTCCTTTGACGCGAGCACGCGGACGCGCGCGAGGCCGAGGTCGCGCATGATCTGCGCGCCGAGGCCCACGTCGCGCCAGCTTTCCCGCCGGGCGCGATCCGAGGCCGCGCCTTCGCCGTCGGGATCGGCCTCGAGGTCGTCCTCAGGCTTTTCCGCGACGCCGGCGGCGCCGCTTCGCAAATAGATGAAGACGCCGGCGCCCTCGGCCTGAAGGCGCGTCATCGCGGCCTCGACGCCGCGCGGGGCGACGCCGAAAACGTCCTCCAAAACGCGCTCCTGCTGGATCCGCACCAGCGGCGCCTCGGCGGCTTCGGGCTCGCCCAGAACCAGCGCGATGTGGCGGGCGTTGTCGTAACGGGTCGAGTATTCGATCGCCGTCAACGCGCCGATCGCGGTCTGAACGCGCCGCTCTCCGACCCGGTCGATCAGGCGCTCGCGGGCCTGGCGGTAGGCGATCAGCGCATCGATCGAGACCAGGGTCAGCCCGTGGGCGCGGGCGAAGGTCTCGATCTGGGTCCCCTTCATCACCGTGCCGTCGTCGTTCACGAGTTCGGCCAACAGGCTCGCCGGGCGAAGACCCGCGAGGCGGGAGAAATCGACGCCCGCCTCCGTGTGGCCGGTGCGCATGAGCACGCCGCCCTCGCGCGCGACCAGCGGGAAGACATGGCCCGGGCGCACGAAGTCATGAGCGCCGGCGTTCGGGTTGGCGAGCGCGCGCACCGTGGCGCAGCGCTCCTCGGCGGAGATCCCGGTGGTGAGGCCGTGGCGATAGTCGACGGAGACCGTGAAGGCGGTGGCGAGCGGGGCGTCGTTCTCGCCGACCATCGGCGGCAGGTTGAGGCGGCGCGCCTCGGCCGCCTCGATCGGCGCGCACAGGATGCCGGAGGTGTGACGGATCATGAAGCCCACCGCCTCGGGCGACGCGAGTTCGGCCGCCATGATGAGGTCGCCCTCGTTCTCCCGATCGTCGTCGTCGACGACCACGATCATTTTGCCGGCGCGGATGTCGTCGATCGCCAGCTCGATCGGGTCGAGGGTCAGGGTTCCGGGTTGCGCGGCGTCGCTCGGGGAGGCGTTCATTCGGGAGAACTCGGTTGGCCGCGCGCGAAGAGGGGTCGGATCGAGCCGATCGGGGCCCCTGAAGCGCGGCGCAGGGATGGAAAAGATCGTTTTGCGCATAGATGATCGGCGCGGGCGGTGTGTAAAGCCGAATGCGGCGCGACCCGATGGCTCGGCGGCGTCCGGCGGCGCCACGATCGCGCCGGGACGAGCGTCAGACGCCCACGCCTCAAGCCCACGCCTCATGCCAACGGCTCATGACGACGCCTAAGGAGACGCTCAATGCCCGGACCGCTCACAGGGGTGAGGATCGTCGACGCGACCTCGATGATCTCTGGACCGCTCGCCACAATGATCCTGGCCGATCAGGGCGCGGACGTGATCAAGATCGAGCACCCGTCGGGCGGCGATCACAGCCGGCAGGTGGCGGATCGGCGGGGCGGGTTCGCGGCGGCGTTTCTCAACAATAACCGGGGCAAGCGCTCGGTGACGCTGAACCTCAAGGATCCGCGCGGGATCGCGGCGGCGCTCAAGCTCTGCGAGACGGCGGACGTGTTCGTGCAGAACTTCCGGCCGGGCGTGGCGGAGCGGATCGGACTCGGCGAGGCGGCGGTGCGCCGGGTTCGGGGCGACATCGTCTACGCCTCGATAGCGGGCTTCGGGTTCGAGGGGGAGTGGGCGCGGCGGCCGGTCTATGATCCGCTGATCCAAGCGCTCTCCGGTCTCGCGTCGGCGCAGGGCGGGCACGATGCGGCGCGGCCCCGGCTGGTGCGGACAATTCTGCCGGACAAGGTGACGGCGATCCAGGCGAGCCAGGCGATCACCGCGGCGCTGTTCGCGCGTGAGCGCACGGGGGAGGGCACGGCGCTCACGCTCTCGATGCTGGATACGGTCGTGCATTTCCTCTGGAGCTCCGACATGTCGGGCCA
>JBCBRF010000296.1:0-2619 GCA_039819865.1 Pseudomonadota bacterium | reverse complement strand
CGCCGCTGAAAAGCGCGCGGATCACCGCAACCTGCGATTGCGAGGGCGAGACGGTCGAGAAAGGACGGCTGATCTTCCAGCTCGACGATAGCGAGATCCGCGCGCATCTCGCCGAGATCCAGGCGCGGCTCGACCTGGCCCGCACGGAACGGGACCGCGCGGTCGACCTCCTGGCCCGCGGCGTCGGCAGCCAGCGCGCGGCGGACGCCGCGCTTGCGGAGGTGGCGGAGTTCGAAGCCGCTCGGGCGGCGCAGACCGAGGTGCTCGGCCACTATGTCGGGCGGGCGCCGCTTTCCGGTCAGGTCCTCAGGCTCGACGGCAATGTCGGCGAGGTCGCCAATCCCGGCGAACCGCTCGCCTGGGTCGGGACGCCGTTTCCCCGCCGCGTCGTCGCAGACGTGAACGAGGAAGACGTGCCTCGGATCGCGGTCGGGCAGAAAGCGCTGCTGAAGGCGGACGCTTTCCCGGACGAAGCGCTTCAGGCGACGGTCTCGAGCGTCACGCCGAAGGGCGACCCGGTGCTCAAGACCTATCGGGTGCGGCTGTCGCTGCCCGACGACACGCCGCTGTTCATCGGCATGTCCGTCGAAGTGAACATCGTGCTGCGCGAGGCGCATGAAACGCCGATCATCCCGTTGGCGGCGCTGGTTCAAGATGCGGAGGCGACTGGCGGAGGGGTCGGCGTCTGGGTGGTCGAGGACTCTCGCCTTCGCTTCGAACGGGTTCGGGTGGGGCTGAAATCCGCTGAAGAGGCGCAACTGCTCGAGGGGCCGACGCCCGGCGCGCTGGTGGTCTCGCCGGCGCAGGAGGGGCTCTCGGAAGGGGCCTGGGCGCGCGTGCGCGAAGGCGCGGCGCCATGAAGCTGCTGCTCGAAATCGCCACGCTGCATGTGCTCGGGCGCGGTCGTCAGACGCTGATCTCGGTGCTCGGCGTGGCGACCGGGGTCGGCTTTTCGGTGGCGATGGCGGCGTTGATGCAGGGCAGCCAGGACAGCTTCACCGAAACGCTGATCGACGCCATTCCCCACGTCCAGATCACCGACGATCGGCGGCGCGCGCCCCAGCAGCCGGCGGACCGCGCCTATGATCTCGCGGCGATCAACGGGCTTCGGCCGGTCGATGATCCGAGGGGCGTGCTCAACCCGACGGCGACGGTCGCGGGGCTGCGGGCCTGGGTCCCAGGCGAGGTCTCCTCGGGCCTGTCGCTCTCTTCGGTCGCGCGCTTCGGCGGCGGCGAGGCGGGGGTTTCGGTGCTGGGCGTGGAGCCCGCCGAGCATGTCCGCGTCTCCTCGATCCGCGAAGACATGGTGGTCGGCGACCTCGAGGACTTGCGGGGACACTCCGCAGGCGCCGTTCTCGGCCGCGCGCTGATCGAGCGGCTGGGCGCGGAAGCGGGCGACAGCGTCACCCTGATCGCCGGGTCGGGCCAAGGCCAGCGGTTCAAGGTCGTCGGCGTATTCGACACCGGCAACGTCAGCACGGACGAAGGCCGCGTCTTCGTGCTCCTGAAGAACGCGCAAGTGCTGGCGAACCGGCCCAACGCGGTCAACGACATCCGCGTGCGTCTGGACGATCCGTTCGCCGCGCGCGAAATCGCGGCCCGCGCCGAAAGCCTCACCGGGTACAAGTCGGTCTCCTGGCAGGAGGCGAACGGGGCCATTCTCGAGAACTTCAAGGTCCGCAACATCATCATGTATGCGGTCGTGGGCGCGATCCTGCTGGTCGCAGGCTTTGGCGTGTTCAGCATCGTCTCGACGATCACGCATGAGAAGTCCCGCGACATCGCGATCATGAAGTCGCTCGGGTTCACGGCGTTCGACATCGAACGGATTTTCGTGCTGGAGGGGGTCTCGATGGGCCTCGCCGGCTCAACGATCGGTTGGGGGCTCGGCTACGGGCTGACGCGCGGTCTGGAGCTGTTCGAAATCGAGGTGCCGGGCCAGCGCGAGGCCGTCTATCTGCCGGTCGCGATCGATCCGCTGCATTACCTGATCGCGACCGCGATCGCGGTCGGGTCGGCGGCGGTCGCCGGGTGGCTGCCCGCGCGGAAGGCGGCGCGGCTGAACCCGGTCGACATCATCCGGGGCGCCACATGACGGCCGCCTCTTCTTCCGCGCCGTCCGCTCCGCCGCTGCTCGAGACGCGCCAACTGACGCGCATTCTTCCGGCGACCGTGCCCGTCGTGCTGACCAAGGACGCCACGCTCCGGATCGAGGATGGCGAAATGGTCGCGATCACCGGGCCGTCAGGCTCCGGGAAATCGTCCCTGCTCTATCTGCTGGGCGCGCTGGACGCACCGAGCTCGGGCGAGGTGCTGATCCGCGGCGCGCCGCTGTCGGAGATGGATGACGAGGCGAAGGCGCGGCTGCGCCTGGAGCAGATCGGGTTCGTCTTCCAGTTCCACTTCCTGCTGCCCGAGTTTTCGGTGCGCGAGAATGTCGAGATCCCGATGCGCAAGATCGCGCGTCTCGATCGGGAGACGATCAGCGCGCGCGCGACGACGATCCTGTCGCGGTTGGGCCTCGGCGATCATACGGAGAAGCAGCCGTCGCAACTGTCGGGCGGGCAACGCCAGCGCGTGGCCGTGGCGCGCGCGTCGCTCCGATCCGGTTCGACGGCG
>JBCBRF010000295.1:0-2620 GCA_039819865.1 Pseudomonadota bacterium | reverse complement strand
GACCGGATCCCGACGATGCCGCCGTCGCTGGTGCGTTTTTCATGGACCCGGACCCAGCGCCCGTCCGTCATCTGCAAATCGTACGGATCGCCCGGATTGCGGTGCTGCTCGAGTCGCCAGGCGACGAACTCCTCGGCGCTCATCGGCCCGATCTCGTACCCGCTGCGGGTCATGCCCTCGCGCAGCATCTCCTCGAAGCTGCGGCCTGGCGCGATGACGTCGGCAATGTGCGGATTGAAGCCGATGTACTGCGCGTTGTAGGCGACCAGCCGATCGTCCGCGTCGAACAGCGCGAAGCCGTCCGCCATCGCGTCGAGCGCATGGCTGAGGCGGGCCCGTGCGGCGTCCGCGACCTGGGCGAGTTGCGCCGCCGCCCCATAGTCCGCGCTCTCCGTCGCCGGCTTCACGGTGTCGACCACTTGGCCGTCCGCCGTCAGCCGCCGATGGATCGAGAGCTGCACGCCCGAGGCCGCGCGATGCTGAAAGCTGTAGCCGCCCGACGCCTTGAGGCGCTCGACGCCGCGCGCGACGTGCGATTCGATGCTGTCCTCGAAGGCGTCCGACCGTCTGAGGCTGATGCGCATCAGATCCTGAAGCGTCGCGCCCGGGCGCAGTTCGTCCAGCGCGTAACCGCAGAGGGTCGCATAGCGCGGATTGGCGAACACCAGTCGCCAGTCCGGATCGAACAGCGCGAGGCCCGCTTCCGTCCCCTCGAGCAGCAGCTCGACCTCGTCAAGGCCGAACCGGACCGCGGGCGCCGCCGGCAGGCTGGTCTGGGAAGCATCCACTTCGCATACGGACATTGGCGCCACCTGTGTCTCGCGTTGGCCCGCACTATCCCACGTCGCCTTTTAAAAACCGATAATGCGCCGGCCTCGCCGCGGCCGAGTGCTTCCAAGGTCTTGCTGGTGCGCTCAGATATTTACAAATGATTTCATTAATATTTTTGAGCCGCGCCTTTTGTCGGCGTCTTATAATCTATTTCATCGTTTTGGCGGAAGCTGGACCGGACGATGATTGGGCGTTACGTCGACGCCGCCTCCACTCTCTGGAGCGTTCGAGTGTCAAGCGCGGCTCTGAAAGAGATCGAGCGAAACCTTTCCTGCTGCCTCGTCGCGGCCGCGGTCGCGGTGGGTCTGCTGTTCCCGGACCTTGCGCACGAGTTTGAGCCCTTCGTCTTCACCGGCCTGTTCTTCATCGTCGTGTTCTCACTGAGCAATGTCGACGAGCACCCGGCCAATCTGATTCAAAAGGTCGACGGTCTGACCCGTTCGATCGTGATCTGGCAGATGCTGCTGCTGCCGGCGATTTTCGTCGCGCTCTGTCTTGTGTTCGAGGTGCCGAAGGAACTGACCGTCGTCATTCTTGCGACCACGACCGCGGGTTCCGTTTTCGCCAGCCCGCTGCTGGTGAGCATGGTCGGCCTCGATCGGGGGCTCGCGCTGCGGGTCGTGATCGCGACCACGCTGCTGATGCCGCTCTCGATCCTGTTCTTCGGCGAGCTTTCGGGCGTTCTCCGGGTCGATCTGAAGTTCGAAGCCTACCTTACCAAGATTTTCCATTTTCTGCTGCTTCCGCTCGCGATCGCGGTGCTGTTCTGGGAGTTGCGCGCGCGGCTCTCTAAGCGGACCCGTCAAGTCGCCGGGCATATGATGAGCGTCGGATCGACCGTCGCCGTCATTGTGTTCTGCGTCGGCGTCATGGCGAAACTCGACAGCGGCGCGCCCGACCATATGAGCCGCCTGCTCACTTTCGCGATTCTGGCGACCGTGATCAGCGCGACGACCTACGGCCTCACGGCGCTGGTGTTCCGGACCCATGGGCGCACGACCGCGCTGTCCGCCGCGATGCTGACGGCAAACCGTAACGTGGCCCTCAGCTTCGCCCTCCTCAGCAGCATGCTGCCGAAGGAGTTCATGGTCTATGTCGCCGTCTCGCAGTTCCCGATCTTTGTCGCGCCCTTCGTGATCCTGCTTATCAAGCAGTCCGCGCGCCTGTTCAGTCGGGCCGGCGCCGCCGACTGAGCCTCCGGGTCGCGATCATCCTCTCCCATCGCGCAACCAACGCGCGGCCGTCGGGCCTCGAGTCCGGGATGCGGCCGAGGCGCCTTTTTTACCAATAGCTAACCCCTCATTGCTGAATCTTGAAGCGCCAGAATCCCTTGGATACTTTGTTAATGATCAGCGTTGTGGGAAAAGTCTGATCGAGATTGAGTATTTACGGCAATTCAACTTCCCGATGTTAATTGTCGGCTGTGGCGAAAACATGAGAG
Organism: Pseudomonadota bacterium; assembly: GCA_039819865.1. GTDB lineage: Bacteria > Pseudomonadota > Alphaproteobacteria > Rhodobacterales > Rhodobacteraceae > JBCBRF01. The sequence continues at coordinate 348 of JBCBRF010000295.1, read as the reverse complement.
CGGCATGCCGGACATGGATCAAGAAATGGTCGATCAGGAGCGACGCGAGAGCGGCGACCGCCGGTTTCTGCATCGCGACGAACTGGGCCGCCGCGAGGATGATCGCGCCTCCCAGCATGTGTTGAGCGACACGCAGGAGGCGGCCATCCGCACGCCCGGCTCGGCGGGCCGCTATATCCTGATGCTTGCCGGCGTCTTGCTCGCCGGGATGACCGCTATCTATTCGGCGAACAAGACGCTCGCGCCGATGCTGAATGATCCGGACCGGATCGATCGGACCGCGGCGATCCTCTCGACCGGCCAGTCGTACCACACCTACGATCTGAACATCGAAACCCGCCGCCTCCG
>JBCBRF010000294.1:0-2621 GCA_039819865.1 Pseudomonadota bacterium | reverse complement strand
CGGCATAGCCGATCGAGAGTTTCTTCGCACCACCAATCCTGGCGACGCGTCCCACTTTAAGACCGCCTCAGACCCCGTCGGAGGCCAGGACCCACGTGTCCTTGACCCCACCGCCCTGGCTCGAATTCACCACCAGCGACCCTTCGCGGAGCGCCACCCGGGTCAATCCGCCGGGGGTCAACCGCTGCTCGTCGCGTCCGCAGAGGACGAACGGGCGCAGATCCACATGCCGCCCCGCGATCCCGCTCGAGGAGAAGGTCGGCGCCGTCGAGAGCGCGAGCGTCGGCTGCGCGATGTAGCCGTCCGGTTTGACGCGCAGCTTTTCGGCGAACGCCGCCCGCTCCTCCGCCGTCGCACGAGGCCCGATCAGCATGCCGTAGCCGCCGGACCCGTGCACCTCCTTGACCACCAGCTCCTCGAGGTTCGCCAGCACGTACTGCAGCGCATCCGGGTCCGCGCAGCGCCAGGTCGGCACATTCGACAGGATCGGCTCCTCGCCGAGATAGAACCGGATCATGTCGGGCGCGTAGGTGTAGATCGCCTTGTCGTCCGCAACCCCCGCGCCGGGCGCGCTCACCAGCGTCACCCCGCCCGCCAGATAGGCCCGCATCAGCCCCGGCACGCCGAGCACGCTGTCGGGCCGGAAGAACTCCGGATCGAGGAAATCATCGTCGATCCTGCGATAGATCACGTCGACCCGCTGCGGCCCCTTGGTGGTGCGCATGTAAACCCGGTCGTCCTCGACATAGAGGTCCGTGCCCTCGACCAGATCCACGCCCATCTCGTCCGACAGAAAACTGTGCTCGTAATAGGCGCTGTTGAGCGTCCCCGGCGTCAGGATCACCACCGTCGGCTCGTCGCCCGCATGCTCAGGCGCGACGCTCGCCAGCGTTTCGCGCAAAGCCAGCGGATAGCCGTCCACCGGTTCGATCCGGTTCTGCTCGAACAGATCCGGAAACAGCCGCATCATGATCTCGCGGTTCTCGAGCATGTAGGACACGCCCGACGGGGTGCGGCAGTTATCCTCGAGCACATAAAAGGCGTCTTCGCCCGTCCGGACCAGATCCACGCCGACGATATGGCTATGCACGCCGCCCGGCGGCTTCACCCCGACGAGCCGCGGCTCGAACGCCGCGTTGTTGCGCACCAGCGCCTCCGGGATCACGCCGGCCTTCAGGATCTCACCTTCGCCGTAAATGTCCGCGAGAAACGCGTTCAGGGCCAGCGCCCGCTGCTTGCAGCCGGCGTCGAGCGTCCGCCATTCGGACGCCGAAAACACGCGCGGGATCACGTCGAAGGGGATCAGCCGCTCGGGATCGCCGCCCTCGCCATAGACCGCGAAGGTGATGCCGCTGCGCCGAAACAGGGATTCCGCATCGATCTGCCGGGCGCCGAGATAGTCGGGACCCACCCGCGACAACCAGTCGGCGACCGCTTCATAGGCGGGTCTCGGCGCCTCGACGGAACCGAGCTCGTCGAAGAACTTTGGCGCGCCGTCGGTCATCGCGTCCCCTTCCATCTAAACCGCCGCCACCCTCGGAGAATTGGGTTAGCAGGCGCTTAACCAACTCGGGCGTAAAGGGGGCTTCGACCTTGGCCGCACGCGACAGGCGCCGTCTCAACGCCAGCCCGAAACGAAGGCTGTTACAGTTCGGCACAAGTTGCTAGCAGATAGTATGCCGAACAGGCAAACGCATGGCATTCTGGAGCCAAAGACAGCGAAAGAGCTGAAATCATGAGCATTCATGCCGGTCTGACGCACAGAACGAGCTACCATTACGACCGGCGGGTCGCTCTCGGCCCGCAGGTCGTCAGACTGCGCCCGGCCCCGCACGCGCGAACGCCTGTGCTCTCCTACGCGCTGAAGATCGAACCCGAAGGCCACTTCCTCAACTGGCAGCAAGATCCCTTCGGAAACTGGCAAGCGCGCCTGGTGTTCCCGGAGAAAATCGAGCGGTTCGAGGTCACCGTCGACTTGGTCGCCGATCTGGCGGCGATCAATCCCTTCGACTTCTTCCTGGAGCCGGACGCGTTCCATGTCCCATTTGAGTACCCCGCCGGCCTGAAATCCGAGCTTGCGCCCTATCTCGAGCAGATCCCGGGCGGCCCTCTCCTGGACGCGCTCGTCGCCGAGGCGCGGGAACGCCTCCGCACGACCGACGAGTACGAGACCATCAACTTCCTGGTCGACATGAACCAGTCGATCGAGCGCCGGATTGGCTACACCATTCGCATGGAGCCGGGCGTCCAGACTCCAGAGCAGACCCTGACGCTCGGCACCGGCAGCTGCCGGGACAGCGGCTGGCTTCTGGTCGCGCTCCTGCGCCGCTTGGGCTACGCCGCGCGCTTCGTCTCCGGCTACCTGATCCAGCTGACCTCGGACCAGCGCTCGATCGACGGCGGTCCCGACGGCCCCGAGACCGATTTCACCGACCTCCACGCCTGGTGCGAGGTCTATGCGCCGGGCGCGGGCTGGATCGGCCTCGACCCGACCTCGGGCCTGTTCGCAGGCGAAGGCCATATCCCCCTCGCCGCCACGCCCTCACCTGGCTCCGCCGCGCCGATTTCCGGGGCCGTCGAGCCCGCCAAGGTTCATTTCGACTTCGAGATGGGCGTGCGTC
>JBCBRF010000293.1:0-2653 GCA_039819865.1 Pseudomonadota bacterium | reverse complement strand
CGCCGTCGGACAGCTGGGCGGGATGCGGCTCGTCGAAGACCTGGCACACGGCCCAGGCCACCGTCCGCGTAATCGACCCGCTTTATCCTCTGCAAGTCGGCGCGACGGGCGTCTACGAGCGAAGCGCGACGTCTTCCATCACGGGCGCGACTTCGGTGCGCCGCTCAACCTGCCGCGTGACCGACGCGGTGGCGGTCGAGCGCGCCGCGGCGGCCCCCACCCCCGCGTATGTCGTCGTCTGCGACGACGGCCGGATCGAGCGGACGACATGGTTCGCCCCAGGCGTTGGACCGGTCGCCTATCGCGAAGCGCGTAAGCGCCGGGGTCTGCGCAAGGCGTGGGTGCGCGTGCCCTGAAGGCGGCGATCCCGCGGCCCAAAACCCGCTGCGATCGGCGGAATAAACATCGCGCCCGCTCGTTTTCCAAGCACAGCGGGCGCGATGGGGCCCGACCAAGTCACAGACCAAGTCACAGACCAAGTCAAACGCCTGAAACTCTAGGGGACTCTACGATATGCTGTCGCTTACCACCGACCGCGTCGCGCGCATCAAGACCTCCTTCACCACCCGCCGCGTCGACCTCGACGCCATCGCCGGCCTCGCCGCCGAGGGCGTCGCGATCCAGCCCGGAGACGTCGTGGTCGCGAAGATCATCGAGCTGAGCCAGCATCGGCGGATCGAGCGTCCGGACGGGCGTCGCGCGCACCTGTTCGAGGGAGACGAAGTGCTGCTGGCCGCCGGCGCCCGCTACGCGCCGGATCAGTTCGAGGCGGACTGCCCGAACGAGATCGGCCCCGCGCATCTGGCGGCGGCGGGCGGCGTGGCCGGCCTTGTGCGGGCGAGCCATGACCGGATGCGCGCGCCCACCAGTCTCGAGATCCTCGGCGTCGCCGTCCGCAAGGACGGTCGCCGGATCCAGCTGCGCGACTTCGCATTGCCGGCGACCATCGCGCCCTCACAAGGCCTGCCGGTGATCGCCGTCTGCGGCGCGTCGATGAATGCGGGCAAGACCCACACGGCGGCCATGCTCGTGCGCGGGTTGACATCCGCGGGCCTTCGCGTGGCGGCCCTGAAGGTCACGGGCACCGGCTCCGGAGGCGATCTGTGGTTTTATGAGGACGCCGGCGCAATTCATGTCGGAGACTTTACCGATGTCGGGTTCGCGACCACCTACCGCGCCGCGTTGGGCGAGGTGATCGACGGCGCCGACCGTCTCATCGCCGACGCCGCCATTCGGGGCGCCGACGTTATCGTGATGGAGCTCGCCGATGGTCTCCACCAACTCGAGACGGCCGCGCTGTTGTCCGACCCAGGGTTCCAGCAGCGCCTGACCGGGGCGCTCTTCGCGGCGAACGACGCGCTGTCGGCGCAGTCGGGCGTCGCCTGGCTCAAGGAGCGAGGCCTCGAACCTTTTGCGGTGGCCGGCGGCATTGGGCGCTCGCCCTTGGCGATGCGGGAGGCCTCAAACGCCCTCGACGTCCAGTGCCTGTTCGCCCACGAGTTGGCGACGGCGGAGATCGTCGATCGTCTGCCGATCGATCGGGCGAAAACCTTCGCTGCGAAGGTCGCCGCGTGACGGCCGTCGTCATCGATCGGGCCTTGTCGAACGACCCGTCGGCATCGCTCGGGGATCAGCGACGCAAGCAAGAGGGCGGCGCCGAGCGATCGGCGCCGGTCGGCGCCGTAGAGCGGCGGGCGCGCGAGAGCTTCCCGTCGATCCTTAGCGGGCGCCGCCGTCGCCTCTTCGCGGTCCTGCTCGCCAACGGCGCGGCGCAGGCCGGAGCGGCGGTGGCCTTCGCGTTCTGCGTCACATGGGCGGGACGCGCGCAGGACCCCGCCGCCATCGCCGCCATCGTCGCGCTCGCGGCCGGGTTGTTCTGGCTAAGAGTGCGAGAGATCGGCGATTCGACGCGCCTGGGGCTCGATTTCGTCGCGGAGGTGCGTCTCGCGCTTTTCGACGGGGCGTTGGATCCGGGCCGCCGCGGCGGCCACGGGGTCGCCATGAGCCGAATGACCAACGACCTCGCCGCGCTTAAGAACTGGGCTGGGTACGGGTTAGCGCGCTCGTTCACCTCGGTCCTGGCCTTCTCGGGATGCCTCGCGGCGGCCGCGACCATGTCATGGGCGTATGTGGCCTCGATCGCCGTCCCTGCGTGCCTGATCCTCGCGCTCGGCTGGATCCTGGCGCCCCGCTTATCCGAGCGCGTGGCGACGGTCCGGGCCCATCGCGGACGACTGGCCAATCGTCTGGCGGAGACCTTACTCGCCATCGACCTGCTCCGGGCGCACGACCAGATCGCGCGGCGGCGGCGCTTGATCCGGCGACGGGGCGAGGAGCTTAACGAAGCGCTGCTCAACCAGATGCAGGCGGCGAGCCTGTTGCGCGCGGCGCCGGATCTGCTCGCGCCGATCGCATTTGTCGGCGCCCTCGGTCTTGGCGCGCCGATCCGGGGCGAGTCCGTCGCTTTTCTGCTGCTGGCGGGCCTCGCCGCCGGACCCCTGCGGCAGGCCCTCCGGGCGTTGGAGCACCGCGCCGCGTTTCTCGTGGCGCGGGAACGCTTGCGTCCAGGCCTTGGCGAGCCGTCGCGCGCTCATCCTCGCACGCGCGGCGACGCCCGCGAAAAGACGCCGCAGGCGGCGGTCCAGACCTGCAG
>JBCBRF010000292.1:0-2680 GCA_039819865.1 Pseudomonadota bacterium | reverse complement strand
GCCGCGGCGTCGCCTATGCGGCGCGGATGGCGGGCCTGCGCGCCGTGGTCTGCATGTCGCGCCTCGCGCCCACCGCGAAGACCGAGGGCGTCCGCGCGCTCGGGGCGGAGACGCGGATCGTGGGCGACAGCCAGGACGACGCGCAGGTCGAGGCGTTGCGGCTGGTGGCGGAGGAAGGACTCGTCGAGATCTCGCCGTTCGACGATCCGCTGGTGATCGCGGGCCAGGCGACGATCGCGCTCGAGCTGCTCGCGGCGCGGCCGGATCTTGCGACCATCCTGGTTCCGCTGTCCGGCGGCGGGCTCGCCGGCGGGATCGCGTTCGCCGCGAAGGCGATCAAGCCGAGCGTCCGGGTGATCGGCGTCTCGATGGAGCAGGGCGCGGCGATGCACGCCTCGCTGCACGCCGGGCGGCCGGTCGAGGTCGAGGAGAAACCCAGCCTTGCGGACAGCCTCGGCGGCGGGATCGGGCTCGAGAACCGCTTGAGCTTCCCGCTCTGCCGGGCGCATCTCGACGATGTCGTTCTGGTCTCCGAGGAGGCGATCTACCGGGCGCTGCAGACGATCTACTACGAGGACCGCATCGTCTGCGAAGGGGCCTGCGTGGTCGGGATCGCGGCGCTGCAGACGGGGGCGCTCGGGGAGATCAAGGGCCCGGTCGCGACGATCATCACGGGCCGGAATCTCGACATGCGGGTCCATGCCGACGTGATGCAGGGCCGGGACGTGGCGCTCGGAGACCTGATGGTGCGAGGGAGGCCCTATGCCGCGTGAGATCACGATCCTGACAGAGCGCGATCTGCGCGCGGCGGTGCCGCTCGACGCCGCGGCGATCGAGACGGTCGAGCGCGCCTTTGCGGCGCTCGCCTCGGGCGGGGTCGCGATGCCGCCCATCCTGTCCATGGAGATCGCCGAGGCGAATGGGGAGGTCGACGTCAAGACGGCCTACATCCCCGGCTTCGACGGCTTCGCGATCAAGGTCAGCCCCGGCTTCTTCGACAATCCGAAGCTCGGCCTGCCGAGCCTCAACGGGCTGATGATCCTGTTCTCGGCGCGGACCGGGCTGGTCGAGGCGCTGCTTCTCGACAACGGCTATTTGACGGATGTGCGCACCGCCGCCGCGGGGGCGGTCGCGGCGAAGCATCTGGCGGCGGAGGTGCGGACGGCGGGGGTGATGGGCGCAGGCGCGCAGGCGCGGCTGCAGCTCCAGGCGGCGCGGCTGGTCCGGCCGTTCGAACGGGCGCTGGTCTGGGCGCGCGATCCGGACAAGGCGGCGGCGTGCGCGCGCGATCTGGCCGAGACGCTCGGGATCGAGGTGCTGACGGAGGCCGATCCGGCGCGACTGGTCGCGGAGAGCCAGCTGGTTGTCACGACCACGCCGGCGCGGGCGCCGATCCTGAAGGCCGACTGGCTGCATCCGGGCCTGCACGTCACCGCGATGGGATCGGATCAGGCGGGCAAGAACGAGATCGACGCGGCGGCGCTCGCGCACGCCGATCTCTACGTCGCGGACCGGGTCAGCCAGTGCGCGGCGCTTGGCGAGCTGCGGAGCGCGCTTGACGCCGGGCTGCTGACGGCCGAGGGCGTGGTCGAGCTCGGCGACATCGTTTCGCGGGCCGCTCCCGGCCGACGCTCGCCGGACGACATCACGTTTTGCGATCTGACCGGAACCGGCGCGCAGGACACCGCCATCGCCAGCCTCGCCGTCGCGCAGTGTCGCGCGGCCGGTCTTGGCGCGACAATCGAGAGCTGACCCATGACAGACGCCCCCACCGAAGCGCCCGCCGAAGCGCCCGCCGACGCCCCCTTCCCGCCCGAAGAACTCGCCGGGCGCCTTTCCAGGGTGCGCGCCCGGATGGCCGAGCGCGATCTCGACGGGCTCGTGCTGAGCGCGCCGGAGAACATCTATTACCTGACCGGGCTCGATCATTGGGGCTTCTTCGCCTGCCATCTGCTGGTGGTCCCCCGCGAGGGCGAGATGATCCTGATCTGCCGCGCGATGGAGCGGATCACTGTCGAGAACCAGGTGCGGAACGCCGCCTTTCGCGGCCATGCCGACCATGAGGACATCGTCGACTACGCGGCGGCGGCGCTCCGGGATCTGGGGCTTTCGGGCGGGCGGCTCGGGCTCGAGATGCGGAGCCTGTTCATCACCCCGCGGATCGCGGACGGGGTGCGCGAAAAGACCCCGGGCGCGGCGTGGCGCGACGCGTCCGGGCTGGTCGACGGGCTTCGCCTGACGCAATCGCCGCTCGAGATGTCCTACACGCGGCGGGCGGCGGCGGCGGCGGACGCCGGGACCGGGGCCGCGATCGAGGCGATCCGCGATGGGGCGAGCGACTACGAGGTCTCCGCGGAATGCCACCGCGCGATGATCCTGGCGGGCAGCGAGTATCCGGGCTTCGGACCGTTCATCCGCCCGACCTCGCGGCTTGGCGAGGAGCATACGACCTGGCGGGGCGACGTGTTTCGCCGGGGCGACGCGGTGTTCCTGGAGGTGGCGGCGGCCTATCGCAAGTATCAGGCGCCGATGGGCCGCCTGGTCTATGTCGGCGACGCGCCGGAGGGCGCCGAGCGATCGGCCGCGCTCGCGATCGAGGGCATGGCCGCGATCCGCGAGGCGCTGAAGCCGGGCGCGCGGGCGGGCGAGGTCTATGCGGCCTGGCGCGGCGTCGCGCGGG
>JBCBRF010000291.1:0-2687 GCA_039819865.1 Pseudomonadota bacterium | reverse complement strand
GACGAGAGCCAGGACGAGAGCCAGGACGAGAGCCAGGGCGAGAGCGGGTGCGAGAGCGGGGTGGAGGGCCGACGGACGCTCGGGTCCCACCATCGAATGCGGCCGCCGCCTTCCCCTGCGCCGCCGTCGCCCGCCGCCGTCGCGCGCCGCGATCGGCGGCGCAAGGACGCGCGAGCGCGCCGCCTTCGGCGGGTTCCTCCTTGCGCCGCCGCCCTCGACGCGCCCGGATGGCGGGGCGACGGCGGCTCCGGCGAATGCGGCTCGAAATCGATCGAGGCGGTCGAACGGCCCCGTGCGCAGAACCCAACGACCAGAGGCCCCCATGCGACTTGCGAAGCCCATTCCCATTTTCAGGATATTCGACGAGACCCTGGCCCGCGCCTTCTATCGCGATTACCTCGGGTTTTCCGTGGTTTGGGAGCACCGCTTCGATCCCGCGGCGCCGCTTTACATGGAGATCGAGCGGGACGGCGCGACCTTGCATCTGTCCGAGCACTCGGAGGATGCGACCCCCGGGGCGACCGCACGGGTCGCCGTCGACGATCTCCGCGGCTTCCACGCGGAGCTGTCCGCCAAGCCTTATCGCTACGCTCGGCCAGGGATCGTGTCTCAGCCCTGGGGCGTCGACGAGATGAAGATCAGCGACAATTTCTCCAACGCGCTGATCTTTTTTCAGGAGCGCTAACGCTCCGTTCGCGGGCGGAACCAGGCGGCCCCGCCCGCCGACATCCTTCGGGTTAGGACGCCGTCAGGCAGCCCGTGAGCGACCGGGCGAGCCCCCGCAACAGCTCCGGATACAGCGTCGCGCCGGGCGTGAGCGACGCGCCGATCGGATCGAGCACGCCGATCTTAGCCTGCGAGCCCTCCACCGCGGTCTCCGCGAGCTTGGGCGAGAATTGCGGCTCCGTGAACACGCAGGCCGCCTCCCGCGTCCGGATCGCCTCCTGCACCTCGCGAAGCCGTTGCGGACCCGGCTGCGCCCCGTCGCCGACGCTGATCGAGCCCGCCGCCTCGATCTCGAAGCGATGCTCGAAATAGTGGTAGGCGTCGTGGAACACGACGAACGGCGTCCCGCGCGCGGGCGCGACCTGGGCGTCGATCTCCGCGATCAGCGCGTCGAGCTCCGCGACCGCTTCGGCGGCGTTCTCCCGGTAGCGCGCCGCGTTGTCGGGATCGACCTCCGCCAGCGCCGAGGCGATCGCGTTGGTCCAGGCCTTGGCGTTCTCCGGATCGAGCCAGAGATGCGGGTCGAAGCCGCCGGCATGGTCATGATCATGGTCGTCATGCGCCGCCTCCTCTGCGGCGTGGTCATGGTCGTGATCATGGTCGTCATGCGCCGCCTTCTCTGCGGCGTGGTCATGGTCGTGATCATGGTCGTCATGCGCCGCCTTCTCCGCGGCGTGGTTATGATCATGATCATGATCGTCATGGGCGGCCTCTTCGGCCCCGTGGTCGTGATCGCCATGCGCCTCTTCGCCATGATCATGACCGTGATCATGGTCGTGCTCCGCCCAGACGCCGCCTTCGCGGACCTCGAGCCGCTCGACGCCGGGAGCGTCGGCCAGCGTCAGCACCCGCGCGTCGTCGGCGAGCGACGCGATCGGGCGCTCCATCCAGCTCTCCAGCGCAGGGCCGATCCACACCACGAGATCGGCCTCCTCCAACGCGCGCGCCTCGGACGGCTTCATCGCGTAGCCATGCGGCGATGCGCCCGGCGGGAGCACCAGCTCAGGCTCGCCGACGCCGGCCATGACGCGGGCCACCAGCGAATGCGCCGGCGCGATCGACGCCGCGACCTTGATCTCCGCCGCCGCCGAGCCCGCCGTCAGAAGCAGCGCGCCCGCCGCGGCGCCCAACGGCGCGACCCTGCGCGCCCATCGTTTGGTTCTACTCGTCATCTCGTCCTCCGCCGCATCCGCCCGCGCCGAAAGGGCTGGGCCGACAGTCAAGCTGGTCGTTCAAGCTGGTCGTTTCGCCCGCGGGATCCTCCTCGGGGCGTCTGGCCGACGCGCGCCGTGATCGCTTGCGCCAGCGCGTTCGAACGGCTAGTTGAAATGTTATGTTGTTTCAAGTTTTGGATCGGTGGATCGAACAGTGGCGGAGAAGAGCTCTTCCGGCCGGCGGCGGGCTTCCGACTCCGAGGCCGCCGCGTCTCCCGTAGCCGCCTCTCCCGCCTCGGAGTCGTCCTTCGCGCCGCATGACCACGACCAGTGTCGCGTCACGGCGATCGCGGAGGTCGAGCGGCTGTGCGCCGAGCGCGGCCTGCGATTGACCCCGGTCCGGCGGCGCGCGCTCGAGCTTCTGTGGGAGAGCCACCGGCCGCTCGGCGCCTATGCGATGATCGAGCGCCTGTCCGCCGAGGGCTGGAACGCCTATCCGCCGACCGTCTACCGCGCGCTCGATTTCCTGGTCACGAACGGGTTCGCGCACAAGCTGCACGGCGCCAACGCCTTTGTCGGCTGCACCGCCCCCGACGCGCAGCACGCGCCGCAATTCCTGATCTGCACGGAATGCGAGGAGATGCGCGAGGTCGTCGACGAAGGCGTCCAGGCGGAGCTGCGTCGCGCGCTGTCGGAGCGCGGGTTTATGGCCACCCGCCTGTCGCTCGAGATCGAGGGCGTGTGCGCGCCCTGCCGCGCCGGCGCGACGCCGGCGGGGGAGCGTCTCTCTTGAAGGACCAGGCGATC
>JBCBRF010000290.1:0-2716 GCA_039819865.1 Pseudomonadota bacterium | reverse complement strand
CTCCGCCGCCCGAGGAGTCCTCGCCGAGCCCGCCGCCCAGCGCAAGGACGGCCTGTCGGCCGCCGCTCCTGCAGCGCGCGACGCCCGGGCCGTCGGCGAGGTCTCGATGGCCGAGGCGACGGCGCCCCCTCCGTCAGACCGTCAGGACGATCTTGCCGATATGGGCGGAGCTCTCCATGCGCGCATGGGCTTTGGCCGCCTCCTCGAGCGGGAAAAGCTGGTCCATCACCGGGGCGACGCGGCCGGCGGCGATCAGGGGCCACACTTTCTCCCTCAGCTCCCGGGCCAGCCCGGCCTTGTAGTCGAGAGAGCGGGGGCGCAGGGTCGAACCGGTCAGGGTCAGGCGCTTCACCATCGCGAGCGCAAAGTTCACCTCGACCTTGGCGCCCTGCAGGAAGGCGATGTTGACGATGCGGCCGTCCTCGGCCGCGGCCTTCATGTTCCGCGGGATGTAATCGCCGCCCACCATGTCCAGGATCACGTCGACGCCGCGCCCGTCGGTCAGCTCACGGACGACCTCGACGAAATCCTCGTCGCGGTAGTTGATCGCGCGCTCGGCGCCGAGCCGCTCGCAGGCCGCGCATTTGTCCGCGGAGCCTGCGGTCGCGAACACACGCACGCCGAAGGCGTTGGCGATCTGGATCGCGGTGGTGCCGATGCCGCTCGAGCCGCCATGAATCAGCAGCGTCTCTCCGGCGCGGAGACCGGCGCGGTCGAAAAGGTTGGACCAGACGGTGAAGCAGGTCTCGGGCAGCGCGGCCGCTTCGTGAAACGGCATCGGTCCTTTCGGGGTCTCGGGGATCGGCAGCGCCTGGCCCGCATGGGTCAGGCAGTATTCGGCGTAGCCGCCGCCCGGGGTCAGCGCCGTCACCGCATCGCCGATCGCCCAGTCGGAGACGTCCGCGCCCTTGTCGATCACGATCCCCGCGACCTCGAGCCCAGGCAGGTCCGACGCGTCCTTCGGCGGCGGATAGGCGCCCGCGCGCTGCAGCGCGTCGGGTCGGTTCACCCCGGCGGCGCGGACCTGGATCAGGATCTCGTCGGGGCCCGGGAACGGGGTCGGTCGGGTGGTGAGCTTCAACACCTCGGGGCCGCCCGGCTTGGATATCTCGACGCAGCGCATGAGTCGGGAGAGATCGGACATGGCGGCTCCTGAAGGGCTTTTTCTAAAGGGCTTTCCGGCGGTCCGGTCCGCGATCCTCGCGACGCGGCGGCGCCGCCGGCTATCATCTCGGCGGGTTCGCGGTCAGCATAGAGCCCGGACGGGCCGGCGGCGCAAGGCGGCGGGCCCTCGAGACGACAGCGACGGGAGGGGACCGATGACGGAGCCGGACGGGATCGAAGCGCGCCTCGACGAGATCGAGCGGCGCTGTCGGCCGCTCTCGGTCGAGGGCCGGGTGGCGGACTACATCCCTGCGCTCGGGCGGGTCCCGCCTTCGAAGTTCGGCATGGCGATCGCCTACGCCGACGGGCGGGAGGCCTGGATCGGCGACGCCGAGGAGCCGTTCTCGATCCAGTCGATCTCGAAAGTGTTCTCGCTCGCCCATGCGCTCGAGGCGATCGGGGAGGATCTCTGGCGCCGGGTCGGGCGCGAGCCGTCGGGGATGGCGTTCAACTCGATGGCGCTGCTCGAGCATGAGGACGGGATCCCGCGGAACCCTCTGATCAACGCCGGCGCGATCGTGGTGGCGGACGCGCTGCTCGAGATTCGGCCGGACTGGACCGAGGCGCAGCTCGACTGGCTGGGGCGGCTCGCCGAGAGCGGGGGCGCGGCGTTCGACGAGGAGGTCTTCGCGTCGGAGGAGCGCCATGGCGATCTCAACCGCTCGATCGCGTGGTATCTCAAGGCGAAGGACAATCTCAGAACCAGTCCCGAGGCGGCGACGCGGGCCTATTTCCGGGCCTGCTCCGCAGCGATGAGCTGTCGGGAGCTGGCGCGGGCGGCGCGGTTCCTGGTCCGCCCCGGGTGCGGACCGGCGGCGGAGCATTTCGCGCGGCCGGGGTTGAGGCGGCGGATCCGGGCGATCATGCGGACCTGCGGGCTGTATGATGCGGCGGGAGACTTCGCCTATCGGGTCGGCCTGCCGGCGAAGTCGGGGGTCGGCGGCGGGATCCTGGCGATCGAACCCGGCAAGTTCGCCGTCGCGGTCTGGTCTCCGGCGCTCGACGCCAAGGGGAACTCCCTGGCCGGTCAGGCGGCGCTGGAGATGCTGGTGGGGGAGGCGGGGTGAGCGGCGCCGTCGTTCGGGCTTCGTCCAGCCGGCCTGCGGCAGGCGAGCGCCCGACCCGACCCCAACGGGGCGGGCGCTTCGCACCCACCCCTCGGGTCGGTCGCCGCCTTCGCTCAACCGATGCGGGTCCGCACGCCCCGACCGGGAGCGGATCACGCGTTAAGCCGGAACCGCCGAGCGGCGCCGTCTGCGACGACGTAATTCTTTGCTCTCCAAGCGCCTCTTGGCGCCTCTTGGCGCCTCTTTTGGCGCCTCTTTTGGCGCTCCTTCGAACCCGACACGTTCGCCGTCGCGATCTTGTCGCCGTCTGGTTCCTGGCGCTCGACGCCAAGGGGAACTCGTTCGCCGGTCGGGCGGCGCTTGCGATGCCGGCGGGGGAGGCCGCCTCGGCGCGTCGCTCTTCACGGGGGCGAGGAGTCCCCCACGGTCAGGGCCGGCCGTTCGCGCCGGCACCGCGCGATCCAGTCGATCAGATTTCGGCGTGG
>JBCBRF010000289.1:0-2807 GCA_039819865.1 Pseudomonadota bacterium | reverse complement strand
CGGACGCGCTGGGGGAGACGGCGCCGGCCGCGGCGGAGCCCGCGTGCTCCGACGCGCCGCCGCGGGGCGCCGTCGATCTGGCGGCCACCGTTCGCGCGAATCTGCGCGGTTGGAGCCCGACCCGCCGGGCGCTGGCGATCGAGAGGCTCAAGCGGCGCTCTCGACCACGGCCGGCGGTCGAGGCGACGCTGTTGGTGGACGTCTCCGGCTCGATGGCGGAGGCCGCGCTGGATGGGGTCCTGATCGCCGGCGCGGCGGCCCAGTCCGGGCGATGGGGCGGCGAGGACGGCGGGGAGGGCCCGCGCCTAGCGCCCCGGCTCGTGCTGTTCGACCACCGGGTCCTGGAACTCTCGGAGCGCGACGACCCGATCACGCAGTTGCTCGACGCGGCGACGGGCGCCGGCGCGCGGGTCGGGGGCGGGGGCACGGATCTGCCCGGAGCGCTGCGGCGCGCAGCGGCCGCGCCCGGGCCGGCGATCCTGATCTCCGATCTTCGGCATGACGGCTCGGAGCGGGCGTTGTCGGAGGCTCTGACGCCGCTTGCGGGTCGGATCGCGGCGATCGCGCCGAGCTTGAGCCCGCCGCCCGAAAGCGCTCTCGCGGCGTTCGCGGCGATCGGCGCGCCGACGCAGCGATTGGATCCTGGCGGATCCGCCTCCGACCTCGCACGGGCCTTCGTGGCGTCGCTCCGGCGGATCGGTCGGCCTTCTCGGTCCGGCCCGGTCGCCACAGGGGCGCTTGCGCAGGGCGGGCGCGGCGCACATCTCTAGCCGCGAACCATCTCTTTGATCTCGTTCCGAGATCTGATCTCGCCTTGGGATCCGCGCCATGAACTATTTCAAGACCGCGCTGCTGCTCGCCGCGATGACGGCGATCTTCATGGGGGTTGGCTTTCTGATCGGCGGCGCGACCGGCGCCCTTATCGCGCTCGTGGTCGCGGCGGGCATGAACGCCTTCGCGTTCTGGAACTCCGACAGTCTGGCGCTGGCGGCGCATGGCGCGCGGCCCGTCACCCGCGCCTCCGCGCCCGAGCTATACGCCATGGTGGAGCAGCTGTCGCAAAACGCCGGGCTGCCGACGCCGAAAGTCTATCTGATCGACCAGGCGCAGCCGAACGCCTTCGCCACCGGTCGGAGCCCGGAGAAGGGCGCGGTGGCGGTGACGTCCGGGTTGATGCGAATGCTCTCTCAGGAGGAGCTGGCCGGCGTGATCGCGCACGAGCTCGCGCACATCAAGAACCGCGACACGCTGATCATGACGGTGGCCGCGACGATCGCGGGCGCGATCTCGATGATCGCCAATTTCGGCCTGTTCTTCGGCTCGGCCGCGAGTTCGGGCGAGAACCGCAACCCGCTCGGCTTCGTCGCGGTGATCGTCGCGGCGATCCTGGCGCCGATGGCGGCGATGCTGGTGCAGATGCTGATCAGCCGGACGCGCGAATACGCCGCCGATCGGATGGGCGCGGAGATCTGCGGGGAGCCGATGTGGCTCGCCGGCGCGCTCGCGAAGATCTCGGGGCAGGCCCAGGCGCATGAGATGATGAGCGCGGAGCGCGATCCCGGCAGCGCGCACCTCTTCATCGTCAACCCGCTCTCGGGGCGGCGCATGGA
The DNA here is from genome assembly GCA_039819865.1 of Pseudomonadota bacterium. Classification (GTDB taxonomy): domain Bacteria; phylum Pseudomonadota; class Alphaproteobacteria; order Rhodobacterales; family Rhodobacteraceae; genus JBCBRF01. The sequence goes on along the minus strand of JBCBRF010000289.1, from coordinate 1,197 downwards.
CAGCCTGTTCGCCACCCACCCGGCGACCGAGAACCGGATCGCGGCGCTCAAGGAGATGGCCAAACAGTTCGGCGGTCGCGGCAGCTATGCGGCGCGGATCGACGAGGATGCGGGGCCGGTGGAGCGCTCGCGGATCCCGACGACGCGGCGGCGGGGCGGGCCTTGGGGGTGAGGGGGCGGTCTGAAACCCGCGCATGATCGCCTTGCGTCGGGCGGGCCGGCGACTTAACGCTTCGCCCAATGGCCCGCGCGCTGGGGAGAGTGCGATGAGCGAGCGATACCGCTTTCTGGAGCCGGGTGGCGGCGTGTCCTACGATTGGTCTGCGGATCATACTTTCGTCAAGACGTCGGCGGCGGACACCGGTGGGGCCTATGCGCTGATGGAGGACAATCTAAAGCCTCAGTTCGCGCTCGGGCTGCATCTGCACCGACAGCATGCGGAGACGTTCTACATTCTCGAAGGTGCGGTCGATTTCCATGTCGACGGGGATTGGATGACCGCCGAAACCGGGGCTTGTCTGCATATCCCGCCCGGGGTGCCGCACGCATGCCTGGTGTCGAACCCCGACGTCCCGACCCGGATGCTGATGGTTTTTCAGCCGGCCGGCTTCGATCAGTATCTCGCGGCCTTGGCGGCGCTGTCCCAAAGCGAACTCGACGATCCCGCCGTGATGGACGCGCTTAACGCGCGGTTCGACATCGTGGCGCTCGGCCCGGTTCCAAGCCGGTGAGCGCGTCCGGCGGATCCGAATTCGACGGCGTCGCTGCGACCGATGACGCGGAGCCGACCGGCGAGCTGACCACGCGGACGCTCGCGATGCCGGGGGACACCAATCCGGCGGGCGACATCTTCGGCGGCTGGGTTCTGGCGCAGATGGACATCGCCGGCGGGATCGCGGCCGGCCAGCGCGCCCAAGGCCGGGTCGCGACGGTGGCCATCGAGGGCATGTCTTTCCTAAAGCCCGTGAAGGTCGGCGACATCCTGTGCGTCTATGCGGACATCGAGCGCGAGGGCCGCAGCTCGATCGCGATCCATCTCGAGGCCTGGGCGCAGCGGGGCCGGATCGGGGTGCGGGAGAAGGTGACGGACGCGGTCTTCACCTTCGTCGCCCTGGACGACGAGGGCCGGAGCCGGCCGCGATCCCGCCGGCGATGTCCATCTGCGCCAGAACCCAGCCGCCGAAGATGTCGCCCGCC
>JBCBRF010000288.1:0-2883 GCA_039819865.1 Pseudomonadota bacterium | reverse complement strand
CCCACCAGTGCGCGTAGGTGGGCCCAGATCACCTTCCGTGTGCTGGTGGGTTCTATTCTGCGGTGGTCTCGTATTTCCGACGACCCGACGAAGCAGAGGCGCGCATTGCCGAAAGAGCTGAGAGAGGCGGAGGAAGCGCACCTGCGCTTGAAGTCTCGCCAGAGCTTCAGAACAAGGCCGAGAGCGACCTAACCTTCGACGACTTCCAGGCGCTTGTCCGCGCCTATATCGACGACCGCGTGCGGCAAGGGCTGCTGCCGGAGGCGGCGGCGCAAGCCGCGAAGGTCGACGTCGAGATGATGCGTCGAGAATGGGAGACCGGTCGGCGCGGGTTTGCGCTTGCGAATGGGCTAGCCCAGCGCGGCGACGCAGCCCAGCGCTACACCGACGCCGAAATCGACCAGATCGCGCGCGAGACCGAGGTGCTGGTGACCTCGTTCCTCGAGGCCGTGTTCATGCGGTACGGGATCACGGTCGAGCGGCTGCAGGAGCGGTTTCCGGAGTTCCTGCGGGTCGAGCGGATTCAGGAGCTGGGCGTCGAGGGTGCGGCTGAAGCGATCGTTGAGCAAGCGGGCGATCCTCCGCCGCGAGCGCCCTCCGGCGACCTCAAAGGCATCTTCCAGCGCGACACGGGCCGGATCGGCCTCACCGAAGCGGCCGACGCCTCGACCGCGGTGCACGAGGTCTTCCACGGTTTCATCGACGCGCTGATCCGGATGGCGGAGCGCGACGACGCGCCCGATCTGCTGAAGCGCGATCTTGCCGACGGCGTGCTTGAGGCCGCGCGCCAGGTTGGCGCCGATGGGATCACGTGGCGTGATCTCGGCAGCGTCGGGACCGTGGCGCAGATGATCGGGCCTCGGGCGCAGGGAGCGGATCGCTCCACCTATGGCCGCGCCGAGACGATGATCGCCGAAGGTGTCGATCGCGAAACCGTGCGGCGAGAAACTGGCTGGTATGAGCTGGGCGGCGAGTTGTGGGCGGAGACGTCCGATGCCGATGCGCGCCTAAGTGCGGCCGGCCTCGACGCAATCGACCGGGCGGCGCAGGCGTTCATCAGCCAGCGGCGAGGCGACACTGCCGACCCGCCGCCCGCGACCATGCCGCTCGGCGACTTCTACAATCACCCGACGTTGTTTGAGAACTACCCGCAATTGCGACGCGTCAAGGTAGAGCTGGAAATCCCCAGCGAAGACGGCGCACCGACGCAGCGCGCCGGATCATATTACGACCAACAGAGGCGCACGATATTCGTCAACGCCCTGGAGCGCAGCGAATACGATAGCGTTATTGGCGTGCGCGATCCGGAGCAGATCCGCTTCGAGCTGATCCATGAAATTCAGCACGCCATTCAGCATATCGAGGGCCGGACGCCCGGCAGCTCGCCGAGGATCACCGGTATCGCTCGCGTTCGGGAGCTGACGCCATCGGACACGCTTCGCGCCGATCCCGACTTCATTCGCGCGAAGGCGGCGTTCAACGCCTTCAAGGGGATGCCGAAGACAGACTTCGAGGATCACGCCCTTCCTCGCGCTGAGCTTGAAGCGCGCATCGCGGCGGCGTATCGGCGGAGAGGTGTTCCGTCCGACGAGATCGATCAGGACGCCGAAAGCCTCGGCATCTCGACCGCGGAATGGCTCAACAAGTTCTTCGCGTTGCCGGGCGTTCCGGAGGCGGTCGAGCGAATTCGGCGGCTTCGGGAGGAAACGGCGGCGACCGAGCTGGATAGCGACACAGTTGACGCGGAGACCGGCCAGCGCAGGGAGTTTGGCCGCGCGCTGCCGTTCAGATCGGACCCGGAGGGCGTCGCGGCCAACCGCCGCCAGCGCACCGCTTACCAGCGCGGCCTGGGTGAGGTCGTCGCCCGCCTCGCGATGGTCCGGAAGTCTCTCTCGGAAAGCGACCTCGCGGCGCGGAGCCCGGACGAAGATCTTGATCTTCGCCGCGAGGACATTCTGACCGATCAGCGCTTTTCTGACGTGGTGGGCGACGATGACGTCTCGTCCGCAGAGCTGGAGGCGCGCAGCGTCGCCGAGCGCATGGTCGCCGCGCTTGATCTGGTCCGGGCGACGCTGGAGGTCTACCCGACGCCGGATCACGTCAAGGTGCTCGCCGAGCATCCGTCGCGGCCCGGGGAATATTGGGACCCGCACGAAAGCCCCGACGTCGTCGCGATCCAGGACGCGTATGGCGCGGTTCACCAACTTATGCAGCCTAACGGATATTACGAAGGCGTCGGAGCGCTTCCGCGCGCGATGACGCAGTTCGCCCGCGAGGTGAGCGACCCGCGGAGGCACAACCAATTCCCCCAGGCGCAGCGCTACGCCGACGCCCTGGTCCGTCTCGATGATCTGCGGATCGGGGCGCTCAGGGCGCGCGAGGCGGTCGAGCGAGATCGGGGAAAAGAGATCGGCGAAATTCCGCACGATGTCCCCGACTATCGCGAGCGCTCGATCCCCATCCAGGTGCGATCGGCTCGTCGCAAAGCGCGGGCGCTCTACAAGGTTCTCGCAGAGATCTACGCGGCGCGCCGCGAGATCATGCTCGCGAAGCAGGACATCGACGCGACCCCTCGCGGCAGTCTTTATGAACCCGACGCCGACGACCGACTGGCGAGCGTCTTCTCGCCGGGCGCGACTTCGGGCCGCGACGTTCTGAACCCGTTCGGGAGCGGGCCGGAGACCGAGCCCGCGCCGGATGCGGTTATGCGGGACCTGATGGACGCGGCCGACGCCGAGCCGGAGGCTGAGGCCGCGCCCGTCGCAAAGAAGCGGCGGCGGCTGTTCGGACTGTTCCAGCGGGTCGGGCCGCGCGCCGCTGGCGCAGACGGCGAAGCCCTGGCGCGCGCAAAGCAGATGTGGGAGAGCGGCGCGACCACCGGCG
>JBCBRF010000287.1:0-2892 GCA_039819865.1 Pseudomonadota bacterium | reverse complement strand
TCCTGCAAATCGACGGTCGCATCAGCAACGCCGACCTTGCGGCCGCGGCGGGCGTCAGCCCCGCCACCTGCCACCGCCGGGTCCAGCGCCTGTTCGCGGAGGGCTTCGTGCGGAGCGTGCGCGCGCAGGTGACGCCGGAGGCGGTCAGCCGCGGCGCCCTCGTGATCGTCGGCGTAGTCCTGGACCGCTCGACGCCCGACAGCTTCGCCGCCTTCGAGCGTGCGATCGCCGATCTGAGCGTGGTGCTCGACTGCCATCTGGTGGCCGGCGATTTCGACTACTTCCTGAAGATCCGGGTGCGCGACATCGCCGACTTCAACCGCCTGCACGGCGACGCGCTGATCGGGCTCCCCGGCGTGCGCCAGACCCGGACGTTCTTCGTGATGAAGGAGGTGATCGACAACGCCCCGCTCGACTTCTAAGGCCGCCGCGGTCCTGCGCCTGGAGCCTTGCGGTTGGGCGCGCTATGCCCGTCGCAAACGACGCGCCGACCCGAGCCCTCCTCCGGTCGGACGCGTCTCGAGAGCCGCGCGCAGGAGCCGATGACCGAGCCCGCCCCGCCCCCGCACCTGCTGGTCACCGGAGGATCCTCCGGCATCGGCTTCGCCACCGCGCGGATCGCGGTGCGCGAGGGCTGGTCGGTGTCTCTGATCGCGCGAGACGGCGGCCGTCTGTCGGAAGCCGCGGCCCGGCTCCGCCGCGACCAGCGCATCAAGCGGCCTCAGATCGCGGTGTTTTCCGCCGACGTCTCCAACCGCCACGACGCCGAGCGCGCGTTGACCGCGGCGACCGCCCGCTTCGGCGCGCCCGAGATCGCGCTGCTCTGCGCGGGCGTCGCCCGCCCCGGCCGCTTCGAGACGCTCGAGCCCGAGCATTTCGAGGCCGCGATGCGAGTGAACTATCTGGGATCGCTCTGGTGCGCCCGCGCGCTGGCGCCGGCGATGACCGCCGCCGGCCGCGGCGCGCTGGTGTTCGTCTCCTCGGGCGCCGGTCTGATCGGCCTCTACGGCTACACCGCCTACGCCCCCTCGAAATTCGCGGTCCGCGGCCTGGCCGAAAGCCTGCGCGGAGAACTGCGGCCGACCGGCGTCTCGGTCTCGGTGGTCTATCCGCCCGACGTCGACACCCCGATGCTGGCGGCGGAGGAGGCGTTGAAGCCTGTGGAGACCAAGGCCCTCAGCAGCGCGGGCGGCGTGCTCTCCGCCGACCGGGTGGCGGCGTCGATCTGGCGGGGCGTCGCCCGCCGCCGGTTCACGATCACGCCGGGCTGGGAGATGACCGGCCTGCAACTCGGCCACAGTCTGCTGGGCCGCTGGATCCGGATCTGGAGCGACCGCACCACCGCGCGCGCCCGCCGCCGCGACCCGCGCTGACGCCGGCCTCACACCGCCCAGCGCGGCGGCGTCTTGTTGAGGAACGCGTCGATCCCGTGCGCCGCCTCCTCACCCTCCCAGATGTCGGCCAGCCGCTCGATCGTATCGTCGATCACCGCCGCGTCGATCCGCGGCCCGAGCGCCCGCGCCAGCGCTTTGGCCGCCCCGACCGCCCGCGGCGCGACGGATAGATAGGGCGCGACCTCGGCCTCGACCGCCGCGTCGAGCGCCTCCTCCGGCACGGCTGTCGCGACGATCCCGAGCGCGACCGCCTCCTCCGCGTCGAACAGGCGCGCGGACATGAACACCCGGCGCGCCCGCCCCTCGCCCATGCGCGCCAGCACATAAGGCCCGATCGTCGCCGGGATCAGCCCGAGCCGCGTCTCGGTCAGTCCGAATTTCGTCTCCGCCGCCGCAATCGCGACGTCGCAGACGCAGGCGAGCCCGACCCCGCCGCCAAACGCCCCGCCATGGAGCCGGCCGATCAGCGGCGCCGGCATCTCGTTCAGCGCGCTCAGCATCTCCGCGAGCTTCCGCGCCTCGCGCATCCGCCCCGCCCGGTCCGCGGCGATCTGCTGCTTCATCCAACCGAGATCGCCGCCCGCGCAGAACACCTTGCCGGCGCCCGAGAGCACCACTGCGCGCGTCGTCTCCGCCGACCCGATCGTGCGGGCCGCGTCGGTCAGCTCTTCGATCATCCGCGCCGAAAGCGCGTTGCGCTTCTCGGGCGCGTTCAGCCGGATCGACGCCACGCCACGCTCATCGACCGAAACCGCGAGCGCCTCATAGCCGCTCATGACGCGCCCTCCTCCTGCGGGACCAGGGTCAGCAACAGCGCGCCGTCCGTGACCTGGTCGCCCTCGGCGGCCAGCACCTCCGCCACCACGCCGTCCCGCGGCGCGCGCATCGTGTGCTCCATCTTCATCGCCTCGAGCACCAGGAGCCGGTCGCCGCGCGAGACCGCCGCGCCTGCGGACGCCGTCACCAGCTTCACGAGCCCGGGCATCGGCGCGACCACCGCGTCGCCGCCCGCCTGATCCGCCTCGGCCTCCGCCAGCGCGTCCGGCAGCTCGAAGCTCGCGCTCACCCCATCCGCGAACACCGTGATCCGACGCGCCTCCGCCACGATCTCCGCACGGAACCGCCGCCCCGCCGTCGCGACGCGATAGCCGCCCTCGGGCGAGGCCGTCGCCTCGATCTCGACCGGCGCGGCCCCGCCATCGACCAGGAACCGACCGCCGCCGAGCACCGTGACCCGCCGCTCCCGACGCTCTCCGGCGGAGGCGAGCGCCACATACTGCTTGGCGTCGGTCCAGTGCCGCCAGCCGATCAGCGCCTCCCACGGGTCGACCGGCGCGTCGCCCGTCTCGGACGCCCCTCCGCCCTGCAGCAGCCCGAGACCCGCGATCGCGGCGAGCGCCGCCATGTGCTCGGGCGGCGCAGGCGTCGCGGCCAGCGTCTCGAGATCCCGCGCGATCAGCCCGGTGTCGACCTCTCCGGCCGCGAACCCGTCATGCCG
>JBCBRF010000286.1:0-2904 GCA_039819865.1 Pseudomonadota bacterium | reverse complement strand
AAGCCCGCATACCGGCCGAGATCTCAATCCACTAACAATCCAACTGGACCCATCGATGGGGGCTGATCAGAGTGGCGGACCGTATTCGGCTGAGCGTCACGCGGCTTACCGGTCTGATGGAGACGTTCCTGTTGAGCTCGCGCGCCGAAAGCGGGGCGCTGGACTTCAATCCGGCCGCATTCGACGTGAAGGGCGTGCTCGAGGAGTTGTGCGACATGCACGACAAAGTGAGCCCGAGCCACACGTGCCGCGCGCGGCTCGGCGACGCTCCCCAGCATTTCCTGGGGGATGAGCGGCTGGTGCGTCAGGCCGTGTCGAACTTGATCTCCAACGCGATCAAGTATTCGCGTGACGCCGACGCGATCGAGGTGACGTGCTTCGTCACCGGCGACGATCTGGTGATCTCGGTCCGGGATTGGGGGATCGGCATTCCGGCCGACGAGGTCGACCGGCTTGGCTCTCAGTTCTTCCGCGCGTCCAACCATGGCGGGATCATGGGGACCGGCGTCGGGCTCCATCTGGTGACGGCCGTCGCGCAAGAGCATGGCGGCGCGCTGTCGGTCGACTCCGAGGTCGGCGAGGGGTCCGTGTTCACCCTCACGCTTCCGCTGTCGCAACCGATGGAGAGCGCCCGCGACGATGCTGGCGAGGACGCTGGTGAGGACGCTGAGCGGAGCGAAGAGGTCGCGGCGTAAGGCGTGATGGGAGCGTGTCGAGGCGCTCTTTCGTCGCTTGAACTTGGTGTTCTATCGCGTCTCGGATCGAGGACTGGATGCTCTAATCCGTGTCGAGAGCGCCCGTCCGCACGCAACCGTGGTTGGCGGTGAGGGTCGGGGAAGGGGCGGACCGCTCCATGGCGGCCTGTAAAAAGCGCGCCCCCGCCTACGGGGCGCGGGCGGGGATCTGACGATCGTTTCAGCGACGCGAGGCGCTCGGCGCCCTTGGGCGTCGGTCCTTACGCGGCCTCGCTCGCAGCATCGGACTGCTCAGCCGCCGCCGCCGCAATCGCTTCGTCCGACACGACGAACTCGTCGATTTTCGCCTGCAGCTGAGAGGCGTGGCCCGCGATGCGGGTCGAGAGCTCGTTGTTGTACTCGGAGATCTGCTCGTTGCGGTCAGCGATCGAGGCGATGGTCTCGACGATGCCGACGACGTCTTGGGCCCGGGTGGTCTGCGCGCGGGTCGCATCCGTGATTTGCGCCACGTTGTCTCGCGTGGCGGCGACGGACTCGGCGATGGCGGTGAGCGCCTCTTCGGTCTGCGAGAACAGCACCGCGCCGGCCTCGACGCTCTTTTGGCTCTCGTCGATCAGATCGCGGATCGACTTCGCCGCCTCGGTGGAGCGCTGGGCGAGGTTGCGGACCTCCTCGGCGACGACCGAGAAGCCGCGGCCGGCGTCGCCGGCGCGCGCCGCCTCGACCGACGCGTTCAGCGCGAGGAGGTTGGTCTGGAAAGCGATGCCCTCGATGACGCCGGTGATCTCCGAGATCTTGTCGGAGCTGGAGCGGATTTCGCGCATCGCTTGGTTCGACTCCGTGACGATGGCGCGTCCGCGCTCGGCGCGGGTCGTGGTCTCGCTCGACAGCTCGGCGGCGCGCTCGGCATTGTCCGCGTTGGCCTTGATGTTCTCGGACATCGAGGTCATCGCGTCTCGGGCCTCGATCACGGCGGATTTCTGCCGCTCGGCGTGGTCGCGGAGGTCGCTCGAGACCTTCGCGGAGCCTTCGGAGGCGTCGGCCACCAAGGACGCGATCTGGCGGATCTCGACGATCGTCGTCTCGAAGTTGGAGATCGAGGCGTTCAAGCTCTGCTTCAGAGACTCGAAGTCGCCCCGATACTCACCGCTCAGCTGCATCGTCACATCGCCTGCGACCATCGCCGAGACCGCGCTGTCGATGTCGGAGAACAGCTCGGAGAAGGTGTCGAGCAAGGCGTTCAGGTCGCTGACCAAAGTCAGCAGGAATTGGTTCTTCAGGTCTTCGGGATTGGTTGCGCTCGAGATTCTGTAATAAATGTCTCCATTCTTGAAGTTTTCGATCAGTGCCGAGACGTCGTTTTCGAGGCGCACTTCTTCGGTGACGTCGTGAAGTTCAATCGTGTAGCCGAATTTTTCGCCGTCTTCGCCAAGGCCCAGATGGATCTTCGCCTGAAGCTTGCAGTCGCCCCAATTGACGCGGATGGAATTCGGTTTGTCAGGAGCGCTTTGGATTTCGTTCTGCGCCAGCGCAGCCTCCGCGAGCGTCTCGAGGAGACGCGCCGGAAGATCGTCCGCTTCGGTCAATCCAAGCTCGGATACGATTTGGTCGTGATAGCGCTCAATGAGGCGCGTGAACTCGAGATTCTCGAAACGCAGGCGGCCGTCGCGATCGAGCGCGATCAAGGCGGCGCGCGAGGCCTGGAGCGACGTCATGACGAGTTGGGCGTCGAAATGGGCGTCCCGCAAGCGGAGCAGAGAGGCGCGGAGCGCGTCATCCGGAAGCGTGCGCGCCAGATCAGCCGTGGGCTCGCCCTCGGCCAGAGCCCGAAGGGCGACGTGGGTTTTTGCGAGCAGCCGCGTCTGACGCGCTATAAAAAAGCCGACCGCGGCGAGCCCAAGAACCACCGCCAGCAGCGCGACCGTCCAGACCGTGTCGAACCAGGCCGACCGGTTCGCGAGCAGCTCGACGGCGCTCGCGACCTCGTCCATCGACGACGCCCCCTGCAGCTTCGCCGCGACGCCGTCCACCAGCTGCGCGTGCTGGATCCGTGTGACGACGAGCGCCGCCAGAACCGTCGCGGCTGCGCCGAGAGCGGCGAGTGCGATTGGCGGCAACGGGAGCTGCTTGAAGGGAGAGAAGGACTTCATGAGAGTGCTTTCGCAGTCGAGGTGACACGCTGGTCGCGGCTAGGTGGCGCGAGGTTCAG
>JBCBRF010000285.1:0-2912 GCA_039819865.1 Pseudomonadota bacterium | reverse complement strand
TCCGACGGTCCGGTTCGTGTGGCTGATGGGGGCCGACAACCTCATCTCGTTCCATAAATGGGAGCGCTGGGACTGGATCATGGAGGCGACGCCCGTCGGTGTGCTCGCGCGGCCAGGGTCTCAATTGCGCGCCGGTCTGGCGCCGGCGGCGCAACGCTATGCGCGGTTTCGGATCGATCCGGCGAGAGCGGCCGTGCTGCCGTTTCAAAAGGCGCCAGCCTGGTCTCTCATAACGGGACCGATGTCGCCGCTCTCGTCGACGATGCTGCGCGCGCGGGGGCTCTGGCCCTGAGAAGCGCGGCCGCGTCGGGCGAGGCCTCTTTCGCCCGCGGGCGCTTCGCGGTACACAAGAGCTTGAGGCGACGCGGCGAACCGACGGTAGATCGAGCGCGGCGTGAGCGGCGAAGGCGGTGGGCGGCTATGGGCGATCCACGGAAAAATAGATCCGGCGGCTGGCGCGCGCGCGCGGGGCGTAGGCTCGGGGCGACGGCGCTGGCGGCGCTCGGATCCGGGCTGATCGTCTGGGCGGTCGCGGGCGGCCCCGCCTGGGCGGACACGGCGCCGGCCGGGGCCGAGGAGCCGCGCCTCCGCCCGAGCGATCTCGGCCCGGCGCCGCGGACGGCGTCGGCGCCGGCGCTGAGGCCCGACACCAACGCGCTGATGCGGCGGGCTCAGGAGGCGATCGCGAAGGCCCCGACGCTCCGCGGCGAAGCGCTGCCGGCGTCGCCGCGCTCCGGCGCCGTCGGCTATGCGGTGCGCGATGTGGCGAGCGGCAAGCTGTTGGAGGCGCGGGACGAGCACGCCCTGTTCATTCCCGCTTCGCTCACCAAAACGCCGACGGCGCTCTATGCGCTCACGGTGCTGGGCGACGGCCAACGGTATCGGACTTCGGTTTACGGCCTGGGGCCGGTGGTCGACGGTCGGTTGCGCGGTGATCTGACGCTGGTCGGGTCCGGCGATCCGACGCTCGACACCGGGGATCTCGTCGATCTGGTCAAGGCGCTGAAGGCGCTCGGGATCACGGAGGTCTCCGGGCAGTTCCTCTATGACGCGGCCGCGCTGCCGACGGAGCCGCAGATCGAGCCCGGGCAGCCGGTGCATGCGGCTTACAACCCCTCGATCAGCGGGCTCAACCTGAACTTCAACCGCGTGCTGATGCGCTGGGAGCGGCTGAAGGACGGCGAGTACGATCTGAACCTGTTCGCCCATGCGCAGCGCTGGTCTGCGCCGGCGGCGAACGTGCTCGGCGGATTGCTAGCGCCGGACGAGACCGGGATCTTCCGGCATCGCCGCGACGGCGACGGCGATGAGAGCTGGGAGGTTTCGAGCAAGGTGCTCGGCCGGAAAGGCAGCCGCTGGTTGCCGATCCAGGGCCCCGGCCGCTATGCGGCGGTCGCGTTTCAAACGGTGGCCGCCGAGCTCGGCGTCACGCTGCCGGCGCCGAAGACCGGTGGCGTTGCGCCGGGGGCGAAAGAACTCGCCGCGGTCGAGAGCGAGCCGCTGCGCGAGATCGTGCGCGACATGCTGAAATTCTCCACGAACCTCACCGCCGAAGCGGTGGGGCTCGCGGCGAGCAAGAGCCGGGGCGGGGGCGATCTCAGCCTCTCCAGCTCCGCCGCGCAGATGTCGCTCTGGACCGCGCAGACCTTCCAGACCCGCGCCGGGGCGATGAAGTTCGTGAACCATTCGGGGCTGACCTCGGCGTCGCGCGCCAGCCCGGCGGCGATGACCGAATTGTTGATCCAAGCGCGCCAAGGCGATCCGCGCTTCGCCAAGCTGATGCCGAAGCATCGGGTCAAAGGCGTGACCGGGGGCGACGTGCGGGCGAAGACGGGCACCATGTACTACGCCCGCGGGCTGTCCGGCTTCCTGGTGTGCGACAACGGGGTCGAGGTCGCCTTCACCTTCATGCATTCCGACGACGCCAAGCGGTCCGAGCTCGATGAGACGATGGATCCGGAATCCACCTATGTCCCGGCGGCCGCGCGCAACTGGCTCGGCCGCGCGCGGCGGATCGAACGCGGGCTGCTCGGACGCTGGAGCGACCGCTACTGCGGTTGAGCGCCGCCGTCGCCGCGGCGGATCGGCGTCGCGCGGCTTGAGAGGGCTTCTCGAGGGGGCTTCCTCGAGGGGACTCGAGCCCGACCTTCGCAAGGCGCTGGTCGGCGACGGTGCGGACCCGACGATGCCGTGATCCGTCCTTAACGGCGGGCTTGAGGGGCCGTCACTCCGGCTTCCAGAGATCGCTCCACCAGGGCTTGCCCGCGTCGCCGCCGGCGCCTTTCGGCAGCGACTGGCCGGTCTCGCGCATGGTCGAGCGGATCTCCTCGATCGACCAGCCGGTGAGGTTGGCGAGGCGCTGCGCTTCATCCTCGAAGCGCCGGGCGAGACCCTGCCGGTAGTCCTCCGCCGCGTCGCAGGTCGCGGCGCCTTTGAAGGGGTGTCGGGTCACGTAGCGGCCCTGGAAGTTCTTGCGGTCGCCGGTGATCTGCAGGCGCAGATCCTCCGGAAAGGTGACGGCGTCGTAGCGCATGTGCAGGCGGGTGACGAAGACGTCGACGGGCTGAGGGCCTGGGACGATCCCTGGCACGCCCCCTGGCACGCCCCCTGGGACGATCCCTGGCGCGCTCCCTGGGACGCTCCCGGGCGCGTTCCCCGGAAGCCGGCCGGGCAGGGGTCGTGGTTGGGCGCCGCCGCCCGCCTCGGACACCCAGAACACGCCGAGTTGGCGCAGTTGGGCGGCGGTCAGCGGGTCGGCCGCGCAGGGGTCGCACCAGCTCATGTCCCAGGCGTACTCGGTGAATACGGACCGACCGCCGGAGCGCTCGACCGCGGTGGCGAACATCGCCTGGTAGAAGTCGCCAAAGCGCTTCTGGACGTAGAGCGGCACGTCCAGGTTCGAGGGGATGCGC
>JBCBRF010000284.1:0-2942 GCA_039819865.1 Pseudomonadota bacterium | reverse complement strand
GCGGCGGCGACCACCTCGGCGGTGATCTGAGTGCGGGATCGGATGCCGAGGAGGTCGCGCGCAAGCTGGTCGCCTATTCGGATGTCGGCTCCACGATCGGCGCGGTCAATTTCCCGGAGGTGCAACTGCCCCTGACCGAGGGCGTCACCCGCTTCATCCAGGTCCAGCGCAACCTGCCCGGGGAACTGCAGCGCCTGAACGAGGTCTTCGCCCGTCGCGCGGTGAACATCTGCGCGCAGTATTATCAGACCGATGGCGAATACGGCTATGTGGTGCTCGACGCCCAAGGCCAGGTGGACGACGCGATCGAGATCACCGACGAGATCCGCGCGCTCCCCGGCACGATCCGCGCCCGCCGCTTGAACTCCGCTTACTGAAGCGTGGTCAGGATAAGTGGGCGCCGGTTATCCGTCCGATCGCGCTTCGACGAAGAGGAGCGATCATAGACTGAACCCGTCTCCTGCGCGCCTCCAATTGGTCGCGCGCGTTGGGGCCGCGCGCGTCGGGGCCGCTCGGAAGTCCCTCTCGCCGGAGCAGCCGTCGCCCGCTCGACCGGGGCGCTGAGCCGGCCGCGCGCAAGGATGAAACCGCCGAACGGCGGCGCGCGGAACGCGCGTCCTTGCGCGGGGGCGGAGCGGCGTCCAGGACGACAGGGCGGGGGCGGATCGGGCGAGAGGGACGGGCCCTCTCGATGGAGAGCTTGAGCGACCGAACCGCTCCGATCACGCGCTTCGATGCGGAGCGGGGCGCGTCGCCCAGGCCGGCGGCGAGGCCTCGATGGCCGAGCGGACGGCGCCCCTGCGCCAAGATGCCGGCGGCGAGGCCTCGATGGCCGAGCGGACGGCGCCCCTGCGCCGAGATGCCGGCGGCGAGGCCTCGACGGCCGAGCGGACGGCGCCCTGCGCCAAGGCGCCGGCGGCGCTTTCCTCCCTACGACGCCTCAGACCCCGGCCAGGGGATCGAACAACTGGCGGTGCTCCTCGATGGCGTAGCGATCGGTCATGCCCGCCACGTAATCCGCCACCCGCCGCGCCCGCGCCCGGCCTTCGAGCGCCTCGATCTCGGTCCGCCAATAGCCGGACAGGAGGTTCGGCTCCGCCATGAAGCGCTCGAACAGCTCGCGGATCACCCGCTTCGCCTTCGACATCATCCGGTTCACTCGGTGATGGCGATACATCCGCTCGAACAGAAAGGTTTTGAGCGGCGCCAGCCGCGCCTCCATCTCCGCGGAAAACGCGATCACCGGCCGCTCCGCCGCCCGCACCGCCGCGGCGCTTTCGGGCCGCATCGTGTCGAGCCGCCGCACGCTTTCCGCCAACACGTCCTCGACCATCGCGCCGAACACCCGCCGGAGCGCCTCGTAGCGAAGACGCCGGGCGTCAGCCTCCGGATAGGCCTCGCGCGCCTCCTGCAGCGCCTCGCCCACGATCGGCAGCTCGGCCGCTTCCTCAATCGTGAACAGCCGCGCCCGGAGCCCGTCGTCGAGATCGTGATTGTTGTAGGCGACGTCGTCCGCGATCGCCGCCGCCTGCGCCTCCGCGCTCGCCAGCGTGTCGAGTTCGAGCGGAAACGCCGCGTTCAGCGCCGCCACATCCTCGGAGACCTTCGCGCCTGTCGAGTGCCGCCCGACCAGCGGCCCGTTGTGCTTCACCAGCCCCTCGAGCGTCTCCCAGGTCAGGTTCAGCCCGTCGAACGACGCGTAGCGCGTCTCGAGCCGCGTCACGACGCGCAGCGCCTGGGCGTTGTGGTCGAACCCGCCATAGGGCGCCATCGCCTCGTCGAGCGCCGTCTCGCCCGCATGGCCGAACGCGGTGTGCCCGAGATCGTGCGCCAGCGACACGGTCTCCGCCAGCTCCTCGTCGAGACCGAGCGCTTTCGACAGCGTCCGCGCGATCTGGGCGACCTCGAGCGAATGGGTGAGTCGCGTACGGTAGTAGTCTCCCTCATGCTCGACGAAGACCTGGGTCTTGTGCTTCAGCCGGCGAAACGCCGCCGAATGCAGGATCCGGTCGCGATCGCGTTGGAAGGGCGTGCGGTGCCGGCTCTCCGCCTCGTCGTGCGCCCGCCCGCGCGACAGGCCCGCCTTCACCGCATAGGGCGCCCAACGCGCGTCGCTCGGCCAGATCTTCGGTCTGAGAGGCGCCTCCGCCATCGGTCCGTCCCCTTGTCCCGGCCCGGCCGCCTTGTGGCCCCGCGCCCCCCCGATTATGTCCGCTGTGGATAGACCGTAGCGCCCGCCCCGTGAAGGACCCGCCGCCATGAGCGCAGACATCGACGCAGAGATGAGCGCGGACGCCGCCGCCGCGCCGACCGTGACCGACGCCGCCTACGCCCGCATCGGCGAGATCCTCGAGGTCGAGGGGCCTCAGAAGAAGCTCCGCGTCGCGGTCCTGGGCGGCGGTTGTTCGGGCTTTCAGTACAAGTTCGAGCTGACCGACGCGGCGGAGCCCGACGATCTGATCCTCGAGAAAGACGGCGTCGCGGTCCTGATCGACCCGGTCTCGCTGCCGTTCCTCGAGCGCTCGGTGATCGACTATAAGCAGGAGCTCATCGGCGCCCGCTTCGCCATCGACAACCCCGACGCCGCCAGCACCTGCGGCTGCGGCACCAGCTTTTCGATGTAAAGCGCGCCGCGCGCCGGCGACAGCGCCCGTCGCAGCCGCCAGCCGCGCGCCCTTAACCCGATCTTAACGAGTCGGCGCTCCGCCCCGGGCGCATCAGCCCGTGATGTCCCAGACGCGCACCGTCCTGTCCTCGGCGCCGCTGAGGGCGCGGGTTCCGTCGGGGGTGACGGCGACGGATGAGACCGGGCGGGTGTGGCCTTCGAGGGTGCGGAGGGTTCGGCCGGTGGCGAGATCCCAGAAGATGAGAGTTCTGTCGAGGGAGCCGCTGAGGGCGCGGGTTCCATCCGGGGTGACGGCGACGGAGGTGACCGAGCCGGT
>JBCBRF010000283.1:0-2985 GCA_039819865.1 Pseudomonadota bacterium | reverse complement strand
TCCCGCTCTCGGCGCTGGGCCGGCCGAGGGTCGACGTGACGCTCCGGGTCTCGGGCTTCTTTCGCGACGCCTTTCCCGCCCAGATCGCGCTGATCGACCAGGCGGCGCGCGCGGTGATGGCCCTCGACGAACCGGAGGATCAGAACCCGGCCGCAAGCGCCTTTCGGGCGGCGGGCGGCGACCGGCGCGCGGGCTTTCGCGTGTTCGGCTCGAAACCGGGCGCTTACGGCGCCGGGCTCCAGGCCCTGATCGACGAGCGCATCTGGCGCGACCGCAGCGATCTCGCCGACGCCTATCTCGAATGGGGCGGCTACGCCTATGGCGCGGAGGCCGAGGGCTGGGGCGAGCGGGCGCGCGACGCGCTCGAGGACCGGCTGTCCCGGACCGAGGCCGTGATCCAGAACCAGGACAATCGCGAGCACGACCTCCTGGACAGCGACGATTACTACCAGTTCGAAGGCGGCGCCCGCGTCAGCGCCGCGATCAGATCGGTTTCGAGCCGGCCCGCCGGGCTCACCCCGAACACATGCAGCCCGTCGCGGATCTGGCTCTCCTTCAGCTCGCAGAGATAGGCGTCGAGTTTCCGCAACCGCGCATCCGCGTCGTCCTCGGCGTCGAGCCCGGCGTCGAGATCGAGGCGCGCGCTCTCGGTGAGGCCCAGGATCTCCTCCCGCAGCCGCGCCGTCCGCCGCGGATCGACGCCCGCCGCCTCGTAGTATTCGTCGACCAGCGCTTCGAGATCCCGCAGCGGGCCATAGGTCTCCGCGCGCGTCATCGGGGGGGTCAGATGGTCCAGGATCACGGCCTGCGCGCGCCGCTTCGCCTGGGTCCCTTCGCCGGGGTCGTTGACGATGAAAGGATAGAGATGCGGCGTCGGCCCGAGCGCGATCTCCGGCCAGCAGGTCTCCGATAGCGCCAGCGCCTTGCCCGGCAGCCATTCCAGATTGCCGTGCTTGCCGAGATGAACGATCGCCTGCGCCCCGAAGGCGCGCCGCAGCCAGAAATAGAACGCCAGATAATGGTGCGGCGGGACCAGGTCCGGGCTGTGGTAGGTCTCGCCCGGATCGATGTCGTACCCCCGCGCCGGCTGGACCCCGAGCACGACGGATCCGAACCGCAGGATCGAGAGCGCGAAGGCCTCGCCGTCGAGATATGGGTCCCGCTCTGGCGCCCCCCAACGCGCCTCGATCGCCTCTCGGGCCGCCAGCGGCAGCGCGTCGTAGGCGGCGCGGTAGTCGGCGAGGGGAAGCCGCTCGCCGCCCTCGCGCTCTGCGCGATCGGCGAGCCAGTTGGTCGGCCCCGCCTGGATCGCCGCCATCAACGCGGCGCCGTCCGCCGGCGCGTTCTCGACCGCATAACCCGCCGTGCGGAGCGCCTCGAGCGCCCGCACCGCAGAGGCGGGCGTATCGAGACCGACCCCGTTGGCGAGGCGGCCGTCCTTGTTCGGATAGTTGGCGAGGACCAACGCGACCCGCCGCTCCGGCCGCGGCGTGCGCGCGAGCCCGGTCCAGGCGGCGGCCAGCCGCGCGGCGAAGGCGATCCGGTCGCCCACGCCCCGGTAGGCCGAGATCGGCGCCTGGCAGGCTTCGTCGAAATAGGCCTCGCCCTTGAAGCTGATCGCCCGCGTCAGAACCCGACCATCGACCTCCGGGAGGGCGACGTTCATGGCGATGTCCCGCGCCGACAGCCCCTGGTCGCCCGCGCGCCAATCCTCCTCGGTCCCGCCCGAGAGGACGATCTGCAGCACCGGCGCGCCCGGCGCGTCGAGCGGACACGAGGCGCGCGGCCGGCGCCAGTCCTTGGGCGCGGGCGAGGACACCGCGAAGCCCGTCGCGTTCAACACCAGGTCGGGCGGGGCCGCCTCGAAGGTCTCGCTCAGGACGGCGGCGGAGACCGGGTCCTTCAGCGAGGCGACGAAGATCGGCAGCGGGTTCAGCCCCTCGGCGGTCAGAGCCCGGACCAGCCGGTTGATCGGATGAAGGCCCGCGCCCTGCAAGAGCGCGCGGTAGAACACGACCGCCACGGTCGGCGCTCCGGGGCGCCAGTCGGCGCGGAGCGCTCCGAGATCCGTGGCGCCGGCGCCCGGCCAATAGAGCCCGGCGCGCAGCAGCGGCCGCGCCGCGGGCGGGCGCTCTTCCCGGCCAAGCAGATGCGCCCCGAAGCGGAGCAGGTTCGCCGCGTTCTCCGGCCCGCCCTCGACCAGATAGGCCCAGAGCGCCTCCCAAGTCTCCCGATCGACCGAGGAGGCGCGGAACAGCTCCTCGTCCGGCTTGTCGTCCCCGGGCAGCGCCGCGAACAGCCGGCCCGCCGCGCCGAGGCGCGCGGAGAATTGTTCGAGCCCATAGCGCCAATAGCCGGATCCGCCGAGGATCCGAGCGATCACCAGCCGCGAGGAGAGCGCGGTCTGCTCGAGATAGAGATCGACCGCATAAGGGTGCGCCAGCCAGGCGAGCTGCGCCAGCCGCAGCTCGGGCGCAGCACCCGTCTCGGCCAGCGCCGCCCGCGCTTCGGAGAGCGCCGCGAGCTCCGTGTCCGCGCTCGAGAGCAGGATCATGTCCGCGGGCGTCTGACCCGGATCGACCGGCTCCTCGCCCTCCGCCAGCGATCCGGGTTTCGCGGCGAGCAAATGCATCAGCCGCCGTCCCGCGCCGCGATCGCCTCGGCGCCCCTTCGCGGAAGCCTCTCTCGGCGGAGCCGTCCTCGCCTGGACGCCGGCGCCGGGGGGCGGGCGCGGGGCAAGCCTGCAACCGGCTCGCCGGCGCCGATTCGCCTGCGAATCGGCGGGCTTGCGGCGCGTCCGGGCTTCGGCGAGGCAGGACGGGCGAGGACGGATCGGTCGAGGGAGGCGCTCTCTCGGAGGAGAGTCGGAGCGGTCTCATCGCCCGCCATTCCCCGGCGCGTTGCGGAGCGGGGCGGGATCCGCGGCCGCTCGGGCCATCGAGGCCCTCCCGTCCGCTCTGGGCGAAAGGGGTGCGGCCGCTCGGG
>JBCBRF010000282.1:0-3056 GCA_039819865.1 Pseudomonadota bacterium | reverse complement strand
GAAAATTTTAAACGACGCGCCAATTTGAGTTGGCGCGCCGAGATCTTGAAGAACCGTTACTTGATCGAACCGGTGCCGACCGCGTTCAGGTCGTCGACCGCCAAGAACGAGCCGTCGGGCTTGATGATCGTCAGATAGACCTCGTCGGAGCCCTGCACATCGTCAGGGCCGAAGCTGAGCGTCTTGCCGCCGAGATCGAAGGACGCGCCGCTGTAGAAGGTGTTCAGCAAGGCGTCGCGGGTCAGTTCCGGTCCGGCCTTCTCGAGCGCGGCGATGGTCATGCGTCCGACCATGTATCCCTCGAGCGAGACGAAACCGGGCTCGGCGGCGGGATCGAGCGCCTTCAGCGCCTTGGCGTAGTCGGCGACGACCGGGACCGACTCATCCCACGGGAACGGCACCACCTGGGTGATCACCACGCCCGAACCCTCGGGGCCGAGTTCCTGCGCGAGGGCGTTGGAGCCGACGAAGGAGATGTTCACGAAGGTCGCGTCCATCTTCACCTTGCGCGCGAGTTTCACAAACTCCGCGATCGGCTTGTAGGCGCCGACCATCACGACGGCTTCCGGCTTCGCTTTGCGGATTTCCAACAGCGCCGTGCGCACCGCGGTGGTGTTGCGCTGATAGGTGCCCTTGGCTGCTAGCGCCATTCCGCGCTTCTCGAGCGCCGCGGTCACGCCGTCGAGGCCCACGCGGCCGAAGCTGTCGTCCTGATAGAGGATCGCGATCTTCTCGTATTTCAGATCCTCGGTGAGGTGCTTGATCCAGGCCTCGGTCTCCTGCGCGTAGCTGGCGCGGTAATTGATGACGTTGCCGAGGCTCGGATTGCGCAGGAAGCCGGCGCCGGTGAAAGCGCCGAGATAGGGCACGTTCTCCTGCGTCGCGATCGGCTGCGCGGCCTTCGACGTCGGAGTGCCGACCGCGCCGATCAGCGCGAAGACCTTATTGCCGTCGATCAAAGCCCGCGTGTTCGAGATGGCGCGCTCCGGCTCGTAGCCGTCGTCGAGGCTGGTCATGGACAAGGTCCGGCCGTGCACGCCGCCGGCGCGGTTGGCTTCCTCGAACGCGGCCTGAATGCCGAGCTGCATGCCTTTGCCGAGCGCCTCCGCCGGGCCGGAAAGGGCGGCCGACTGGCCGAAGACGATCTCGGTTGCGGTCACGCCGTTCTCAGCGGCGGCGGCGCCGGCGGCCGCGATCATCGCGACCCCTGCAAGTAGACCCAATGCTCTCACGAAACCTGCTCCTCGCTTTGTGGCATAGCCTGCTATCGCCGTTTCCGGCTCACTTCTTGTAGTTCCGACAGGCCTTAGCACAAAGCGCTGCTACCCTCCACTATAATTGGGGCGGGCTGAGCGAGAGAGTACGAGATCCGGGGTGATCTGAGCGCAGCCGTCGCAGGGTCGCTGCGCGCCTCGACTGCATGCGCAATCATGTCAGTTCTTGGCGGGAGGCGGAAAACGACGAATACCGTCGCGGCGCCGCGCCCCTGCCAAGTATTGAAGCGTCCGCTTATAAGTTTTTTTATGATTTCATGAAATGATTAGCGCGTCTTTACCAATTCGGAGGCGCTCCGCCATGAATATCAAGCCGCACCACGCGCTGCTGGGGGTCGTCGCGCTGGCCGCCACCGCACTCTACGCCGCGGGCGACCGCAATGAGACGGTCGACGCCGCGACCATCGAGGCGATCAAGGTCTCGGCCGCGGCCGAGCGGGTTCCGACGGGGTCGCTCAGCCAGGGTTGGGGCGAAGTCTGGGGCGTGGCGCCGACTTCGTCGTCTAGCATGGCGCCGACCGTCGTCGCCTCCGCCCGCGACACCTCCTGGGGCGAGGTCTGGGGCCTCGAGATGGTGGCGAGCGCGACCGGGTCGTCCGAGATCGACACCCTCGCGATCGAAACCGCCTCGACGCCGGAAGCGGCGCCGGTCGACGCCGCCTGGGGCGAAGTCTGGGGCGTCGGCGCGGAAGACGAGACGCTCTCGGTGGCCGCGACTGTCGGCTGGGGCGAAGTCTGGGGCGTCGAGCCGACCCTGTCGGGCGTCGAGGCCGGAGAAATCGCCACGGCGTCGATCCCGAACGTCGCGGCTGGCGCTCAAGACGAGGCCTGGGGCGAGGTCTGGGGGCTCGAGTAAGCGCCCCGATCGCGCCGCAAGGGGGTTCGCCGAGCACGCGCCGAGACGCCTCGGTTGCGGCGGTCGCCTCCGCCGGCCGCGCGTTCTGGAGCGCATGCCGACGGGCCTCTGAGCGCCCGACGCAGGCCGGGGGGCGGCCTGTCGGCGCGCCGTCGGCGAAACCGCCGGTCTCGACAATGGCGGCGAAGGCGCGGGCGCGTTTGATCTCCATCCCGGCGGATCCGCAGGACGGCCGCCGGGAGAGGCCGGACGCGCGCCGGGCGCAGCGGGCAAGCGCGGCGCGAAAGCGGCGCCGGAGCGCAGGGCGACGCAAACCGCGCCCGGCCCCGGCCGCGGCGGTGTCCATGGCGGCGCTCGCCCACCTTTCGCCCGACAAGAGCCCCGCAGACTCTTCCTAAGAATTCGACGCGGCGGCGGCCGGCGCGCTAGGCTGACCGCCTTTGGCGGCGATAGGGGCGGGACGCATGCGACTCGGCGACACGGCGCTGGGCGCGCAAGTGGACGCCCAATGGCGGGCGCAGACGCCGGTGATCCGCGGCGTGGCGATGATGTGCCTGTCGACCGTCGCCTTCGCGATCATGCACATGGCGGTGCGCCGGCTGTCGGCGGAGCTGCCGCCCTTCGAGATCGCGTTCTTCCGCAATCTGTTCGGTCTGGCGTTCCTCGCGCCGCTGCTGGTCGGGGACGGCTTTCGGGCGCTTCGGACCTCGCGGCTCGGGCTTCATGCGCTCCGCGGCGTGGTCAATATCGGGGCGATGCTGCTGTTCTTCTCCGCGCTCGCGATCACGCCGCTCGCAGAGGTCACGGCGCTCGGTTTCACCGCGCCGATCTTCGCAGCCGCGCTCAGCGTGCTGGCCCTCGGCGAGCGGTTTCGGGCGCATCGCTGGGCCGCCATCGGGTTCGGATTTCTCGGCATGCTGATCATC
>JBCBRF010000281.1:0-3116 GCA_039819865.1 Pseudomonadota bacterium | reverse complement strand
CGGCGTCGAAGCCCGCGACCAGCATCTCGCCCACGCGCTCGGCGATGGCGAAGGACTCGGAGGCGGGCGAGACGTAGGTGTTGGCCAGATCGCCGCGATCATGGCTGTAGGAGGGCTGGATCCGCTCCAGGCGCGCCATCATCGCCATGTGGCGCGCGACGCCCTGGAACTCCCAAACCCGCCGGTCGATCCGGGCGGTCGGCTGCGATGCGATCGCGTCGATCTCGCGGTGGACGCCGGCGCCCACCCAGAACATCGGCGAGGCGATCGCCGGCGCGATCGACGTCGCGCCGAGCATGGCGGCGCCCAGCGCCGCAATGATTGAAGACTTGCGCATGAGTCGCTCCTTCCAAAGTCTAACTCTGGTTTGGAGGCTGACTTAAAAACTATATAATCCCGTTAATTGTCCTCTAGAGTGTCTTTTATTGGGTCTTCGTTCAGATTTATTGTCGAGATGCGAAAGTCGCAATTTTAGCGAGACGCGGCGCGCCGGCGGCGTCAGGACGCGGCGCGGCGGCGCTGGCGTCGGCGCGGCGGCGGCTCTAAGGTCCGGCCGAACTCGACAAAAACGCGCGACAGGGAGCGACTTCGATGGCCGACGGCGGCGGATCCCCGACTTTCGACAAGACCAAACTGGTCAGCCGGCATGTGACCGAGGGCCCGGCGCGCGCGCCGCACCGCTCGTATCTCTATGCGATGGGGCTGACCGACGAGGAGATCCACCGCCCGCTGGTCGGCGTCGCGACCTGTTGGAACGAGGCGGCGCCCTGCAACATCGCGCTCGACCGCCAGGCGCAGGCCGTGAAGCTCGGCGTGAAGGAGGCCAAGGGCACGCCGCGGGAGTTCGTGACCATCACCGTCACCGACGGCATCGCAATGGGGCATGAGGGCATGCGCTCCTCGCTGGTCAGCCGCGACGCGATCGCGGACACGGTGGAGCTGACCATGCGCGGGCATTGCTACGACGCGCTGGTCGGGCTCGCGGGCTGCGATAAGAGCCTGCCGGGCATGATGATGGCGATGGTGCGGCTCAACACGCCGAGCGTGTTCATCTATGGCGGCTCGATCCTGCCGGGCCGGCTGAACGGTCAGGACGTCACCGTCCAGGACGTGTTCGAGGCGGTGGGCAAGCATCAGGGCGGCACGATGTCCGACGAGGAGCTTGCGGTGATCGAGCGGGTGGCCTGCCCGACCGCGGGAGCCTGCGGCGGGCAATTCACCGCCAACACCATGGCCTGCGTGTCGGAGGCGATCGGGCTTGCTTTGTTGAACTCGTCGGGCGCTCCGGCGGTCTATGAGAGCCGCGACGCCTACAACGAGGCGTCCGGGCGCGCGGTGATGAACCTGCTGGCCTCGGGCGTGCGGGCGCGGGACATCGTCACCCGGAAGAGCCTCGAAAACGCGGCGCGGGTGGTCGCGGCGACCGGAGGCTCGACCAACGCGGGTCTCCATCTGCCGGCGATCGCGCATGAGGCGGGCATCGATTTCGACCTGCTCGACGTCTGCGACATCTTCCGCTCGACGCCGTATTTCGTGGATCTGAAGCCGGGCGGCCAGTTCGTCGCGAAGGATCTCTACGAGGTCGGCGGGGTGCCGATGGTGATGAAGCAGCTGCAGAAGGCGGGACTGCTGCACGAGGACTGCCTGACGGTCAGCGGGCGGACGATCGGCGAGGAGCTCGCGGAGATCTCGGGCGACGCGGACGGCCGGGTGGTCCACCCGGTCGAGACCCCGCTCAGCGCGACCGGCGGCGTGGTGGGGCTCTCGGGCAATCTCGCGCCCGAAGGGGCTATCGCGAAGGTCGCGGGCATCGAGGGCAAGGATCAGCAGTTCAAGGGTCCGGCCCGGGTGTTCGAGAGCGAGGAGGACGCCTTCGCCGCCGTGAAGAGCCGCGCGTACAAAGAGGGCGAGGTGCTGGTGATCCGCAACGAAGGGCCGAAGGGCGGCCCGGGCATGCGGGAGATGCTGGCGACCACCGCGGCGCTGTCGGGCCAGGGCATGGGCAAGAAGGTCGCGCTGATCACGGACGGCCGGTTCTCGGGCGCGACGCGGGGCTTCTGCGTCGGCCATGTGGGGCCGGAGGCGGCGGTGGGCGGTCCGATCGGGCTGTTGAAGGACGGCGACGTGATCGCGATCGACGCGGTCGCCGGCACGCTGTCCGTCGAGCTCACGGAGGCGGAGCTTGCGGAGCGGGCCAAGGCCTGGAGCGGTCCGAGGCCGACGAATTATGGCAGCGGGGCGCTCTGGAAGTACGCCCAGCTGGTCGGCAGCGCCAAAGCCGGCGCGATCACCCATCCGGGCGGCGCGGGCGAGACGCACGTTTACGTGGATCTCTGATCGGACCAAATTCGGGAGCGGGGCGCCGTCCTCTCGGCCATCGAGGCCTCGACGCCGGCCTTGGCGCGCCGTTCCGCGGCGTTGCGCTAGGGCGGCGTTTGGGGCTGCGTTGGCGGCTCGATTTTTGGGTGCGGTTTCGGGCTCGGGCCCACCATCGAGAGAGGGCCTTCGCCTCTCTCGCCCGACCCGCCGCCGCTTTTCCGGATCGCAGGACCCGGCCGCGCCGTCCAGGGAACCCCGGCTTCGCCGAGGCGCGTGCCGCGCCCTGGACGGCCCGACCGGATCCCGCGCCTCGGATCGCGCGACGGCGGCTCCGGCGAGAGAGGCTTTCGGAGCGCCCGGAAATCGATCCGGCGGATCGATTTCAGCGGAGAAAGGCCCGAAGGGCGATGGAGCGCCCGGAAATCGATCCGGCGGATCGATTTCAGCGGAGAAAGGCCCGAAGGGCGACGGAGCGCCCTTCGGACGCCAGAAGGGCCGCGCCTGCGGCGCGTCTTCTTTGGCGCGTGGGGGGCGGCCGTTTCCGGGGTCCTGTTCAGGGGGGGCGGCGCGTCCGCCCCGGCGCCGCCGCGCGATCGGCGGTCGACCTTCGCGGCGCGCAGGGCTAGGAACCGCGTCGAACATCCCATCGCGGTGGGCGGCGACGTCCGAGGGCGCTTGATCCGGCGCCCAAGCTTGGAGTGAGAGCATGAACCTGTTCGCGGCGTTCCGGGAGACGGTGCTGGCGGCGCTCGAGGCCATGGTCGCCGACGGCGCGCTGCCCGACGGCCTGTCCTTCG
>JBCBRF010000280.1:0-3208 GCA_039819865.1 Pseudomonadota bacterium | reverse complement strand
CCTAGTAAACAGAACCTTGCTTCCCAGAAATATTTTTATTTTCGATTAGCTTACCAGAATCGTCATAGACCCCGACCAGGGACGAGACTTTTTCCAGGATGCTCAACTGTTTCTCGGCGCTCTTAAGGCCGGAAAGCGCCGCGCGCAGCAGATATTGGTTCTCTTCCGCACGCCGATGCACGATCTCGAGCAGGCCCGTAATCCGGTCCTTCTGCTCCGCGAGCGGGCCGGTCAGCGCGCCATGGCGCGACGCATCGGCGAGGCGCTGCGAGAGCTGCTCCATCGTCTCGAGGAACGCCGCCTTGCGCGGGTTGAGTTCGGCCAGGGCGTTCAAATCGCCCTTCAACGCCAGGTCTTTCTCTTCCTGCAGAAGAGCGATGCCCTGGCGGGTCAGCTTTTCGATCCGGACCTCGGCCGGGCGCGCGTCATTCGGCATGGGGAGCGACTTTCTGTTTCAAGTCCGCGTAAATCCGTTCGGCGAGGCCGAGGCGCCCCTGCCGGCTCAGGCCGTCCGCGTATTCGCGGACCAGCAGGCTTTTGAAGGCGTCCTCGCCATGGCCGCCGTCGAACCCGCCGCCGAGGCCGGCCGCGGGATCGTCGAGACCCGTGTGCTTCAGCATCTCGGCGAGAAACATCGCCTCGAACTTCTGCGCCAGGGCGCGCAACTCGGCGTCGTTCGCAGCCGCGCCCGCCGGCGGGACGCGCGGCGCCTCGCTGATCTGAAGCCCGCGGACGCCCAAGGGCGATCCGAGCGGCGCGCTGACGAAATCCGAGCTCATCGCGAGCATCCTGTAGCAAGCCTTCCGTGCTCCAAATAATGCCGTTCCCCTGTAAATATTTCATAACCCTACGAGAGTAATTTTCGCCTTGTCGCCAAGAGAGAGCGCGAGGCTTTTCTTAATGAACGTTGCCGAAATCATTACCACACCCAAAGCGGATCCGAGCGCCGCAGGCGGGCCCGCGCGGAACCAGGACGGGTCCGTCGCTGCGCGAGACGATGCGGCGTCGCGTGGCGCCGATCGGCGATCGGACTTCGGCGCCGCTTTCGACGACGCGAGCGGACAGCCTCGTCGCAGCGACGGCCCGGCGTCCTCCGACGCCGACCCGGACGCCGCGCGCGCGGCCGATGGCGAAGGGTCGGGGCAGGGCGTCGGTCCAGCGGCGTCGAAGGGTGGCGAGCAAGCGGCGTCCCCAAAGCGGCGCGCCGATGGGCCGCCCCTCGGAGACGTCGACCCGACCGATCCGGCGGCTGACGATCGCCAACGGCTCACGCCGACGGAGACGGTGAGCGGCGACGCCGCGCCCGCCGCGGCGCCGCTGGCCGACCCCGCCGCACCCGTGCGCAAAGACCTGATTGGACCGCTTGGTCCGGACCAGGGCGCCGCTGCGCCGACCCCGGAGACGCGCCGCGCGGAGACGCCTGACGGTCGAACGGTCCCCGTGCGCGAGATTTCGGGACGCGAGGTTCCGGGGCGCGAGATCCCCACCGCGGCCGGGCCGGCTGCAGAAACCGCAGCCGCCCAGACGGCCGACGCCGCGACCGCCGCCCGCCGGGACGCCGCTGGCCCGTCAACAGACGCGTTCGGCGCGGGCGACCCGGCCAAGCCCGCCGCCACCGTCACAGCCGGTCAAGCGGAGCAGACGCTCGCCGAGACGCCGCCGCCGTCGAAAGCGCCAGAGCGGCCGGGCGCCGGCGAGGCGCGACGCGACGCCAGCGCCCAACCGACTTCCGACGAGCGGCTTTCCCCGAGCTCGCCCCCCAACGCGACGGCGCCGTCCGCCCCGACGACCAAAGACCCGCTCGGCGAGCCGATCGCGGCGGACGCCCAGCCGGACGCGCTCCAAAAGGCCCGCGCGGACCGCGCCGCCGAGACCGTCGATCCGATCCGCGGCGCGATCGAGCGCCTCGGCGTCGAGGCGCCGCGCCGCGTTGCAGAGACCGCGACGAGCGCTCTCGGCGTCGCAGACGCGGCGAGAGCGAAGGCCCAGGCGCTCGACGCGCCGTGGGCGAGCGCCGGCGGCGCGGCCTTCGCCGCCGCCTTGGAGGAGCAGGCCGCGCTTGGCGGAGGCCTGGGACCCTCCTTGGGCGGCGGAGCTTCCGCCGCCTCCGGTCTGGCGCCCGCATCGGCGCCGGCGGCCGCGAACGCCGCCCCCGCGGTCCTCGCCAGCGCTCAAGCGGCGGCGCAAGTCTCCGTCGCGATCGCGGCCCAGCGCGAGAACGGCGTGATCGAGCTGCGCCTCGACCCGCCGGAGCTCGGCCGCGTGCGCCTGGAGCTGCGTTTCGATGGGGCGGATACGGTCTCCGTCACGCTTCAGGCCGAGCGTCCCGAGACCCTGGATCTGCTGCGACGCCAGGCCGATCAGCTCGGCCGCGAGCTGATCGCGGCGGGTCTGTCGCTCGACGGCCTAGACTTCGGCGACGCCGCGGGCTTCGGCGCGGAAGACGGCCGAAGCGCGGCGGATGGCGGCGCGGGCGACGCCTCCGCGGCCCGTCCAACCGCCGACACCGCCCCTGATCGCTCCAACGCGACGCTCCACGCGCGCCTCCCCCTCGGCGGCCCCGGCCCGATGGTCGGAGCAAGCGCGCGCGGCCTCGACCTCCGCATCTGACGAACGAAAGGACAAGCCATGACCGAGATCGCCCCCGTCGGAGCCGCCACCGGCTCCACCTCCGGCAGCGTCGCCGCTCAGGCGGCTTCCGAAGGCGCCGAAACCGTCTCCGACTTCGACGATTTCCTGACGCTGCTGACCGCGCAGCTCGAGAACCAGGACCCCCTCAGCCCGCTCGACGCCACCACCTTCGTCGAGCAGCTCGCCTCCTTCTCGGAGGTCGAGCAGGCCGTCGCGACCAACCAGAAGCTCGACGAGATCATGGCCCAGGTCTTCAACGCCGGCCTGGATCAGGCGGCGGCCTGGATCGGCCGTTCGGTGCAGGCCAGCGGTCTGGACTTCCAGTTCGACGGCTCGGAGCTGACGATCGACGTGCCGACCGAGCCCAACGCCACCAGCGCCTCGGTGGTGCTCCGCGACAAGGACGGCCGCGAGGTCGCGACGCTCCCCGCCTCGGTCGACGGCGGCGAAGTGACCTGGGACGGGACCAAAGCCGACGGCTCGAAAGCGGCGGCCGGCTCCTCCGCCACGTCGAGCAGCCGCCCGACCACCGGTTCCGCCGCCGCGGCCTCGCCCAACCGAGGCTCGTCCTTCCGCG
>JBCBRF010000279.1:0-3224 GCA_039819865.1 Pseudomonadota bacterium | reverse complement strand
GCCTGAGCGTCTGGTGCTACCTGACCGCCCTCGGCGCTTGGGACGGCGACGCCGCCAAGGAGATCGAGCTGCGCCGGCTGGAGAGGCGCGACACCTCTTCCTCGCCGGAAGGCTCGCGCAGAAAATCGCGGTCGGTCTCGTTCTGGTGCGCGCCAGCCGTGCGAACCGGTTCGATCCCGAGCGGATCGGCGATTTCGTCGACGCGACCTGCGATTTTCTGCGCGAACCTTCGGGCGAGGAAGAGGTGTCGCGCCTCTCCAGCCGGCGCGCGCTCATCGGCTATCTGCGCGACCAGGCCGACGCGCTTGGGCTCCATCTGCGCCTGAGCGTCTGGTGCTACCTGACCGCCCTCGGCGCTTGGGACGGCGACGCCGCCAAGGAGATCGAGCTGCGCCGGGCGCGCGACACCATCGGCGCGATGCCTTGGGTGACCGACGTCGAGGTCGAGGCCGTCGACAAGTCGCGCCTCCTTGACATGATGGCGACCAGCCTGCCGCTCCGCGCCGGCGAGGTCGACGATCCCTCGCTGATCGAGATCGAGGACTATGAGGCCGCGCTGCCCGCCGGCGGTCTGGTTCCGCTGCCGCGCATCGGGGACGTCGGCGCCGGCTATTGCGGCCACGTCCCCGTGAGCGCGTTCCTGGGCCTCCTCGAGCGCGAGGACGGCCAGGGCCTGCGCGAGGCGATCTTCACCCAGAACGTCCGCGGCTATCAGGGCGACCGTGGCGTGAACGAGCGCATCCGCGCGACGCTCGCGGGCCCCGATCGCGCCGAATTTCTATTGCGGAACAACGGCGTGACCGTCGTCGCCGACACGCTCGACCGAGAGGGGCGAGACGTCCGGCTGACCAACTACCAGATCGTGAACGGTCTCCAGACCAGCACCGTCATCTACAAGATGCGCGACCAGCTTCGCAGCGCCGGCGACGTGCACGTTCCGATCAAGCTCGTCGCCACCGAGAACAACACGGTGCGCCGCTCCATCATCGACGCGACCAACCGCCAGACCCCGATCACCGGGGCCGCCCTGTTCGCCGCCTGTGAGAAGGCCCTCTCGATCGAGGCCTATTTCTTCGAGCGCATGCGCGCCGGCGGACCGCAGCTCTATCTCGAACGCCGCCCGGGCCAGTATCCGCGCTCGTTCGAAGCGCCGCGCGTGAGCCTCGAGGATCTGCTGCGCGCCTACTACGCCGTGTTCCTGGAGGCTCCGCAGGTCGCCGAGAAGGGCTTCGCGGCGATCGCCGGCGATGTCGACGACGGTCTGCTGGCGCCGTCGCTGACCTCCGAGCCTTACTACGTGGCCGCCCGCTTGCTGACCCTGGTGCGCGAGATCGCGGTGGAGCGGGACGAGCCGCGCCTCGCCCAGCTGGAGCATCACGCGGCGCTCGCCATTCGGGTGATGTGCGCGCCTCAGAAGCCGCCCGTCGGCGACGCCGGTGCGATGCGGGCGATGTGCCGGCGGGTCGAGCTGCAGCTCAGCCAGGAGGGCGTGCGAGACACGCTTGCGGAGAGCATACTCGAAGCGACCCAGAGCCCGCGCGACCGCATGCGCAGCCGGATCCAGGGCGTGCCGACGCTGAAGCGCACCCGCGACGACGTGCTGAAGCGCGCGCGCGCCAAGATCCTGGCGGATCCGCGCTGAGCTCACCCAGGAGGCGCGCACCCGCGTCGCGGGCCCAAAGCCCGCCGCCCGCGCCGCGGGCGCGGAAGCAAAGACTGCGCCGCTCAACCGAGTCGGATCGGGACATGTTCTGCGTCATGCTCGCAACGCTTTGCCGGCGTGAGACAGTCCGGTAGCGTTAAACGGACCTTTTCCTTCCCTTCCCGCGGTGATCTCGTCTCATGAGGACTGGACGGGTAACTGTGGGAGCAAGGGATGAATTTCTTCAATAAAACCATCGCGGTCGCGGGTCTTCTCGCGCTTCCGGTGATCGGCATCGCCCATGACGGCAACATCGAGCTTCCGGAATCGAGCTTCTTCCGGACCTTCACCATCCAGTCTTTCCTGGATCAGGAGCTGCCGGGCGGCTCCTACACGAATGAGCTGGCGCGGGCCTACCAAGAGCGTGCGGATTACGAATCCTCGAACGGCGGCGACGCCAACTGGTACGACGCCACCGCGTTCTTCGCGAAGGGCGAGGCCGCTCAAGGAGGTCAGGTCGTTCAGCCCTGGACCCCGGCCGAGCTCGGCCTGAGCGAGCCGCGTTACCAGATCGGCTATGACGCGACGGTGAAGCGCGCGGCGGCGTTCGCCGAGGCCAATCCGGCCGCCTGCGCCCAGATGGTCGCGCTCTACGATCATTGGCTCGAGCAGGCCCGCGAAGGGGCCCACTCGATCACCCCGGCGAACGCGGTCCTCGCGCTCTGGGCCGAGAACTACCAGCGCTGCCGCGGCCCGGTCGCGATCTACGGCTACCCGGTGGACGCATCTCAGCCGACCGACAACGACCGTCGGATCCGGGACGAGCCGCAGCCGAACCGCAATGAGCGCTCGCGCGCCATCGCGCTGGCTCAGGAGCTGGGCGCTGACGAGCAGTCGGGCCTTCTGGACCTGATCGACGCGGTTCTGATCGTGGAGGGCCACACCTCGACGACCGCGGGCCCGCTCTATAACGAGCGTCTCTCGCAGCGCCGCGCGGCCTGGATCCGCGATCTGCTGGTCGCCAACGGCGTCAGCGCCGACCGCGTGCAGACCGAGGGCAAGGGCGAATCGAGCCTCGAGGTTCCGACCGGCGACGGCGTCGAAGAGTACCGCAACCGCCGCTCGGTCGTGAACGGCGGCTGATCGCCTCCAAGCCACACGAATCGGCAGACGAAATCGACGCCGCCCTGCATAAGGGCGGCGTTTTTCGTTTTTCCCAGGGGAGGGGGGGGAGATGGCGGAGCAACCGAGGACCACGGACCCGAAGACCGCCGCGACGATCCACAACGAGAAGTCGAAGCTGCGGGCGAGTTTTCTGAACGGACTCGGCATCGCCACCGTCGCGCTCGGCGTCGCGCGCCCACTTTTCAGCAACGCCCCGATGACGCGCGAACAAATCTATCTTATGTTAGGAGCATTGGTGGTCGGCGCGCTCTTCCACGTGGAGGGGCGTCGCGGCCTGAACAGAATGCGGAAGGAGGACTGAGATGATCGGTAT
Organism: Pseudomonadota bacterium; assembly: GCA_039819865.1. Classification (GTDB taxonomy): domain Bacteria; phylum Pseudomonadota; class Alphaproteobacteria; order Rhodobacterales; family Rhodobacteraceae; genus JBCBRF01. The sequence goes on along the minus strand of JBCBRF010000279.1, from coordinate 84 downwards.
GGAAGGCGGTTTCATCGCGCTCGCCTGCATCGCTGTGTTCGGCCTCCTGTTCGCGACGCTGACGGGCTGGGCCGACAAGCGTGA
>JBCBRF010000278.1:0-3236 GCA_039819865.1 Pseudomonadota bacterium | reverse complement strand
CTCCGCGCCGCGGCCGCGCCCGCCACCAGCGCCGTCAATGCGTCGCATAGGCGGCGGCGACCCCGGCGGCGACGAGCGCGATCGCCGCGAGGATCATCGCAGTGACGCCGTTCTCCGCCATCGCGAGGCGCCGTTCGATTTGCGGCCCCCGCGCATCGAGCCGTCCGAGCTGCGCGGCGCGGTTCGAGACGTTTCGCGAGATCCGGGACCACGCCTCGGCCAGCCGCGATTGGACGGCGTCGAACCCGCTCGGCGCGCTCGCCGCGGCGGCCTCGCGCTCCTCGGCGCGCGTGCGCAGCTCGTCGCGCAGCAAGGCCCGGATCTCCGCATCCGTGAGGCGCGCCAGCATGCCGTCGACCATATCCGGCGACAGATCCTCCGGCAGCTCCGGGACTGTGGCGCCCGGCGCGGACCCCGAGGTGTTCGGCAGGAACGGCGGCGTCTGCGCTGCCGCTGGGCCGAGCATCGTCAAGACCGCAAGACAGACCGCGATCGCCGCCGTCGACAGCCTCGTACACGCCCCCTGGAGCGCCTGTTGCAACAGTCGAAAACGCATCTCTCTCCCCCGAGCGTCCGCGGCCAGGCCGCGAAAGGCGTCACCCTGCGCCGAGCGCAGCGGGTTGTAAAATCACGCGCTTTGACGGATTCGAAAGACCAGCGCGAGCCCGAACGGGACCCGAGCGGAACCCAAGCGGGACCCAAGCGGCGCAACGCCCACGAATTGGGCGAGCCGCTCAAGCCCTGCACAAAAAAACGGACGACACCGCGCCCCCGCGCCGAGGCCCGTGGTCAACGGCTCAAACAAAGATCAAAAAAGCGCGGCCGCCCATGCACGTCGGCACTTGTCGGAGGCCCCGCCGCTCCCATCTTATCAACAAGCGGGCCGGCAGTTTAAACGCAGAGTCGTCTCGCAGGCGCAGAGCGCAACAACAGGCGGCAGGGGAGTACAGGCATGATCCGGACGCTGACCCTTTCGGGCGTAGTCGCATTGACGGCGCTGGTGGCGGGCGCGGCCGCGGCGCGGAGCGACGCCTTTTCCGCAGACGCGGCGCACAACGACGCGATGATGCTGGGCGTCGGCGGCCTTGTCGCGTTCGGCCTCGGCGCTGCGACCTGGTTCGCTTGGCGCCGCGGTCAGGATCAGGCGCCGCGCCGCGTGACCGTTCGGATCGACGAAACCCGCAAGCCGCGCCGCTAAAGACGGTTCGGCGTCGACGGCGGATCTCGTAGCGCTTCTCGAAGTGGTCGACGTGTAAGTGTACGGCGTTTGGCTCATCCCGACCGTTGCCGCTGCTGCTGTCGCGCTGATTTCGGTGGCCTATAAGCGATCGCCGTTTCGCGCGCTGCCCGAGCGCAAGCCCCAGCTCGTCTTCTTTCCCAAATACGTCTTCCCGCTCGACTGTGACGAGGCCGCAGAAGCCCGCCTACTCGCCCTCGGCTTTAAGCCTGTGATCGGCGGCGAGGTCTTTTTGCGCAGCTTCAGGCTCGGCGACTTCTCCGCCTCGGCGATCCAGTTGAAGCTCACGATCGACCGCAGCTCTGGCGAGGCGCGTCTCGGATCTCGGATCTTCGCGATCCTGGTCGACGTTGGAAATCTCTGGATCGTCGCCCAGCAGATCCGGGGCGCCCGGCCGATCTGAGCCTCGCCGCCCTCAGTGGGCTTCCGCCCAGCTGCCGCCTCGACCGGCGTCGACCACCAGCGGGATCGACAGCTCGACCGCCGGACCCGCCGCCGCCTCCATGAGTTCGCGCACCAGCTCGACCGTCTCGTCGACCGCATCCTCGCGCACTTCGAACAGCAGCTCGTCATGCACCTGCAGCAGCATGCGCGCCGGCAGGTTCCCCTTCTCGAGCGCAGGGGGGATCCGGATCATCGCCCGCCGGATCACATCCGCCGCCGTGCCCTGGATCGGCGCGTTGATCGCCGCCCGCCACGCGAAACCCGCCCGCGGCCCCTTGGCGTTGATCTCAGGCGTATGGATCTTCCGCCCGAACAGCGTGCTGACGAAACCCCGCTTCTTCGCGCCCGCGACGGTCTCGTCCATATAGTCCCGGATGCCTGGGAACTTCTCGAAATAGGCGTCGATGAACGCCTTCGCCTCGCCCTGCGGGATCCGCAGATTGTTCGACAGCCCATAGGCCGAGATCCCGTAGATCACGCCGAAATTGATCGCCTTGGCCTGTCGACGAACCATCGGGTCCATGCCTTCGATCGGCACGCCGAACACCTCCGACGCGGTCATGGCGTGGATGTCCAGCCCGTCCCGAAAGGCTTTCCTCAGCGCCTCGATCTCCGCGATATGCGCCAGGATCCGAAGCTCGATCTGGCTATAGTCGAGCGACACGATCACATGCCCCGCCTCTGCGACGAAGGCCTGCCGGATCTCGCGGCCCGCTTCCGTCCGGACCGGGATGTTCTGCAGGTTCGGATCGGTCGAAGCGAGCCGCCCCGTCGTCGTCGCCGCCAGCGAGAACGAGGTGTGCACGCGCCCCGTATCCTCGTTGATGTGGTTCTGGAGGGCGTCCGTATAGGTGCTCTTCAGCTTCGACATTTGCCGCCAGTCGAGCACCCGCGCCGGCAGATCGTGCCCCTGCGCCGCCAGCTCCTCCAGCACGTCGGCGCCCGTGGAATACGCCCCGGTCTTGCCCTTCTTGCCGCCCGCGAGGCTCATCTTGTCGAACAGGATCTCGCCGAGCTGCTTCGGCGATCCGACATTGAACTTCTCGCCCGCCAGCGCGTGCACCTCCTCCTCGAGCTCCGCCATCTTCTGCGCGAAGCGGTTCGAGAGTCGGATCAGCTGATCGCGGTCGACCTTCACCCCGTGGCGCTCCATCTGCGCCAGGACCGGCACGAGCGGACGTTCGAGCGTCTCGTAGACCGTCGCGACCCGCTCCCGCGCCAACAGCGGCCGCATCGTCTTGTGGAGCCGAAGCGTGACGTCCGCATCCTCCGCGGCGTAGCGCGCGGCCTTCTCGATCTCGACCCGGTCGAAGGTGATCTGGCTCTTGCCCGACCCGATCAGCTCCTTGATCGGGATCGGCTGATGGTCGAGCAGCGCGGTCGAGAGCGCGTCCATCCCGTGGCTGCGGAGCCCCGACGCGAGCGCGTACGACATCAGCATCGTATCGTCGATCGGCGCGACCTCGACCCCGTAGCGCGCCAGCACGTTCCAATGGTAGGTGAGGTTCGGCCCGAGCTTGAGGAGCGAGCGGTCTGCCAGCACCGCCCGGAGCGC
>JBCBRF010000277.1:0-3262 GCA_039819865.1 Pseudomonadota bacterium | reverse complement strand
GGGTGACTGGAGTACCGCGGTGTGCCCTCCCGATCTTGGGGTTTGTGCGCGGCTCTCGCGGCCGGTCCGCGCGGCGGCGCGGCGCGGCGCGCAGCCGCGCCGCCCGCATCGCCGGATCAGCCGTGCTCGTTCATCAGCTCGGCCTTGGCCTCCGCGTGGAACGTCACGATCGCCGCCCGCAGCTCCGCCTCGTCGAGCGCGACGCCCTTCTCTTGGAAGTCGCCGGTGATCTTGCGCACCACATCCTCGTGGCCGGCCTCCTCGAGATCCGCGGCCACCACGGTCGCGGCGTAGTCGGCGGCCTCGGCCCCGGTGATCCCGAGTCGCTCCGCGGCCCAGTGGCCGAGCTTACGGTTGCCGCGCGCGGCGGCCTTGAACATCATCTCCGCGTCATGGGCGTATTTGTTCTCGAACGCTTTTTCGCGGTCGTCGAAGCTCGTCATCGTCGGTCTCCCTCAGAGCCATGGGGTTGTCGCGCACGTCGCATACCACGATCGCCGATCGCCCCGACAGGGCGCAAACCGTCTCTCGCCCGCCGGAGCGCGACCCGGATCGCAATCCCGAGCGCGCGAGGTCGCGCGCGCCATGGAGCGCACCAGGTCGCGCGCTGCGATGAAAGCGTCCTGGCGCGGGCGCCGCGGCCGTAGAGCGGCCGTCCCTTGTGGCGCGGCGCGCAACCCCATATAGGGGCCCGACGGCTTGGTCGCCGCACGCTCGGCGCGTTTTCGGCGACCGCCTCACCGCCTTTCGCGGCGCGTCGCTTCCCCGACGGGCCGCCCACGCCATTTCTCAATCGCAGGTGCGCGCCCATGAGCCGACGCCGACTGGTCTACGAGGGCAAAGCGAAGATCCTCTACGAGGGTCCGGAGCCGGGCACCTACATCCAGTACTTCAAAGACGACGCCACCGCCTTCAACGCAGAGAAGAAGCAGGTGATCGACGGCAAGGGCGTGCTCAACAACCGGATCTCCGAGCATGTGATGGGCGGCCTGAACGCCATCGGCGTGCCGACCCATTTCATCCGTCGGCTGAACATGCGCGAGCAGTTGATCCGGATCTGCGAAATGATCCCGCTCGAGGTCGTGGTGCGCAACGTCGCGGCCGGGTCCCTGTCGAAGCGCCTGGGGCTCGACGAGGGCGAGGCGCTGCCCCGGCCGATCGTGGAGTTCTACTACAAGGACGACGCGCTCGGCGATCCGATGGTGGCCGAAGAGCATATCCTCGCCTTCAACTGGGCCAGCCAGCAGGATCTCGACGACATGGTCGCGCTGGCGCTTCGGGTGAATGATTTCGTCGCCGGCATGTTCCTCGGCGTCGGCATCCGACTGATCGATTTCAAGATCGAGACGGGCCGCATCTGGGACGGCGACTTCCACCGCATCGTGGTGGCCGACGAGATCAGCCCGGACAGCTGCCGACTGTGGGACCTGCGCTCGGACCGCAAACTCGACAAGGACGTGTTCCGCCACGATCTGGGCGATCTGATCGAGGCCTATACCGAAGTCGCGAAACGTTTGGGCATTCTGCCCGAGAACGGCGGCAAGGTGCTGGCCGGACCGAAGCTCGTCCACTGAGGCGAGGCCGCCTGCGCGGCGCGCCGTTCGGAGCCGCGACCCCAATGCTGCGCCCCGCCCAATCGCCGCCCGCGCTGACGACGCTAATCCTGTTGAGCGGGCTTGCGATCGGCACGCTCAGCATTTTCCTGCCCTCGCTCCCAGGGATCGCCGCCGAGTTCGCCGTCGAACCCGCGGTGGCGAACCTCGCCCTGGCGGCCTATGCGGCGGCGACCGCCTTGCTGCAAATCGTGCTCGGCCCGTTGTCGGATCGCTATGGGCGCCGCCCGGTGATCCTCTGCGCGCTCGGCGTCTATATCGCCGCCTCCCTCGGCTGCTGGGCCGCCGGCGACATCGTCACCTTCCTCGTCTTCCGGATGATCCAGGCGGCGGGGATCGCGGGCTTCGTCGTCTCGAACGCGATCGTCCGAGACATCTCGTCGCCGGAGGAGGCTGCGAGCCGCCTCGGCTACGTGGCGATGGCCTGGTCCTTGGCGCCGATGCTGGGGCCTTTCCTCGGCGGGCTGATCGACGAGGCGTTCGGCTGGCGGGCGAGCCTGTTGCTTCTGGCCGCAGGCGGCTGCGCGATGTGGGCGATCGCCTTTGTCGATCTGGGCGAGACCAACCACCAGCGCTCGCAATCCTTCTCCCGACAGTTCCGCGCCTATCCGGAGCTGCTGCGATCCCGAAGGTTCTGGGGCTATGCGGTCTGCATGGCGGCCTCCGTCGGCGCCTTCTACGCGTTTCTAGGCGGCGCGCCGATCGTGGCGAGCGCCCTGTTCGGCCTGTCCTCGAGCGCGCTCGGCCTCGGGATCGGCTCGATCACCGCGGGCTTTTTCGTCGGCAATTATCTGTCCGGGCGCTTTGCGCGGCGGGTGGGGATCACCGGCATGATGCTCCTCGGCCGGCTTTCGGCGTGCCTCGGCATGATCGGCGGGCTGGCGCTCTTCGGGCTCGGGCTCGGCGGGGTGGCGACGCTGTTCGGGGCCTGCATGCTGGTGGGGCTCGGCAACGGGCTGACCATGCCGAGCGCGAACGCGGGCGCGATGTCGCTCCGGCCGCGGCTGGCGGGAAGCGCGGCGGGCCTGGCCGGCTCGATGACGGTGGCGGGCGGCGCGCTGATCTCGTCGCTGGCGGGCGCGATCGTGGTGGGCCCGAGCGGGGTCTACGCGCTCCTCGGGCTGATGCTGCTCTGCGCAGTCGTCGGCCTGTTGGCGACGCTCTACATCCGGCGGATCGACGCGCTCGAAGGCTCGGCGATCCCGCATGGCGCGCAACCCACCGCGCCGGACGCGCCCGCCCCGCCCCCGCAACACTAGGCTTGGGCGCGCGCCGGCGCTAAGCAAGCCGCGACACTCAGCCGCCTGATCCCCAAGCCGTCTGATCCCTAAGCCGCCTGATCCCCAAGCCGCCTGATCCAAGGAGCCGCCATGAAAGCCCGCGTCCACGTCACCCTGAAGACCGGCGTGCTCGATCCGCAAGGCGAGGCGATCCGGCATGCGCTCGGGACGCTCGGTTTCGATGGGGTCGAGGGCGTGCGCCAGGGCAAACTGATCGAGCTGGAGCTGGCCGAAACCGACCCCGCGGCGGCCAAGGCGCGGGTCGAGGAGATGTGCGAGAAGCTCCTCGCCAACACCGTGATCGAGCGCTACGAGGTCGAGATCTCGACGTGGACGCGGGCTTTCATGGCGGCTCCTTGGATCAGGCGG
>JBCBRF010000276.1:0-3371 GCA_039819865.1 Pseudomonadota bacterium | reverse complement strand
CGCAGGAGCTGAAGCAGCTGCTGCGCCAACCCCTCGAACCCGTTCTGGGCGATCGCGTCCCAAAGCAGCTCTCCGACCGCGACGGCGATCAGCAGAAAGAAGACGATCGCGAACCCGAAATAGGCGGTTTTGGGCCACCGCTCGATCCAGGGCGGGGCGCTGAGAGGCTCGGTCGACGCCTCGTCGCCGGCGCGCGCCGGGGCGGGCGCGGACCAGTCCGCCTTGACGACGCCGCGCCAGAGGCGGGCGGCCCAGGTTCGCTTTCGTTCGGTCGGTTCCGTCGCCACGTCGCGCCCCGCGCCTCGATCCCCGGCTTAGGGACCAAAGCGGACCGATCCCGGGGCGGCAAGGCGGGCCGGGGTCGCGGCGGCGCGGGCCGAGAGCCTGTGGCCGTCGGGCGCCTTGGGCGCTGGCGCGAACTTCGGCCCCGGCGTGAGCTCCGACATGGCGCTCTCTCTTGCGCGACAGGGAACCGGGGGGCGCGTTGGCCAATCAGCCGGCGCGCCAAAGAGGCGTTTTCGCGCCAAAGGGGCGTTTTGAGGCGCGGACGCCTAGCGACGGTGCTGCATGCGCAGGTCCAGGGTGCTCGGGGCCTCCGGGGAGAGGGCGGGCTCGAAGATCGTGAACGGGCCCGGGGTGTGGCCGATGTCCTGGAACCGCGTCTTCCGTCGGCTCTCGGCTTCGAGCGCGTTCACCGGCTGGGTCTCGTAGTTCCGCCCGCCTTGGTGGACCACATGATAGGTGCAGCCGCCGATCGAACGGCCGTTCCACGTGTCGACCAGATCGAAGATCAGCGGCCCGTGCGGCGGGATCGTCGGATGAAGCGCGGAGGCCGGCAGCCAGGTGCGGTAGCGCAGCCCCGCGACCTGCTCGTCGGCCCGGTCGGTGCGCTGGAGCGGCAAGCGCCAGCCGTTCACGGTCGCCACGTAGCGGTCGGACAGGTCCCCGGTCAGGCGCACCTGAAGGCGCTCGACCGAGCTGTCGACGAAGCGCGCGACGCCGCCGATCGAGCCCTCCTCGCCGAGGACGTGCCAGGGCTCGATGCCGGCCCGCAGCTCCATCTCGACGCCGCGGTGGCCGACCGCGCCGTAGCGGGGGAAGCGGAACTCGAACTGGCTGTTGAACCAGGCCGGGTCGAAGGCGACGCCGAGCGCGTCGGAGGTTTCGGCCAGGACCTCCTTGAAGTCCTCCCAGATATAGTGGGGCAGCATGAAGCGGTCGTGCAGATGCGTGCCGTAACGGATGAAGGGCTGGGTGTAGGGCGTGTCCCAGAACCGCGCGATCAGGGCGCGGAGCACCAGCATCTGGGCGAGGTTCATGCGGGCGTGAGGCGGCATCTCGAAGGCGCGGAACTCCACGAGGCCTAGGCGGCCGGTCGGGCCGTCGGGGCTGTAGAGCTTGTCGATGCAGATCTCCGCGCGGTGGGTGTTGCCGGTGACGTCCGTCAACAGGTGGCGCAGGATCCGGTCGATCAGCCAGGGCGGGCTCTCCTGACCGCTTCCGCGCGTCGGATCGGGGATCTGGTTCAGCGCGATCTCGAGCTCGTAAAGGCTGTCATGGCGCGCCTCGTCGATCCGTGGCGCCTGGCTGGTCGGCCCGATGAACATGCCCGAGAACAGGTAGGACAGCGACGGGTGGTTCTGCCAATAGCGGATCAGCGACCCCAAGAGGTCGGGCCGGCGCAGGAACGGGCTGTCCGCCGGCGCGGCGCCGCCGACGACCACATGGGCGCCCCCGCCGGAGCCCGTCGGGCGGCCGTCGACCATGAACTTCGAGCTGTCGAGGCCGCAGAGGCGGGCCTCCTCGTAGAGCGTCTCGGTGATCTCGACCTGCTCGCGCCAAGTCGCAGCGGGGTGGATGTTGATCTCTAGCACGCCCGGATCCGGCGTCACCTTGATCACGTTCAGGCGGGGATCGGACGGGGGCGGATAGCCCTCGATGTGGACCGGCAGGCCGGTGGCCTCGGCCGCGTCCTCGATGGCGGCGATCAGGTCGACGTATTCATCCGTCGAATGGGTAGGCGGCATGAAGACGTTGAGCACGCCGTTGCGCGGCTCGATCGTCATGGCGGTGCGGATCGAGATCGAGGGGCCGTAGAATAGGCCGGGCGCCAGAGGCATGCCGGGGACCACGTCCTCCATCGGCAGCCACGGGACCTCCTCGTACATCGGCTGCAGCTCGACAGCGTCGAGCCGGTAATCCGGAAGCGGCTGCGTGATCGGCGAGCGACCGCGGGCGACGGCCGGGCCGACCGGCTGTTGCAACGGCGCGGGCGCGCCTTGGTCGTCGATGGCGCCGTAAGCGGCGGCCGCGACGCTCGGATCGAGCATGCGGCCGGTGGCCGGATAGCGCGCCTGGAAGCTCGGCGTCCGCTGGGGCAGGGCGCCGCGCGGCGCGAACGGATCCATCTCGACGACATGCGGATAGTTCAGCGGGTCGATGTAGGACAAAGACCGCAGCGGCAGACGGAAGCCCGCCGGGCTGTCGCCGGGGATCAGGAACAAACGCCCGCGACGGGTGCGCCACTGCTCGGAGGCCCAGCGGAAGCGGCGCGGGCGGCGGCCCCGGCGGGGACGACTATGATCGCGGGCCTGGGCGGCCTGGATCGGCAGGACGAAGCTCGACGGGGTCTCGAGGCCGCGGTCGAACACCCGGGACAGGCGCTGGCGCTCCTCGGGATCGTCCAGCTTATTGTCGAGCGGGTCTAGATTAGGCGCGAGTTTGCGCTCGCGGAGCAGGAATTCCGCGGGGTCCTCGAAGGCGGGCTGAGCGAAGCTCGGGTCGAGATCCAGCATCTCGGCCAGGGTCTCGGCGAAGGCGGCGGCCTCGGCGGGGCCGGCCTGGCCCGGCGCGGCCTCGGAGGCGATCAGGCTTGCATCATCCCACATCGGCTGGCCGTCGCGGCGCCAAAGCAGCGCGAAGGCCCAGCGCGGCAACTGCTCGCCCGGATACCATTTGCCCTGGCCGTATTGCAGGAGCCCGCCCGGGGCGAAGCGGTCGCGCAGGCGGCGGATGAGGCGATCGCCGTACAGGCGTTTGGTGGGGCCGACGGCGCCGGTGTTCCACTCGTCGGCGTCGCGGTCGGTCGCGGCGACGAAGGTCGGCTCGCCGCCCATGGTCAGGCGCACGTCGCCCGCCTGGAGCTTGGCGTCGACCACGTCGCCGGCGGCGAGGAGCGCGGACCACTGCTCCTCCGTATGGGGCATGGTCACGCGCGGGCGCTCATAGACCCGACGCACGCCCATCTCGAAGTCGAAATGAACCTTGGCGGGCTCGACGGCCCCGGAAATCGGCGCGGCGGAGCCAGGGGAGGGCGTGCGTCGGGTCTATGAGCGCCCGCGCGTGACCATGCCCCATACGGAGGAGCAGTG
>JBCBRF010000275.1:0-3388 GCA_039819865.1 Pseudomonadota bacterium | reverse complement strand
CGGCCTGGGTCGCGACGGCGAACGGCTCGGCCAAGAGCGTTCCCGTAAAGCTCTCGGCGCGCACCGACGCTGCCTTGAGAGCGGCTTTCACCTCGGTGTCCTGGGCGATCCCATCGGCGTCGTAACGGCGCGACCAGAACACGGCGTCGGCGCCCGTTTCATCGAGCAGCGCCTTCAGCGTCGGCAGCGCCTCGCCGCGCCGCAGGATCAGCCGTCCGCCCTTCGAAGCGACGCCGTCCGCCAGCGAGCGCAGGCTCTGAGACAAGCGCCAGCGCGCCGCGGCCCCGCCAGCTTCCTCCGTCGACGGATCGAGGATGAACACCGGGACGACCCAACCCCGCTCGACCGCGGCCGAAAGCGCCCGATGGTCTGCAAGGCGAAGATCGCGTCGGAACCAAACCAAGGTTCCGCCCTTCTCACCCATGCGCCGCTCCCTCGCCCACCCTGCGCGACCGTCGCGCGATCTAGACACTGCCAGCTGGTTCCGAGCGTTTACGACCGCCCATCGGCCTCGGATCACAAATTCGCGGCGCACAGTCCCAAACCGCGTCGCCGCAGCGTCTCGCCTCGCCCGAAAGGCGCAATTTGCGACAATTTTCGCGAATCGCCCACTTTTCGAACAGCCCGTTTCATGTGACCATTTTTTCACCGCGGCGATCTCGCCGCCGTCGACCAGACGGCCGGGATCGCGTCTGCGCGCCGAGACGCCGGGAGCCAGAGCGGTCCGGCCGGCGTCGCATGACGATCTGAGAGCCCATGACCGACACGCCTAGAATCAAGAAGCCCGAGGCCGCCTTCCACGCCGACCGTCGCGCCGATCCGGAGTTCGCGGAGCGCCTCGCCGGCTACAGCCTCACCACGGCGGAAATCCTCTATCGCATGCCCGACGCGCGGAGCCTGCTGCAAAGCTTCGTTTGGCAGCAGAACGACATTGCGCCGAAGTTCCCGCGCTTACAGGCCTTCCTCGACTTTTGGGATCGAGAACTGGAGGGGCCGATCCATTCGGTGCGTGTGACGCATGCGCAGCTTCTGCGGCCGGTCGATGTGCGGGCGGTCCAGGATTTCCCTCTCCACTAACGCACGCCCAAAGCGGACCTCGGATCGATGCGGATCCGCTCCGAGGTCGCCGCGAAGGAGCCTCGCAATAAGAAGCGCGAGTGGCGCCAGGGCGCGCTGACGCCTCGCGCGCCCGCGCGAAACCCGGCGGCTATCCGACCCGCCGAGCGCTCGGCTCGTCGGCCTCGTCGAGCGCGCAACGCGCCCCGATGAACGCCGCGGCGAGGTCTTTCGGCCGCGGCGGCGAGATCAAGAAGCCCTGCGCCATCTGGCACCCCGCCTGCCGCAGAGCGATGGCGTGCTCCCGCGTCTCCACGCCTTCGGCCACCGTGACGAAGCCGAAGCGCCGCCCCAATTCCGTCAACGACCGGACGATCGCATGGTCTCTCGGGTCTTCCGTGAGATCCCGCACGAAAGAACGGTCGATCTTCAGCGCGTTGACAGGCAGCCGCTTCAGGTGGCTGAGCGAGGCGTAACCGGTGCCGAAATCGTCGAGCGCGATATGAGCGCCAAGCTCCGAAAGACGGTCGAGTTCGGCCAACGCGTGGTCGCTATCCTCCGAGATCACCATGGTCTCGGTCAGCTCCAGCCCGAGCCGGCGCGGCTCGATGCCGTGCGCTTCCAGCCCTTCCAGCAAGAGCGGGATGATCCGTCCGCTCTTCAGATCGGCCCCCGTGAGGTTCACGTTCACGCGGCCGAAATCCTGGCCCGCGTCGAGCCAGTCGCGCATGTCCCGGAGCACGGCCGAAAGCACGCATTCGGTGATCCTCGGCCCCAAATCGCGATCTTCGAAGACGGCGTGAAAGGCGCCGGCCGTCAGCAGCCCCTTCTTCGGATGCCGCCAGCGCACCAGCGCCTCGAACGCGCGTTGCTCGCCCGTGCTGAGGCAAATGATCGGCTGATAGAAGGGCTCCAGCTCTCCGACCCGAAGCGCGCGATCGATCTCCCGCAGGAGTTCGGCGCGCTTCTCCACGGCGGCGCTCAACGCCCGGCGATACCGCGTGAACCGCGCCCGCCCCGCATTCTTCGCGTCGTAGAGCGCCAGATCCGCGTGCTTCAGCAGGTCCTCGACCGAGCCGGCGTCATCCGGAAACAGCGCGGCGCCGAGGCATCCCCGGATGCGGATCGTCTGCCCCTCATAGTGGACCGGCTCGTCGAACAGCCGATGGAGCTGCTCGAACACGCGCTTAAAGTCCTCCTCGCTCGCCCCGCCGCCCACGACGTAAGCAAGCTCGTCCCCGCCGAGGCGCGCCGCGAAATGCCGTCCCTCGTCGATCCGCTCGAGACGCGCGGCCACGGCTTGCAGCACGACGTCCCCGGCGCCGTGGCCGAGCGTATCGTTGATCTCCTTGAAGCGATCGAGATCGACGATCACCAGCGCGGCCTTGCCGCCCTCCGCGCCGACCGTATCGACGACCTCGCTCAGATGCTCCTTGAACCGCGCCCGATTTGCGAGGCCGGTGAGCGAGTCCCGCCGCGCGAGGCGTTCGATCAGCTCCGTGCGCTCCCGCTCCTCGGTGACGTCCTGGAACGTGCCGAAGATCCGACGCGCCCGATCGCCGACGAACTCGGCGCGCATGATGGTCCGCACCCAGCGCTTCCGGCCGCGCATCGAGACGAAGGGCAGCGTGAGGTCGCTCTGCTCCCGGGTCTTCAGCATCTGCCGCTGGGCGTTCAGGATCGCGCGCCGCGCCGCGCCCCCATAGCCGGACAACCCGATCTCGTTCGTCGGGGTCTCGGACGGATCGAGACCGTAGATCCGAAAGATCTGGGGCGACCAGTGAACCTCGTCGCTCTCGAGCGACATGCTCCAGACCCCGATCGCCGCCATCTGCTCGACCTGGTCGAACATCGCCTCGGTGACCCGAAGCTCGGCTTCCTGCCGGGCTCGAATCTCGAGATCGAGCGACAAGCGCTCCGTGGTCCGTCTCAGATCGGCGTTGGTCTTCTCGAGCGCGAGACGCGCCCGCTCGGCCTCCTCCTTCGCCAGCATCTCGGCGGTGATGTCGGTTCCGACGCCCCGATACCCGACGAAGTCCCCATCGGCGTCGAACACCGGCTGGCCGGAGATCTTGACCCAAAGGGTCGACCCGTCGGTCGGCTTCGGCGTCCAATAGATGAAATCGCGAAACGGGCGGCGCGACTCGAGATCGCGCCGGTGCCGCTCGATCGCCTCCTCGCCCGCAACGACGTTGGCGAGCTGGTCCCGGCGCTTACCGATAAACTTTTCCCGCGGCACGCCCGTGACGTCCGTCAATCGCGCGGAGAAATACGAGAATCGGTGTTCGCGATCGGTCTCCCAGAACCAATCGGAAGCGATGTCGGCGAAGTC
>JBCBRF010000274.1:0-3403 GCA_039819865.1 Pseudomonadota bacterium | reverse complement strand
CGATTTCAGCGAAGGGTTGGTCGGAGACCCCGAGCGCCCGGAGTTCGGCGACGCCCGGAAATCGGTCCAGTGGACCGACTTCAGCGAACGGGTCGATCGACGCCCGGAGGGCGGGGGCCGAAGACCCCGAAGCCTTCGAGAAACGCCCCGGCGGCGCCGTGCTGGCGACGGTCTCGACAGCCCGCCGGCCGGGCCAGCGAGGAGGCTCCCGCGCGTCAGGACTGCGACGGCGTCGGCTGAGCCGCCGCTCGCAAACACGCAGACAGTTCAGCCGCGATCGTCCGCCTGCGCCGCCGCCCCGATGCGGGTCGCTCGCGGTCAGCGCGCGGCGCTCGAGGCGGGCGCCGCCAGCGCGCGCAGGTCGATGGTTCTGAGCGCGGTCTGCGTCCGGAGACAGTCGAGCCGGCGCGCTCGCCCGCGGTCGCCGGCCTCCGCCGAGGCCCAGACCGCGCAGCCCGCATCGCGGAACGCCAGCCACTTGCGCTGCGCGTCGAGCAAGACGCGCCGGCCCGCCGCGTCGAGCCGCGCCCGCGCCCGTCCGTAATCTTCATTGAGCGCCCGGTCCCAGGCGCTGCCTTCCGCCGCGACGCATTTGGCCTCCGCGATCACCCGGTCGCCGCGCGCGTCGCGTCCGCAGGGCGTGCTGGCGACGCCGATGCAGGCGCGCGCCGCCGCCGGGTCTGCGCGCGCATCGCTGAGACAGCGTGACACGACGGCGTAGGCGGCGTTCGGATCGTGCAATTCGGCGCCCGTGGCCGAGCTGGCGACGAAAACAGCCTGAGAAAACGCGAGACTGAGCGCCAAGCCGCGCGCCCGAAAGCGCGTCATGCCTGGCGTCGCGGCGAGAGCCCGCCCCGTCAAGGCGCCGCGCCCAGGCTGGCGACCATCGGGACGCGGTCTAAAGCCGTCGCATGAACGAACCATCCTCTCTCCCTTCGCCGAATTCGCGAGTCGAGTGAACCGAACGCCCGCCGACCGCGTTCCTGGAGAAACCACGTGCGGCGGATTGTCTCAGGGCGTCGGCGCCAGCTGCGGAGCGTTCAACATGATGAAGGTCGAATTGGCCCTTTGCGGGGCGCTGGCGGTCGGTTTGCTTCTGACGCTTTCTGCGAGCGTGGCGACCCCCTTGCTGTTGTTGGCGCTTGCGATTGCGGGCATGTCCTACGCCGAAAACCCGCCTGGGAGGGCGGTCGCACGCCCGTCGGCGCGCCCGGCTCTGCGCGCCGCGCTCGTCGGCATGTGCGGATCGTCGAGCCTGATCGCCGGCTCGCTCCTGGTGATGCACGCCGCCGCCTGAGACCCCGCTCGAAGTTTGCGTAAGACGCGGTGGGCCGATCGCCGCTCAGCGCCGCCCGCTCCTGTCCCGCCGGCGCCCCCGGCGGGTCGAGACGAACAGCGCCGCCGCGCTCAGCCCGGCGAGCGCGCTCCACAACAGCGGCCCGTTGGCGAGCGTCAGCGCCAGCAGGCCGCCGCTCGCCGCCATCGCGGTCAGCGCGATGAGCTTGCCCCGGGTCGAGATCACGCCGTGATCGAGAAAGTCCGAAACGGCCGGCCCCACGCCAGGCCATGCTCGGATCTTCGCCGCGAGGTCCGGGTCGGCCTTCTGCACCGCGATCACCGCTAGGATCCAGAACACCGTCGTCGGCAGCACCGGCAACACGAGCCCCAGCAGCCCGAGCGCGAACAGCGCCCACCCCACCAGTCTCCAAAAGCTGCGGCCGATCATGCGAGGGGCGCTCCGGACCTAGGGGGCGACGACGGCGCGCCGCGGATGGTTGTGGCGGCGAGGGTCGCGCCGAGCGCCGAGCGCCGAGCGCCGAGCGCCGGACGCGGCGCGCCACCGGTGACTTACAGCGGGCTCCGCAAAAATGGACCCGCTTTTCCGGATCTAATGCGCGTCGAAAACGGGATCCGAGGGCATGATTGCGGTTTAGCGGCGCGCAATCATGTCTTAAGGCGCGGCTCATGAGCGGACGAAGCGCCGACCCGGCGCGGCGCGCCGCAAGCCAAAAGCCCTAAACAAGAGCGTTGAACAGGAGGCGACCATGCGGGTGAACGGACGACCGATGCGGCCGATCTGGACCGAGGGCGGTCCCGACGCGGACGCGCTCCAGGTGCGGATCATCGACCAGACCCGGCTGCCCTTCGCGTTCGAGACCGCGGCCATCGAAAGCGAGGCGGACGCCGGGCGCGCGATCAAGGAGATGCTGGTCCGCGGCGCGCCGCTGATCGGCGCGACGGCGGCCTATGGCGTGGCGCTCGCGATGCGCGCCGATCCTTCCGACGTCAACCTCTCCGCCGCCTATGAGCGTCTGCACGCCACCCGGCCGACCGCGATCAACCTGCGCTGGGCGCTCGACGACATGACCGCCCGCCTGCGCCCGCTCGCGCCGGAGGCCCGCGCCGCCGCCGCCTTCGCCCGCGCCGCCGAGATCTGCGACGAGGATGTCGAGATCAACCGCCGGATCGGCGCGGCGGGACTGCCGCTGATCGAGGCGCTCGCGGCGCAGAAGCCCGGCGCCCCGGTGAACGTGCTGACCCATTGCAACGCCGGCTGGCTGGCCACTTGCGACTGGGGCACCGCGACCTCGCCGATCTACCAGGCGCATGACGCCGGAATTCCCGTTCATGTCTGGGTCGACGAGACCCGGCCGCGGAACCAGGGCGCGTTCCTCACCGCCTGGGAGCTGCGGAACCACGGCGTGCCGCACACGGTGATCGTCGACAATGCGGGCGGGCATCTGATGCAGCGCGGACAGGTCGATCTCTGTCTCGTCGGCACGGACCGCGTCACCGCGACCGGCGACGTCTGCAACAAGATCGGCACCTATCTGAAGGCGCTCGCCGCCCAGGACAACGGCGTGCCTTTCTATGTCTGCCTGCCCTCGCCGACCATCGACTGGACGGTGCGCGACGGCGTGACGGAGATCCCGATCGAAGAGCGCCGCGCCGAGGAGGTGACGGAGCTGCTCGGGGCCCGCGCCGACGGCTCGGTCGCCCCGGCCCGGATCGTCTCGCCGGGCTCCTCGGCCGCCAACCCGGCCTTCGACGTGACGCCGGCCCGCCTCGTGACCGGCCTCATCACGGAGCGCGGCGTGGCGGAGGCGACCGAGGTCGGCTTGAAGGCCTTGTTCCCCGAGCAGGCCGCGGCTTGACCTGAGCGCGTCGAGCGCGCGTCATATCCAGATTGGGTGAGCGCCGAGACCGGCGGGGCGCCACAGCGACGGAGAAAGGGAGGGGCGCGATGCGTTTCGCGAAGGGGATCGGATGGGGCGGCGTCTGCGCGGCGGTCGCGCTGATGGCGGCGGCGCCCGCTTGGACGCCCGCCTGGGCGCATTCGGGCGGGACCGACGCGCGCGGCTGCCATGTCGAACGCGGCTCGGGCGGGGCCCACTGCCACGCG
>JBCBRF010000273.1:0-3427 GCA_039819865.1 Pseudomonadota bacterium | reverse complement strand
CCACAGACCGCATCTCGATCGGTCCCGAGAGCTCAACGGCTGAGGCGACGGAGCGCGCCGACTGTCCCCGCAGACGCAGCGCGGCGTGCCGGCTCGCAGACGCGAGAGCCCCATCGAGCGTCTCACCCTCATAGGTGACCGAGCGGCGTTCGATCCATCGTTCTGTGCCGTCGCGCTGGACGTTCAGGGCCTCGGCGGACTCGCCGCCCGAAGCCGCGCGCACCCGCGTCGCGCCGCCGAACCGAACCGTCAGCGCCATTCTCACCCGCGCTCCCCGTCTCCTCAGAGCGCGGCGGCTACGTCACCGCCTCCTTGGTGGAACTGAGCGAAATCCCCTGATAATCGCGAAGCGCTTGATCGATATCCCATTGGATGCGGGTCAGATAGACCGGGTCGCCGTCATGATCCGCGGCCATCTGACCTTTCTTGGCGGCGGTGAACCTCTCGACCGCCTCCGGCTCGCCCAGCACCCAACGCGCCGAGGTGTACTGCGTCGGCTCGAACCGCACCGGGATGCCGTACTCGGTGTCGATGCGGCTCGCGAGCACGTCGAACTGGAGCGATCCCACCACGCCGACGATCCATCCCGAGCCGATATTGGGCTTGAAGAGCTTGGCCGCCCCCTCCTCGGCGAACTGGGTCAGCGCCTTGTCGAGATGTTTCGCCTTCATCGGATCGGTCGCCCGCACCGACTGCAGCAGCTCCGGCGCGAAGCTCGGAATGCCCGTGAAGCGCAGATCCTCGCCCTCCGTCAGCGCGTCCCCGATCCGGAGCTGGCCATGGTTCGGGATGCCCATGATGTCGCCGCCCCAGGCGTCCTCCGCGACCTCGCGCTCGGAGGCCAGGAACAGCACCGGGTTGGAGATCGCCATCGGCTTGCCGGAGCGGACATGCTTCAGCTTCATGCCGCGTTTGAAATGCCCGGAGCAGAGCCGGACGAACGCCACCCGGTCCCGGTGCTTCGGGTCCATGTTGGCCTGCACCTTGAACACGAAGCCCGACACCTTCGGCTCCGAGGGCTCCACCAGCCTCTCCGCCGTCGGTCGGGCCCGGGGCGGCGGCGCGAGCTCCGAGAGCCCGGTCAGAAGCTCGAGCACGCCGAACGAGTTCAGCGCCGAGCCGAACCAGATCGGCGACTGCGTGCCCTCTTCGAGCGCGACCCGATCGAGCGACGGCAACAGCCCCTTCGCCATCTCGACCTCTTCGCGGAGGCTTTCGAGCCGGTCGCCGGGCAGCCGGTCCGCAAGCTTCGGATCGTCGAGCCCCTGCATCGGCTCGCCCTCGGTCGCGATGTTGCGGTCCGCTTTGTCGAGCAGCTGCAGCCGGTCGCGGAGCAGGTCGTAGGCCCCGAGGAACCCCTTGCCCATCCCGATCGGCCAGGAGGCGGGCGTCACGTCGATCGCCAGGTTCTCCTGGATCTCGTCGATGATCTCGAACGGGTCGCGGCTTTCGCGGTCCATTTTGTTGCAGAAGGTGAGGATCGGCATGTCGCGCAGGCGGCAGACCTCGAACAGCTTGCGGGTCTGGCTCTCCACGCCCTTGGCGCCGTCGATCACCATCACCGCCGCATCGACCGCCGTGAGCGTGCGATAGGTGTCCTCCGAGAAATCCTCGTGGCCGGGCGTGTCGACCAGGTTGAACCAGCAGCCGCCCCATTCGAAGGTCATCGCCGTGGCGGAGACCGAGATCCCGCGCTCTTTCTCCATCTTCATGAAGTCCGAGCGCGTGCGCCGCGCCTCGCCCTTGGCGCGCACCTGGCCCGCCTGCTGGATCGCGCCCCCGAACAGCAGGAGTTTCTCCGTCAGCGTGGTCTTGCCGGCGTCCGGGTGCGAGATGATCGCAAACGTCCGCCGCCGCGCGATTTCGGGCGGCAGGGCGCGGTTGTGTCCAACATCGTTCATGGAGCGAGGGTTTAGGGGAGGGGAGGCGTGGGGGGAAGCCGGGAAGCGCGGGCGCGAACCGGGCGCGGGCAAGCTGCGCCGCCTCGGCTGAAGGACAGAGGATCGCGCCCGACCCGAAGGGGGGCGCTCGCGCCCGCCTTGGGGGGGCGGGGCGGGCGCGATCCGGCGCTGAAGCGCCGGGGCGGCGCAGCTGAGCGCCATTGGCGCGGTAAAATGGGTGCCGTCTTCAGGTGTCGAGCGGCAGGCTTTCGACCCAACGCGCGACCTTGTCGATCAAGGCGACCATCGCCGGGTCGTCCTGGTGGAACGCTTTCAGCTTGTCTTCGTTTTTCCTCACCCATTTCGCCGTCGTCAACGGGGCGGAGGTCAGAGAGACGGCGGTCGTCAAACCCGCCGTGCTGAGGCGTTTCCCGTGCTTCACCGCCTCCTTGCGCGCCCGCAGCGCAATCCGGACCCCCGCGCGGCCGAAATTGCGCATGGTCTCTGTGAAGAACTCTTCGTTCCGCCGAAGCGGGGTCTGGTCGCGCCGCGCATTCTCTGCGGCCTCGGAGACGATTTCCGTGGCCGCTTCGGTCGCCGCGCCGTCGGCTTCGGCGTCTTTGGCGAGCGCTTCGCCTTCGTCCGGCGGAACCTGGCGTTCGAGCGCGTCGGTGCGGTTCCGCGCCAGACGGCCCAAATACGCGTCGCTGGTGATGTAGGCGGCGATCGCTTCGTTGACGCCGCGAAACCTCTCCCGCGCCGCATCGCCCATCGGCGGCAGTTCGCTGTCGTCGGAGCGCGCCAGATCTTCGGCGATCAGAATTTCGAGCCGCCGCCACCGTGGGATCAACCGCCCTGGCCGCACCGCGCTGATCGCGTCTCCGAGCGCGTCGCGCAGCCGCGCCATGTCGACCGCGTTCTGGGTCAGCGCGTTGGAGGCGCTCTTCTCGGTCTCCAGCCACGCAAGCAGCGCATCCAGCGTCTCAACCGCCTCCGCATGCAGATCCTGCGCTGTGTCGTCCTGCTGAAGCGCTTCGACCCCGGCGGCCCCATCGAAATCGATCCGCCCCTGTTCCGCGCCGAAACCGACCCCGCCAGACCGCTGCTCGGGCGCGTTTTCGTCATCGCCCGCCTCGACGTCCTCAGACTTCGGGGCGACGATCGGGCCAAGATCGTCACCGAGCGACGGCGCCGTCTCCCCTTCATGCGTCGCCTCCCAATGCGCTGGGCGCACGAGGTGGTCGGGGATCTGGGTCGCACTGTCGCCGTGCATTTGGTCCAATTGACCCTGCGACAAACGCTGCGCTCTTAAATCCGTCTGGGCGACGGGCGGCCGCAATTGGTTGTTCGCGCCCGTCGCCCAGACGGATTCTACAGCCGCCCCCCGCAGGTTCGCGCCCTCCAGGTCCGCCCCCCGCAGGTCCGCCTCCCCCAGGTCCGCCTTCCATAGGTTCGCCCCCCGCAGGTTCGCCTTCCATAGGTCCGCCCCCCGCAGGTTCGCCCCCCGCAGGTCCGCCCCCTCCAGGTCCGCCCCCCGCAGGTTCGCC
>JBCBRF010000272.1:0-3434 GCA_039819865.1 Pseudomonadota bacterium | reverse complement strand
CCGGACATGCGCCCCGCCTTTTCGGCCGCGCTCGCACCCACGGAGGCCGCACCCGCGGAGGCCGCGCCGGCGGCGATCTCGAAGGCGATCTCGGGGGCGATCCTGGGGGCGATCCTGGGGGCGATCTTGGGGGCGATCTTGGGGGCGATCTTGGGGGCGCCGGGTCCGTCCTAACCGGGTGGCGAGCGCACGATCGCGACCGAGCACCCTGCTTCTTGATCGACCGCGCCGCGCTCAGCAGGGCCGGCGCGATCGCGATCCGGTTTCACACGGCGGGATCGGACGCTGCTTCGCCGCCCCTCTCCGTCGAAACGGCCGAGGGCGTCGCAGGCGTGAGACGCTGGACGAGGCCAGCCGCCACGCCTGCGCCGGACGCGGCTTCTCCGGACAGCGGCGCCGCTCAGTAGGCGCGCACAAGCCCGACCAGGCGGCCCTGGATCTGCACCTGGTTCGCGCCGTAGACGCGGGTCTCGTAGCTCGGGTTCGCCGCCTCGAGCGCGATCGCCCCGCCCTTGCGCCGGAAACGCTTCAGCGTCGCCTCGGCGCCTTCGACCAGCGCGACCACGACATCGCCGTTCTGAGCCGTCTCCTGACGCCGGATCACGACGAGATCGCCCTCATGGATGCCCGCGTCGATCATGGAGTCGCCCTTGACCTCGAGCGCGAAATGCTCAGCGCCGGGCGAGAGCATGGCGCTCGGCACCGAGACCGCGCTCGACGGGTTCTGCAAGGCCTCGATCGGCACGCCGGCGGCGATCCGGCCGATCAGGGGCACATCCTGACCGGATCCGCCGGAGACCGCATGCTCGCGATCCGTTCGATCGATCTCGCCGATCGCCGAGCGTCCGCCCAGCCCGCCAGACAGGCCGCCGCCACGCGATCCGATCGGGTCCACGCGATCGCCGCCCACGACGGAAAGATGCGGGCCGCTTCGCGGAGGATGCGGCTGGGACAGGTTTTCGGGCAACCGAACCACCTCGAGCGCGCGGGCGCGGTGCGGCAAGCGTCGAATATAGCCCCGCTCCTCCAGCGCCGTGATCAGCCGGTGGATCCCGGACTTCGACTTCAGCTCCAGCGCCTCCTTCATCTCGTCGAACGAGGGCGAAACCCCGCTCTCCCGGATGCGCCCGTGGATGAACATCAACAGATCATATTGCTTTCGCGTCAGCATCGCGCCCCGCCGCTCTCTCTCCCAGGCCGCTCTCCCGGCCCGCCGGACCACTTTTCAGCAGTTGATTTGTTCTATCCACGTTCCCTATTTGTGTCAAGCCTATGTGCGAGCGTTCATATTGTGGTCAGACTTGAGACCCGCGCAACATGATGCAGGCCACCGCCTCGCCCGCCGCGCGGGGCGGGTCGAAGGGCGGGCGGACGATCAGCGCGTCGGCCCGGCTCAGGCGGGTCAACAGGGAGCTGTCCTGGTCGTCGACGGGCCGGACCCGGCCGTCGGGCTCGCGCGTCGCGCGCATGTAATGCTCCCGCGGTCCGTTCTTATCCACGGCTTCGGCGAGCGCGCGCGGGCTCGTCGGCGGGCCGTCCGCCGGCAGGCCTAGCAGGGCGTCGACTAGCGGGGCCAGGAACAAACGCGCGCACACCAGGGCGGAGACAGGGTTCCCTGGAAGACCGAGCGCCACCGGCCCGCCGCGTGGGAACCGGCCGGCGGACAGCGGTTTCCCGGGCCGCATCGCAATCCGATAGAAATCAAGACCAACTTGGGCCGCGCCGAAGGCCGGCCGAGCCAGATCGAGATCGCCCTCGGAGGCGCCGCCGAGCGTCGCCAACGCGTCGAACCCGCGCGCCGCCTCGAGCGCCGCGCCGAGCGCGTCCAGATCGTCTCGGATCAGCGGAAAGATCACCGGCTCCGCCCCCTCCGCCCTCAGGAGCGCCGCGACGCCGAAATTGTTCGAGGACACGATGTCCGCGGGGCCGCGCGGATCGCCGGGCAAGGTCAGCTCGTCGCCCACCGCCAGAAGCGCGATCCGCGGGCGGCGGCGCACGGTCAGCCAAGAGCGGCCCGCGGCGGCGGCCAGCGCGACATCCTCGGCGCTCAGACGGCGCGGGGCGCGCAGCAGACGCTCGCCCTCGTGGAAATCGCCGCCGGCCGGCCGGACCCAGGCGCCAGGCGAGACCGCGTCGTCGGCCTTTGCAGGCGCGACGTGAACCCAATCGCCTTCGCGCCGGGCGTCCTCCTGCAACAGGATCGCGTCCGCGCCGTCGGGCAAGGGCGCGCCGGTGAAGATCCGCATCGCCTCGCCCGGGGCGAGCGGGCGGTCCGCGCGGGCGCCGGCCGCGATTTCACCGACGACCCGGAGCGTCGCGCCCGATCGCGCGTCGGCCGCGCGGACGGCGTAGCCATCCATCGCCGAGGCGGCGAAGGGCGGTTGGGTGCGGCGGGCCTCGACATCCTCCGCCAGAACGCGCCCGGCGGCGTCGAGGAGCGAGGCGGTCTCCTCGCCCACCGGTTCCGCGAGAGCCAGGATCCGGGATCGGGCCTCGGCCACGCTCATCAGCGGCGGTTTCGACATCGGGTGGCTCCCTCGCGCTGGGCGCGGCTTGCTTGGCGCGGCTTGCTTGGCGCGGTTTGCTTGGCGCGGTTTGCTTGGCGCGGTTTGCTTGGCGCGGCTTGCTTGGCGCGGTTTGCTTGGCGCGGCTTGCTGCGCCCGGCTTGCTTGGCGCGGTTTGGGTCTCGGAACGGCAGACTGGCGGGCCGGCGCGTGGTTGTCACGCCGGAGCGGGCGCCGCGGTCCACAGGATCCTGCCGCTTTGCGCCGCCGCGGCGACCCGCTAGGCTGCGTCCTGATTTTCGACAGAGGAACGATCCGGCCGGCCATGACCAAGACCAATCTCAAAAAGAGCGCCTACGATATGAGCCTGGCGCATGGCGAAGAGCGCGAGGAGAAGCGCACCTTGGCGGTGACGGTCGACAACGAGGCGGGCGTGCTCGCGCGGGTCATCGGGCTGTTCTCGGGTCGCGGCTACAACATCGAAAGCCTCACGGTCGCCGAGATCGACCATCTCGATCATATGTCGCGGATCACCATCGTGACCTCGGGCACGCCGATGGTGCTGGAACAGATCAAGGCTCAGCTCGACCGGCTGGTGCCGGTGCATCGGGTGACGGACCTCACGCTCGAAGGCCCCTCCATCGCGCGGGAGCTGGCGCTGATCAAGGTGGCCTCGAAAGGCGATGCGCGGGTCGAGGCGCTTCGGCTGAAGGACGCGTTCCGCGCCCATGTCGTCGACGCCACGCTCGAGAGCTTCGTGTTCGAGGTCACCGGCGGGCCCGAGAAGATCGACGCCTTCGTCGCGCTGATGCAGCCGCTCGGGGTGGTCGAGGTCTCGCGCACCGGCGTCGCCGCCATTCAGCGGGGTCCTGAAGGCATGTAAGACCGGCGCTCCGGAGCGGTTGCGGCGCGCCGCGCGGTGCGCCCGGA
>JBCBRF010000271.1:0-3467 GCA_039819865.1 Pseudomonadota bacterium | reverse complement strand
AATAACCGACACTTATGGTGGGAAATATATTTCCGATCTTATTGGTCGGGAATATGGTGGCCTCGATGGACGTTGAAGCGTCCGTTCCGCCGAGCCAGCGCTCTTTCGACCCAGGGGCGTCAGCCAGATCGTCAATCGCGCAGGCTGGAGGTGACTGTTTTGGATCGCAGAGACTGGCTTGAAGCGTTGGAAGCCGTTCGAGACAGCGGCGTCGCCGATTCGTTTTGCTGTTGGCGGTTAGAGCGATGGCTCGACCGCTGGGATTCTGTTGCGGGGGAGTCGCGATGGGAGATCCGGGTGTGAGCGACTCCCCTCGATCTCCGCGGTCAGGCTGTGCGCCCGCGGCCGAACCGATGCGCTCCGTGACGGTCGGCGACCTGATGGGCGACGCGCGGCAGCTCGGCATTCTGCATGAGGATCGGCGCTATGTTCTGCGGCTCACGCGGCAGAACAAACTCATCCTCACGCGCGACGAACGCGCCGACCCGACCCCGGAGCAGCAGCGATGAATCCGCAAAACGGCGGAGAGTTGGACGGCGGCCAGGACCCTCTGCTGGAGGACGCCGCCCCTATGACGAGGCTCTTCGTCTGGTCGCTCAGATGCTGGCTCGACGGCGCGGCCGGCCAGCAGGCCGTCTGGGCCCACTATACGGCCCGGCTCGGAGGCCGCGCCGGGGCTCGGGCGATGCGCGCGTTCGAAGAACACGTCGAGGGCCTGGCGCACCAGTGTCGCCGCGTTCTCAGACGCCGTCGAACCGGCTGCGTTTTCGTCTGCGAGGATGAGCTGTTGATGGCGCATACGGTGGGGGCCGCCGCCGCGGGCGATCTCGACGGCGCTTACGCCGCGGCGGCTCGATATGTGCGCGCGTCGGCGATTCCCGTCGCTGTCACGAGTGCGGCGCGGCTTGGCGCCGCCCTGGCTCTGATCGGCGATGCTCCCAGCGAAACCGTCCCATGCGGCGATCCGTGGCGTTCCGCGCCGATGGCTGGTCGGCTCCACTAAGAGCGCTGCGGCCGCCCGTCTCGCAATCAGGCTCTCGCGGCGCCGGTCGTTTGCGACCCAGAGCGGCCGTCGCACGAGACCCTTCCCTCTCTCGAAACTTCAGGAGCCGCCGATGGGCGCCAAAGTTCCTTCCCCCTGCATCGATGTCTGCAAATTCAAACGCGCCGGCCATTGCATCGGGTGCGCAATGACGAAGCCGCAGAAAAAGACGTTCAAATCGCTCGATGGGAAAAAGGAGCGCAGCGCGTTTGTTGAGGATTTGTACAAGCAGCAGCAGCGCTTGGGCAAATACAGCCATTGGCTGAAAGCCTATGGACGCAAGTGTGAGAAGAAGGGCGTCGACTGTCCCGTTGGATAGTCGACGCCCGCTGCGCGAGCGCGCTCAGCTCAGATGCGCGTTCAGAATCCAGGCGAACTTGTCGTGCTTGTCTGCGCGCTCGATCGCCAGGTCGTTGGTCACGACGTCCTCGTGCTTGTCCGCGACCATGGCCAGGGCGCGGAGCGTGCTCGAGAGCGTCGCCTGGTCGGCGGCGAGCGCCTTCACCATGGCCTCGGCGCTCAGATGGCCATCGCTCTCCTCGATCGCGGACAGCTTCAGGTATTCGGCGTAGCGGCCTTCGGCGTGGGCGCCGAGCGCCTTGACGCGCTCCGCCAGCTCGTCCTGGCCCGTGAAATGATCCTCGTAGATCTCCTGGAACAGCGCGTGGAGCGGGCCGAAGGCCATGCCTGCGACGTTCCAGTGGAAATTCTGCGCCTTCATGGTCGCGACGGAGGTCTCGGCCAGAGACTTCGTGAGGCCCTGGACGATCTCGGCGACGGCGTCGGGTTCGAAAACGGTCTCGGTGGCGGCCATGAGGTTCTCCTTGGTTGAGATGCTGGGCGCGCTCAGGTGAAGCCGCGGCGCGCCTCGCGGTTGGTCACGTAGGAGCGGCGTTGGGCGGGTCCAGGGCGAGGACCGCGGCCAGGCGCGCGGCCATGGCGAGCGTCTCGCGCCGGCGATGACGCGCGACGCGAAAGGCCACGAGGCCCTTGGCGCGGGCGAGATCGTCTTCGGCGAGCGCGGAGAACAAGCGCAGCAGCCAACGCTCGTCCACGCCGATCGCCGAGGCTTCGGGGCGATGGACGCGGACGTCGCGATCCGCCGCCTCCAAGAAGGCGCGGAACAGCTCGGCGCATCGGGAGCGGATTGCGAACGGCGGCGAATCCCAGTGGACCCCTGGCGCGCCCGGACGGTCGCGCCGCGCAGCGAGGCAGCTGTCGCGGGCGACGCGGCGCAAACGGTCGAGGCGGCGGGCCTCTGCGCCGGTCAGAGGCGCTTCGAGACGGGGCGCGGCGCGCATGGGCGTCGGAAAGGCGAGGATGGCGGCCGTCCCGGCGATCGCCGGGCCCTGCTCCGAAAGCCGCGGTCGTTGGGCGGTTTGCATCAGCGCTTCGTCCTTCCACTCGCGGCCGGTCGGATCCCGGTCGGATCCCGGCCCGATCCGAGGCGCGTCCGTCCTTCACAGCCCTAGAGGTGGAATTTCCGACCTGGTCAGTCAAGAATATATCCGCGTCTGCGACCGCAGGGCGCTGGTCGACAGAGCGGGCGCGGTGGGCGTCGCGCCTTGATCAGGATCAGCCGTCCCGGAATTGGGGCGCGCCGCGAGACGCCGGATCCTCGGGATGGGATCCGCTCGGCGCTTTAGCGAAAGGGGGCGCGTCGTCGACGTTTCAGCTCGAGAGACCCGCCGCCACGCTCGGCACGTCGAGGCTGCGGAAGCCGTAATGGCGGAGCCAACGCAGATCGCTGTCGAAAAAGGCGCGGAGATCCGGGATCCCGTATTTCAGCATCGCCACCCGATCGATGCCCATGCCGAAGGCGAAGCCTTGCCATTCGGTCGGGTCGACGCCGCAGGCCGCGAGGACCTTCGGATGCACCATGCCGCTGCCGAGGATCTCGAGCCAGTCGTCGCCTTCGCCGACCTTCAGCTGGCCGCCCGCCCAGGAGCAGCGGATGTCGACCTCGGCCGACGGCTCGGTGAAGGGGAAGTGCGAGGCGCGGAAGCGCAGCTCGACCTCGTCGACCTCGAAGAAGGCGCGGCAGAACTCCTCCAGCGTCCATTTCAGGTTGGCCATGGAGATGTCGCGGTCGATCGCCATGCCCTCGACCTGGTGGAACATCGGCGTGTGGGTCAGGTCGTAGTCGGAGCGATAGACGCGGCCGGGCGCGATGAAGCGGACCGGCGCGCCCTCGGCCTCGAGCGTGCGGATCTGCACCGGGGAGGTGTGGGTGCGGAGGACGTGGCGCGTCCCGTCCGGCTTCGGCGCCATGTAGAAGGTGTCCATCTCCGTCCGCGCCGGGTGCTCGGCCGGGATGTTCAGGGAGTCGAAGCAGTAATAGCTGGTTTCGACCTGGGGCCCCTCCTTCACCTCGAAGCCGAGATCCGCGAAGATCGCGACGACCTCCTCGGTCACCTGGCTGATC
>JBCBRF010000270.1:0-3482 GCA_039819865.1 Pseudomonadota bacterium | reverse complement strand
TCGTCTTCTACTTCGCCGTCGTTTCGGCGATCACGCCGCCGGCGCGCTCATGAACCAACCTTGAACGGCGGACGCCAACAGGAACACGCCGAACGTCGCGGTCACAAAGACCCGCGCGATTTCAAGCGCTTCACCGTCCATCAGCAAGGCCGAGCTGTAAAAGAACATGAACGGCACGACAAAGGCGACGATCCCGATTTTGAACGAGGCGACCGACGTCTCCATAGCGTTCGCTCCGGAGATCCCCGCGGCCGCATAGGACGCGAGCGCGACCGGCGGCGTGATCGCCGAAACGACGGCGAAGTAGAAGACGAAGAAGTGCGCCGTCAGAAGCGGAATGCCGAGCTCGACAAGGCCAGGCGCGACCACCGACGCTGCGACCGCATACGCCGCCGTCGTCGGCATGCCCATACCGAGCAGGATCGCGACCGCCATAGCGAAGATCAGCGCAAGAAGTTGGCTGACGCCCGCCAGCTCCAGCAACAGATTGGAGAAGCGGGCCCCCACCCCGGTCATCGAAATCACGCCCACGATGATGCCGGCGCAGGCGCAGACCGCGATGATCTGAATCGACATAACGCCTGCGATCTCGAACGCCCGCGCGGTTGCGCGCAGCCCCATCGCGTGCGGCGTCAACCAACTGACCATCGCCGCCGCGGCGGTGGCGAGCGTCCCGGCGCGGATCACCGAGTATCCGAGAAACAACGCCCCGATCAGGATAATGATCGGAATAAAGAGATAGATTTGCCGCACCATTTTGGCGAACACCGGCAGCTCGTCTTCCCGCATGCCTCTCATGCCGAGCTTAGCCGCCTCGAAATCGACCATAAAGTAGACCGAAACGAAGTATAGAATCGCCGGAATGATCGCAGCGGTGGCGATCTCGAGATACGGAACGCCCGTGATCTCCGCCATGATGAAGGCGCCGGCGCCCATGATCGGCGGCATGATCTGCCCGCCAGTGCTGGCCGCGGCCTCGACCGCGCCAGCGGTCTGCTTGCGATAGCCGACCTTCTTCATCAGCGGGATCGTGAGCGACCCGGTGGCGACGACATTGCCCGCCGACGTGCCGTTGATCATTCCCATCAAGCCGGAGGCGAACACGGCCACTTTCGCGGGCCCGCCGCGCGAGCGGCCCGCAGCTGCGAATGCGAAGTTCACGAAGTAGTCGCCGACCTTCGACGCCTGCAGGAACGCTGCGAAGATGATGAAGAGGATGATATAGGTCGACGACACCGCGGTCGTCGGCCCGAGGATGCCGGCGTCGGTGTACACTTGGCTGAAGAACCGCTGCCACGAGGTCTGCGGCGCCTGCAGGAAGCCGGGCAGGAACGGTGCGACGAAGACATAGGCCAGAAAGATCATCGAAATCACCACGAGCGCGTAACCGGCGACGCGTCGGGTCAGCTCCAGGATCAACATGACGCCCGCGACGGCGGCGATCGACATGCCGATCGGGGCGAAAGGCGTGCCCGTGGACTGGCGCATGTTGGTTCCGAAGATGGTGATCAGATACGTCGCGACCGCGACGCCGCAGACCACCAGCACGGCGTCCGGCGCGGCGACCCCGTCCCGGTCGCGGCGGTGCGCCCAGGACAACGCGATGGCGCCCCCGGTGGCGGCGATCAGCGGCGCGCCGAACAACCATGTTTCGTTGAATTTGATGCGGGGGTCGATGCCGTTCCACATCGCGCCGGCGGCGACCTCGTTAGCGAAGGACAGGGCGACCGCGACCGAAAACAGCGCCGGGACCATCAGCAGATAAGACAGGTAGCCGAGAATCTTCGTCTCGCGAGCGCCTTCCCTCGGAAACGACGCTCCTGCGAACATGAGGAAACCAAGACCCAGCGCGCCCGCGATGTGCACGATGCGAAAGTTCCAAGTCTCCAGCGGGAAGGACGGAAGAAAAGGAAGCACCACGGCGCCGCCGGTCATCGCCGAGATCGACACGCCGTTGAGGGCCGCCATGTGAAAAGCCGCGTACAGCGCGGCGAAAACCGTGAGCGCGGTGAGCGCCCGCCCTTCGTAGACTCTGCGGTTGGCTTCGACCGGCTCCTCGTCGACGCCCTGAGCGATCACGACCTCATCCTCGGCGACTTTAGTCTCGCTGCGTTGCGTCAACAGAGCCTCCCTCGCTGGCGATCACCGTTGCGTCCTCTCGCATCGCACGGGCGAAGGCCGCGGCGTTCGGCGCTCGCCTTCATGTCCTGAGAACCACTAGATCTCAGAAAAAGCAACAAACGCCACGAACCTGTGATGTCCTACATAGTAAAAAAGCGGGCGCTTACGCGCCCGCTCGCTCGAACTTTCGCTAGTTCGGCGCGTAGTGCGGCTCGCATCAACCGCCGTAGATCATGTCAGCCGGGATTTCCGCGCCATTTTCATTGAACCAGCGCGCCGCCCCCGGGTGCCACATCATAAAGGTGTTCTTGTCCCAGTTCTCCGGCACGGTGGAGCGAGCCGCCTTATGGATGTTCACCATCCGGGCGTTGTCCGACATCACGACTTTCGTCGCTTCATAGACGAAGCTTTCCGGAAGATCGCAATTCGCGAGGGCGAAGTTCCACATGGACACCGACCGGGCGTCCGCTTCGAGCGTCGTGTAGGTGCTCGCCGGAATCGTGAACGGCGACACCGGGAACGCCCCGAGGATCGTCGTGGTTTCTTCTTCCGTGAACTCGATGATGTTGACGCCGGTCTGCACCTCGAGCTGGCTGACCGCCGGCACGGGCACGCCCGCCGCGAACGCGATCACGTCGATGAGCCCGTCCTGCAATTGGCCGCCAAGATCGCTCCAGCTGCCGTTCCGGCGCTCGAACTCGACGCCCAGCGTTTCCAGCATCCTTGGAAAATACGTGTCTGAGGTCGAACCGGCTGGGCCGAAGCCGATCTTCGCGCCGGCCGGGATCTCGGACACCGCCGCGACGCCGGACGAACTCAGCGTCGTGATGCTGAACGGCGTCTGGTACATCGGGAACATCGCGCAGGCTTTGTCCATCACGACGCCGGGCGCGAGCGGGTTGTTGCCCTCCAACGCCTCGCGCGCGGGACCCATCGTCGCCATGCCGAACGCCGTTTGGCCGGTGTGCACCAGGGCCATGTTCTGCCCCGGTCCGCCCGAGACTTCGCCGCCGCCCGAGATCCCGAGTTCGTCGGCGACCAGGTTGGCCCAGCCGTTGCCGTACGCGAAGTATGTTCCGCCCTGTGAGGCGGTGGCGACGGTGAAGCTGGATGGCCACCCTTCGCGATCCTGAGCGATCGCCGGCGCGGCCGACATGGCCAGCAAGATGCCTGCTGCTAACGCGCTGCGCATATACAACCTCCATCGAGGCGCCGCTGACGCGGGGCCTTTTCTGCCTAAAACCGTACGTCCCAAGCCATCAAGACCGACGGCCCGTGACACCGGTGCTTCAGAACAGAAACACCGCGCTTTGCAATAAAAATTTTATCGAACATTCGCAGAGAGCGCGGTTGAGTGCGCG
>JBCBRF010000269.1:0-3515 GCA_039819865.1 Pseudomonadota bacterium | reverse complement strand
CAGAGGCGTCTCAGGAGCCCGCGACGCGACGCTGGGCCGCCTGGCTCGCCGACCATCGGGCCGCCGCCGACCGGATGCTGGCGGCCAACGCCATCGCGGAATGGCGCCGCGGCTTCGCGGACGCGCTGACGGAACGCGCGGCGGAGGACGGCGACGCGCCGGCCCGGGCTCAGGCGCTCTCGCCGTTCCCCGACGCGGAGGCCGACGGGCTCGCGCTCGAGGCGCTGGCGCGGCTGGTGAGCGCGGAGGCGGCGACCGCGGCTCAGGCGACCGATGCGGGCGAGGCCGAGCGGGCGGATCTCGACGCGTTGATCGGCGACGATGCGCGCTGGACCTTGCGCCAGTTCCTCGATCTCGCCCGGGAGCCGAAAGCGCGCGCGCCGCACGCCGCCGCGCCCGAAAGCGTGCGAACCGCCTGGGCCAGAATCGCCTACGCCAAGGAGCGGAAGGATCTGTTCGAGCCGGACATGTTCTTCCTCTACCTCGCCAGCCGGATCGCCGCCGGCGGGGCCGCGGCGCATGCGGAGCGGCGGGCGATGGATCCGATCTCCGCGCCGTTCCTCTCGATGCTGCGCGACAGCTTCCATACGCAGCGGAGCGAGGCCGGCGTCCTGCTCGGCGAGAACCGCGGCCTGCTGCGCGCCTATCTCTGGCAACGCCCCGGCTCAGAGGAGAAAGGCCCCGCGATCGAGGCGCTCGAGGACGAGGAGATCGCGGCGCGGCTCGACCGCGGGCTGTTGTTCCTCGCTCTCGCCGCGCTCGACGAGGACGATCCGCCGGCGCCGCCCGACCTGTCTCGGCTCTGGGCGCCGCTCAATCTCGGGGCGAAGGAGCTGCAGCGGCTGCATCCGCCGCCGCGCATGACCGAACGTCTGGCGCAGTTTCTCAACCCGGAGGATCGCTCGCAGATGGCGGAGGCGCACCGGCATTATCGTGCGGCGCTCGAGAAGGTGGTGCTGCACAGCTTCTCGCTGAACAAGTTCGCGCTCTGGCGGGGACTGCTGTTCGCGCCGGCGCGGTAGCGTTGGGCTTCAAACCGTCGTTCCCATCGCCCGAACCGCGCTCGGGATCGACCTTGCGATCGGACAAGATTGCGCTCGGCTCGACTGATCGGGTCACTTTCGGAAACAGTTTTTTGCCGGCTCTCGCAACAAAATGTCATCGCTCGGTCGTCGACACGCGCCCGCAGCGCCCCATCGTTTCGCGCGCGTGTGCGAACGGAAGGGATGTCGCAGCGCACTCAACGACAACACGAGAGGGATTTCGCTCATGACCGATCTGAGGGTTTCTCGACGCGGCGCGCTGCTCGGCCTGGCGGGCGCCGCCGGCGCGAGCGCGTTCGCCGGCGCGCCGATCGCCGCGCGGGCCGAAGCGCCGCTGGCGGGCGTCAGCCGGCCCACCTTCTACCGCTTCAAGCTCGGCGGTTTCGAAGTGACCACGCTGCTCGACGGCGCGGTGCAGCTGCCGGGACCGCATCCGATCTTCGGTCAAGACCAGGACGCCGGCGCGGTGGCGGACCTGGCCGAGGCGAACTTCCTGCCCGCGGATCAGATGGAGATCGGCTTCACGGTCACGATCGTGAACACCGGGAACGAGGTGATCCTGTTCGACACCGGCAACGGGCCGGGCGATCGGCGTCCGGCGGCCGGGCAGCTGTATGCGCGGCTGGCCGACGCCGGCTTGTCGCCCGAGCAGATCGACGTGGTGGTGCTCACCCACTTCCACCCCGATCATATCGGCGGCCTGATGGAGGACGGCGCACCGGCTTTCCCGAACGCGCGCTACGTCACGAACGCGGTCGAGTACGATTTCTGGTCGGCCGAGGACAAGCTCTCGGGCGGGACCGAGCGCGTGGCCCGGCTCACCCAGTCGAACGTCGCGCCGCTCGCGGAGAAGATGAGCTTCATCAAGCCCGGCGAGGATGTGGTGAGCGGCGTGACCGCCGTCGACGGCTCGGGCCACACGCCGGGCCACACCGTCTACAACGTCGAAAGCGAGGGCCGGCGGCTGATGGTGACCGCGGACGTCGCCAACCACTATGTGGTCAGTCTGCAGAAGCCCGAATGGCATGTGCGCTTCGACATGGACAAGGAAGCGGCCGGCCAGGCGCGGAAGCAGGTCTTCGGCATGATCGCCGCCGACCGCATCCCGTTCGTCGGCTACCATATGCCGTTCCCGGCGGTCGGCTATGTCGAGCCGCTCGGCGACGGCTTCCGCTTCGTGCCGGCGAGCTACCAGCTCAATCTCTGATCCAGCGCCGCGCCTTGGATCCGAAGCCTTGGATCCGAAGCCTTGGCTCTCATGCGCGCGCCCCGCTCCTGGGGCGCGTGCTCCCGAAACCGACGCGTCGCCCGTTTCGCTCCGGCGGCGCCGCCCCGAGGGGGCGCTCCCAGGGAGGCGACATGACCAAACTCACCCTTTCCCGCCGCGCGGCGCTGCTGGGCGCCGCCGGACTGCCGGCCGCCGCCTTGCTCGGGCGCGCCGCTCCAGCCGCGGCCGAGGCGCCGATGATGGGCGTCGCGCGCCCGAGCCACTACCGCTTCAAGGTCGGATCGTTCGAGGTCACGACGATCCTCGACGGCGCGATCCAGCGGGAGAACCCGCACGGGATCTTCGGGATCGACCGGCCGCGGAATGAGCTCGAAGCGCTGCTGGCGCAGAACTTCCTGCCGACCGGCGCGCTCGAGAACGGCTATACGCCAGTGGTCGTGAACACCGGCCGCCAGGTCATTTTGTTCGATTCGGGCAACGGGGCGCGTCGCCGACCCGAGCGGGGCAACCTGACGGCGCTGCTCGCAGAGACCGGGATCCCGGCCGAGGCGGTCGACGTGGTGGTGCTGACCCATTTCCACGGCGACCATATCGGCGGGCTGATGGAGGATGGCGCGCCAAGCTTTCCGAACGCCCGCTACGTGACGAGCGCGGTCGAGTTCGACTTTTGGCGGCAGCCCGACTCGCCCAACCAGCGGATCGCGGGCGGCTCGAAGCTGGCGGCCGAGATGGTCGCGCCGCTCGCCCCGAAGACGACCTTCATCAAACCCGGCGAGGACGTCGTCACCGGCGTCACGGCGGTCGATGCGGCCGGACATTCGCCCGGGCACATGGCCTATCATATCGAGAGCGACGGCCGGCGCCTGATGATCCTCGCGGACGCCTGCAACCACTATGTCGCCAGCCTGCAGCGGCCGGACTGGCATGTGGTGTTCGATATGGACAAAGAGGCCGCGGCGGCGACGCGGAAGCGGCTTCTCGGGATGATCGCCGCGGATCGCGTGCCGTTCGCGGGGTACCACATGCCGTTCCCGGCGGTCGGCTATGTCGAGCAGACCGGCTCCAGCTTCCGCTACGTTCCGGTGGGCTATCAGCTCAACCTGTGACGGCGCGGGCGCAGGCCTATCCCCCGCTCGGCCCGGCGCAGGGTCGGACGGGGTGGGGTAAGGTTTCGCTAACGGTTCCTGCGCGAGGCTGCTTTGGTCTCAACGCGGGAGCTCCGCCGATGCGCGATCAGGAACAGA